>CAZOXB010000219.1:0-6770 GCA_964583635.1 uncultured Opitutaceae bacterium | reverse complement strand
GGGCTAGAATCCCAATCCCGGCACCTGCCGGTCCCCCCATGAACACTCGATTGATTCCATCCATTCTCCTGGCCGTCCTCGCCGGCCTGCCGGGCGTCGCCAAGGGTGCCACCCGGGATGCCGTGGTCTTCGTCAACGTGAACGTCCTGCCAATGGATCGCGAGGTCATCCTGCCCCGGCAGACCGTGATCGTCACCGGCGATCGCATCACCTCGGTCGGCCCCTCCGCCGAGATGGCGGTTCCCGACGGTGCCCGGACGATCGACGGCTCCGGCAAGTTTCTTCTGCCTGGTCTCGGCGAGATGCACGGGCACAACCCGCCGATCGGCTCCTCCCCGGCTTACATCGAAAACATCTATTTTCTCTTTCTCGCCAACGGCGTGACCACGGTGCGCAGCATGCTCGGCTGGCCGGGGCAGCTGGAGCTGAGGGACAAGGTCAGGGCGGGCACGCTCCTCGGCCCGACGCTCTATCTCGCCGGCCCCGCCTTTTCCGGAGCAACCGTACATTTCCCGGCGCAGGCGGAGGAACGCGTCCGTTTACAGAAGACGGAAGGCTGGGATCTTCTCAAGGTCCACCCGGGATTGAAACGCGCCGACTACGATGCGATGGCCATGACCGCGGACGCGTTGGGAATCCGGTTTGCAGGCCATATCCCCGCCGATGTCGGCCTGCTTCATGCCATCGGGAAAGGACAGGAGACGGTTGATCATCTGGATGGATACATCCAATATCTGAATGCGGAAAAGGCTCCCATGGACCCGGCCAAACTGACGGAGATCGTCGCCCTTACACGGAAAACCGGCACGTGGGTCGTGCCGACCATGGTTCTGTGGGAGACCATCATCGGCGCGGCCCCGCTGGAGACGATGTCCCGCTATCCCGAGCTGCGCTACATGCCCCGGGCGGAAGTCGAACGCTGGATCGTGTCGTACCAGAAGCGGACGGGAGCCGCTTCGTTTGACCCCGAGAAGGCCCGACAGACGGCCGCCAACCGGAAAATCCTGCTAAAGGCCCTGCATGAGGGCGGCGCCAGGATCATTTTCGGCACGGACTCCCCCCAGCAGTTCAGTGTACCAGGCTTTTCGATACATCGGGAATTCAAGGCCATGGAGGAATGCGGCATGAGCCGTTTTGCCATCCTCCAGACCGCGACGAAGAATGTCGGGGAATACCTCCATGCGCGGGACACCCTGGGCCTGGTCGCCCCCGGACATCGCGCCGACCTCATACTGTTGAAGGGAAACCCCCTGTCCGATCTCGCTCACCTCAAGCAGAAGGCCGGCGTCATGGTCCGAGGGAAATGGATTCCCGAATCTGAGATCACGGCGGGGCTGGCGAGGATCGCCTCCGAAGCGAGACTGTAGACCCCGGACAATGCGATGACCTCTTTTCCGGCCTTCCGGTGATCAACTGCCTGGCGGGAGGTCGTCAACGTCGAGCTGACGGACACGCTTGCGATCCCGTTCCGCCTGGACCGCTCCCCGCATCTGTTCGCGCACCGCCGCAACATCCGCGATGGCACGCAGGACAATCTGGCGGGTGCTCGCATCGGAGCTGACCACCGTCAGGTGGCCGCGACCAAGCATGCGAAGAAACAGCGGCTGCTCCATGACGTAGTCCTTAACCCGATACAATTCAACCTCCTCAAGCCGGCGATTGAGCACGCCGCTGTGAATCCTGAGCCGCTGGGTGGTCAGCACATACAGCGTGCTGCGGGTCAGCCACCAGCGCACCAACGCCATGATCAGCGGCACCACCAGGCCGATGGCCGAAAGGCCATGGGTAAACGGGATGCCCACGCACGCCGCCGCCGCGAGGATCAGACAAATGAAATAATACCAAAAGTGCACCCATTGCGAGGTGTGGCCGCTCCAGATTTCCTTTTCGTCAGCGGCGGCCGGGGTGGTGCTTTCAGATTCGGGCATGGCAGGAACGAATGGCAGAGACCTTGGACAAACCCCGGGCGGTCGGCCAGAACCAATACTCAGGCATCCCGAGCCCAGCGTATGCGCCGGGCTGGCCTTGCCGCGTTAGGCCAATCCCATCACTCAAGCCATCGGGTTCTGAATCGCCCCGGAAAGGCCGTGTCGCTTCACCACCCGTTCGATGCAAACCGATTGGCATTTCATCTGGCCGCGCCGCCAGCCGTCCGCCCATGCCACGCCCCATCACTCTTCCCGTTGGTGGCGGTGACGGAACGGCTGGGCGTGATCCTCCCGGGCGCGCCACCCGGGTTTGCTGGCGAGGGCCGACGGTTTCCGTTTTTGTCGGGCCCGGACTTCTGTTTCACTTTTCAGCTTACGGTAGGCGTCGAGCCGATCCCTGCCCAGCTCACCCGCCGCGATTGCGGCCCGCACTGCGCAGCCGCTTTCGGTTTCATGACGGCAATTACTGAATCGACACCTCAGCGCCCAGCTCGCGATGTCGGAAAACGTTTCCTCGACGGCAGCCTCAGCGTTCCACAACTGCAGCTCGCGCAGTCCGGGCGTGTCGATAAGCAGCGCGCCCGACGGCGTAAGAACCAACTCGCGGCGCGTGGTGGTGTGCCGGCCCTTGCTGTCCCGCTCGCGCACGGTGCCCACCGGGAGCGCATCCTCCCTGAGCAGTGCGTTGATCAGGCTGGATTTCCCAACTCCCGATGATCCGACGAACGCGAGCGTGCGACCACGCAAGGCGTAGTTTGACTGAAGCGCCTTCAACCCCTTGCGGGTTTCGACGCTGGTGAGATGAACCGGCACCCCCGGCACCTCCGCCTCGACCTCAGCCTTCCGGGCATCGGCGTCTTCAACCAGATCGCACTTGTTGAGCAGAATCACCGGATCGGCGCCACTCTCCCGCGCTGCCACGGCGAAACGTTGGATGCGCCTCGGGTTGAAATCATGATCAAGCCCGCCGACCAGGAAGACCGTGTCGACATTGGCCGCCACGACCTGCTCCACCTCGCCGGTTCCGGCAGCACGCCGCGAGAATTTGGTTCTCCGAGGAAGCACAGAGCGAATGTCGACCCGGGCGCCTCCTCCCCGGCGTTCCACGGCAACCCAGTCACCGATCGCCGGAAAGTCCCCTCCCTTGCGGGCGAGATGGAGGAAACCGCCGCCACACTCGCCCAGGAATTCCCCCGACTCCAGTTGGACGGCGTAATAATTACGACGCAGTTCACAAACCACCCGGGCCGGCTCCAAGTCCGACGCCGCCAGGATCGCAAATTCGCGAGCCAGCGTCTCCGTCCATCCATAGTCGGTCAGTGACATCCGCCCAACGATCGCAGGTCCGCGGCGCCAAGGCCAGCGCACAAACGGGCCTCTGGAGCAGTGGTCCGGAATTGCCATGGCGCATATTGAACAAGAGCCTCTCTAAACGCTTGCGCCCCAGTCCGCACCGGACAAGAAACTGACCTTGGCCGCGATGCCCCGCCGGCAAGGCTGGTTGGCATCGCGCCCGCCCACCTCCACACAATGGTCACCCTTCGCGCCTTCCTTGCGCTTCTCGCCATTTCACTGGCGGTCTCCTCGGCTCCCCGTCCCGCCAGCGCAACGATCCCACAGTACAAACTGGGCGACATTGCTGACCAGGATGTCGCCACCCCGGTGGCCCTGACGGTGGTGAATACCGAAGCGACCGAGAAACTGAAGCAGCAGCTTTCAGAGGACATCCTGCCGGTGGTCCGGTTTGCGCCGGGCAGCGCCTCGGAAGCGGAGAAGCTTCTTCGCGGGAGCATGGAGAAGGCAAAAAGCAATTTTCTCACGACGCTCCGGCAAGCGCTCGCAGGTCAGCCGACGGAAGGTCTGGTATCGACCTCTCCTGCCTATGCGGCGGCACTCCGCATTGTTGCCGGCGAATCGCCCTCTCATCTTCCCCTCGCTGCGTTCGCACCGCTCTGGCTCCAGAACAAGAGCGACCATCTCCTCCTGGCCGATCTCGTGCAGCCGGTGCGCGAGGTGATGACCCAGCCCATCGCCGCATCGAAATCGGACCAAACCCTGGCCGCCAATCAGGCGGTACAATTGCTTGCGGTGCGAAGCCTGGGCGAAGCGCCCACCCCGCAGGAGCTGGAAACGCCTGGCACACGGGTCACCACGGGGAGGATCCTGAGCCTCTGGCGGGCTCGTCGTCTCGTCGAAACCAGCTTCGGTCCCGGTCAGGAGGAGATGGCCCGGTTTGCCGCATCCTTCGTCCAGGCAAATGCGATTTCCGATCCGGCCCTGACGGAGCTCTATCGCGCCAAGCGCCGGGCCGGCATCACCGCCAACGATACCTACGACGCCGCGCAGGTCATCGTGCGCAAGGGCCAGATCATCGATCAAAGGGCGCTCAACGCCCTGGCCGCCATGCGCGAAAAGAGCCTGATCGGCACCCTCCAAACCAAACTCGACCAGGAACAGACCGTCGCGGGTCAAATCAAGAAACAGACGAAGTGGATCGTCGGTGGGCTGGCCGTTGTCTCCGCCGCCCTGCTCCTGATCCTCTGGCGGCTGCGCTCACGGCCATCCACGGACCAGCACCCTGCGCTGGTGTCGTCCTATGATCCCGGCTCAGGACCGGAGCTGACCGACGGCAATGAAGCCGACCACTGGCGCAGCCGCGCCCTGATCGCGGAAGGAAAGGCCAACAGGGCCCACCATGCCATCCGCACAGGCGTGCTGGGCTGGATGAGGGAGAAGATTTTCCAGACCCTCTTCAAGCAACGGTCGGAGCTTCTGAATGCGCACAAGAAGGCGGAACTGGAAATGGGCGAGTTGGAACAGCGTTTGTCGTCGCTGCACACGCCCCTGCAGGAGCGCATTCGTGCCTACGAGCAGCGCATCGAGGAACTTGAGCGCGAGCTCGCCGTACAAGGTGAAGCCAATCGCAAGCTCATCGGCGCACGCATCGCCGTCACCCGCCAGCAGCTTGACGTCGAACGCCAGCGCAGTCGGGTCGGGAGCAACTGAGGCGGTGGCGGGCGCGACGCTCCCTCTCCCGGGTTGACCGCAAACGGTACGGCAGCCGTCACGACACCGCGTCGTCCGCGGTCTGAAGTGCCTGTTCATAGCACTCCAGGGCGTCGTCGTAACGGCCCTGACGGTTGAAGACTCCGCCCTTGTAAAGGTAGGCGAGCGTCATCTTGCGGTCGGATTCGATCGCACGATCATAGCACCAGATGGCTTCCTCGTCCCGCTTCAGCCGTTCGAGCGCGGCCCCCTTCTTCACCAAAGCCTCGGGGTGATTGGTGTCGATCTTGAGGATTTCGTCGTAACAGGAAAGGGCGTCGCGTGCCCGGTTGGCACCCAGCAACTGACGCCCGCGTCCCAATAACAACGTAATCCGGGGATCGACCTCCGGCGTGGATGGCGGCATGCGCACGGCCTGAGAGCCGGCGATTGGAGACGCCGCCGGTGTGCCCGCAGCATCGGAGGTGACGCCATCGAGTGACGGCCTCTGTTCGCCCGGTGCCGGGGCAGGCGACAGTGGATGCCGGGAAGCCGTCTGCTCCAGTTCGATCACCCGTTGCTCGACGCGGTCGATCACCGACATCAGGCGTTGATTGGAAAGCTCGACGGCTTGATCGGAGGGCCCGGCGGCTATCGCCGGAATCGGCGCGGAGGGAAGAGGCACCGGCGCTGTGGTACGGGCGGCGACACCCTCGACCACACGATTGAGTGCTCGCCATTGAAAAAACGGCACCAACAGAAGAATCAGGGCGCCCACGGCACCAAAAATACAGAGCACCCAGATGAAAGTCCTCTGGTTCTGCAGCGCGGCCGTCTCCTGGTGTTCCCGCTCAGCGGCCATCCGGGCGGCCTCCGCCTGCTGGCGCTCCCGCTCCGCATCAATCGCGACCTTGATGGAGTCGAGTTTTTCGGTGAGCGCCGCAGCCTGCACTCGGGCCGCCGTCTCCGCCTCGACCCGGCTGTTGATGACCGAAAGCTGCGTCGCATGAAGCTGCTCGCGAAGCTGGATGTAGGAACGAAGGAGTTCCGCCTGATTTTGCTCCTCAACGGAGACCTGACGCGGCGGAGCAGGCGGTGCCGCCTCTCCTTGTTGCGCAGTCACGGGCAGTGCCGACAAGAGAAGGACACCCACGGCAAGGGAGAGACTGCCGAGCCAGGCAGGTCGGGTACAAGGATGCATATCGCTCTGCCTCCTCAGGCTGAAATGCCTCGCCCCGATGTCAAGGTGACCGGATCGACCTACGTAATAATTTCCGCCGAAAGACGGACGGGGATCAGTTCGAAAAAGGACCCACATCCGCCGGGGTCAACGGTCGCGAGACGATCTGGGCCTCGCTGATCTCGTCGGCGCCGACGTCCTTTGTCGCGCCCCGTGGCTGTCCGTCGATATCCACGGTCACGCCCTGAAATTCTCCCGTTGCCACATCAATGGCCGGACTGCCCACCTGCAGGTGCACTCCCGCCGCGGGGTCATCGATCAAACGAGGATCCGCCGCAATGTAGGCGTCTGCCGGGAGATTCCCCGGCCCCCCGGTATTCCAGACCAGATTGCCCTCCCAGACCGCGTCCGAATTGGGCCCGTCGATTCTGGCGACAATGCCACCGCCCTGAACGATATTGTTTGCGAACACCGTATGCGTCGCTCCCAGCGGATTCGGACTGCGTCGACTCATCTGGTAATGGGTGCGATTGTCGAGGAACGTATTGAAGGCAATGACGCAATGATCAGGCCGATCGTGGGCGGACATCGAGCCTCCCTCCGCAACCTCCACGGAACCGTTTCCCAGGTTTACGCCTATGTAATTACCTTCGAAGAGGTTGCTGAAAATCTGGTGG
>CAZOXB010000218.1:3748-6771 GCA_964583635.1 uncultured Opitutaceae bacterium | reverse complement strand
TCGGCCGACGACAACACCGTCCGCCGTCTGACCTACCGCCGTGGCAACGATGCGTTGGAGCCGGAAGAGGCGCGCTCTTGGAGTGGCGGGGTGGTGGTGGATGTGCCCAAGCTGCGCGGCCTCTCGGTGACGTTTGACTATTTCAAGGTCAAGCAGGGCAACGTGATTGAGAATAGTGGAGCCCAAGCAGTTCTGGATCGCGATGAAACCATGCTCGTGCTTGCCACGCAGGCAAAGCTGGCCACCGGCACATCGATCAACCAAATCGACCTCGGGTCGGGCACCGCGACCTACATGGGCAGTCCCAATGTAACACGCCTGCCAGTGACCGATGCCGATCGCGCGGTGTTCGCCAGCTACAACGCCGATCCTGCCAACACCGTGAAGCGCGCGCCCGTGGGGCAGTTCGTCAGCTTGGTTGACGATTACATCAATCTGAGTGGTCGACAGATTCAAGGTTACGAGATTGGGCTGCAGTATCGTTTCCCCCAGACCAGCTTCGGGCAGTTCAACCTGCGCGCCGATTCCACCCATTACCTCATGCGCACGTCACAGGGCGAGGCCGGCGCCCCTTGGCTGAACGAGCTCGACCGAAATGGCCGAGCGGACTGGCGGGCATCCGCCAGCCTGAACTGGCGCCGCGCACAGTGGTCGGCCGGTTGGTTCACGAACTACTTCGGTGGCTTTGTCGACACATCCGCCTCGACCACCGAGGCAGTTTACAACGCACTCGGTCAACCCAGCCATATCGCGCCGTTTGACGACAATGGCGTGATGAGATACCTGTGGAAGGTGGACCCCTACATTCAGCACAACGCGTGGGTGAGCTATCGCTTCAAGGATACGGACCACCGCTGGCTGAAACGCATGACTGTGCGCTTTGGGGTGAACAATGTGTTCGACACCGAACCGCCAGTGGCCGACGAAACGTACGGTTTCTTCACCGGCTCCGCAAATCCTCGCGGTCGTCAGTTTACCATCGATCTCACCCAGCGATTCTGAACCCGCTCATTTTCGTCATGCTTTCACCGCTTCGTCTGCTCGCAATCCTTCTTGCGTGCACCCTTCCTTCCCTCGCCGCGGGGCGCCGGCCCAATCTCATCATCGTGCTCGTCGACGACATGGGCTGGGCCAATATCGGATGCTACGGCGGCCCCGTCGAAACCCCTGTCATCGACCGGCTTGCCGCCGACGGCGTGCGTTTCACTCAATTCTACAACTACTCCCGCTGCTGCCCCAGCCGCGCGGTGCTGCTCACCGGGCTGCACCCGCACGAAGCCGGCCTCGGACACATGACCTTCAAGCGCACCGGCGATACCCCTTCAACGATTCCCGAGCGCATGAAACTGCCCGCAGCCTACCGCGGCTGGGTGCGCGAGACCGTACCAACGCTCCCTGAGATGCTCCGTGCCGCAGGTTACGGCACCTACATGGCCGGCAAGTGGCATGTCGGCAATAGCGCCCCCACCACCTGGCCCCTCCAGCGTGGATTCGATCGCTTCTACGGTTTTCTCGAAGGCACCTCGGAATACTTCCGGCCCAACGACCTCTTCCGCGGCAACGACAAGATCGCCCCCGAGGGGGAACGCTACTACACAACCGACGCTTTTACCACCGAGGCAATCGCCAATCTCCGCGAGCATGCCACCCGTCGGCCAGAAACACCCTTCTTCCTCTACCTCGCCTACAACGCGCCGCACTTTCCCATGCAGGCAATGCCGGAGGATTTCGCAAAATACCGCGGTCGCTTCAAGGAAGGCTGGGATGGCCTGCGCACCCGCACCCTCACGCGGCAGAAACAACTCGGCCTCCTTCCGGCCGATACTGCACTCAGCCCGCGTCCCGGCGCCGCCGACCGCCTCGGCGTCCTAGGCGGACCGGTCCCCGCCTGGGATTCCCTCTCGCCCGAACAACAGGATAGCATGGATGCGATCATGGCCACCTACGCCGCCATGATCGACCGGGTCGATCAGAACCTCGGTCGCCTCGTCGCCTACCTGCGCGAGAGCGGCCAGCTCGACCAAACCGCGATCATTTTCCTCTCCGACAACGGCGCCGAGGCCGAAAGCCCGCCGCTCGGTCAGTTCCAGCTTTCCGACCTCGGCCAATATGGAAAGGGCGGTCGGCACTATGGCCGCGCCTGGGCCACCGCCTCCAACACCCCGTTCCGCGAATACAAACACTTCTCCCACCAGGGCGGCATCATGACGCCGCTCATCGTGCACTGGCCTGCGGGCATCCCCGCCGCCCAGCGTGGCCGCTTGATCCAGCAGTACGGCTTCCTCCCCGATGTGACCGCGACCTGCCTCGACCTCAGTGCCGCACTGCGACCCGCCACCATGGAAGGTCGCCCCTCGCCTGTTGTCGACGGCCGCACACTGCGTCCGCTCCTCACCGGCAGCACCGCACCGCTCCATGAGACACCCATCTGCATCGAGCACGAAGGCAACCGCATGATCCGCGACGGACGCTGGAAATTGGTGAGCTTCTTCCGCGAGGCACCGGAACTCTACGACATCGAAGTCGACCGCGCCGAAGCCCACAACTTGGCAGCGACACACCCCGAGGTCGTCCGTCGCCTTGAGCAGGCCTACGCATTATGGGCCGAGCGCGTCGGCGTACGTCCATGGGATGAGGCGCAAAACTATTCAGTCTACCCTCCCGGTACGAAGAACGGCATCCGCCGATGAGCGGTCGGCGAAGTTCCCGGTCACACCCTTCCGCGGAAGATTGGAATTCGTCGTGTCCGGAAGTTCCCGGACGAATGCGTGTACTTTTGCGGTCACGGACGCGGTGGTGACCCAGTGCAGGGTCGAGCCTGCTGCTGGGAATGCCAAAACGCCGAGGGCCTTTTCATCGTGACCGGGCACAAAAAGAATACCAGCGACGCCGCACGCGACGGCCCAATGCGCCGTCGCGAAGACCAATATCTCGACTTCCAACCTGTTGAACGTCAGCCGGTGTGAGAATGTTTCTTCAGAGGAAGGACCTCTTCAGATTGCCCTGCTTCACTTCCCCGGCGT
>CAZOXB010000218.1:0-3648 GCA_964583635.1 uncultured Opitutaceae bacterium | reverse complement strand
GGCGTCCCAAGCCGCGGACAGGCTGCGGACTTTGTCGGGGTATTGCGCGGCAAGATTCCGCATCTCCGTTCTATCCGCGATCATGTCATAAAGCTCCCAGGGACCGTCCTCAACCGCAACGAGCTTCCAGCGGCCATCGCGCACCGCCCGGTTGCTTTCATGCTCCCAGAAGAGCGGCTGCCTGCGCGCCAGCTTCCGCCCCGAGAACGCGGGCGCCAGGGAAACACCCTCCAGCGACTTGATCTTGTGGCCGTTGAATTCCGACGGATACCGGGCTCCGGCCAGATCCACGCAAGTGGCCATGATGTCGATGATATGCCCCACCTGCGATTCAAAGTGTCCTCGCAGCTTCCTCCCGATGCCCGCCGGCCAGTGAGCGATCAAGGGCGTGGCGATGCCCCCCTCGTGAACCCAGTGCTTGTATTCGCGAAAAGGGGTGTTGGCCACGTTCGCCCAGGTCTCCCCGTAACCAATGTAGGTGTCGGCCGGACCGGCCATCACCCCGGGTCCACTGCGCACCCACCGTCCGTCCCGTGTCTGCATCGGAGGAGTGGAACGGGTCTGCAGTTCATCGCGTCCCATGGGAGCGAGGTCCTTCGGTGCAGGCTGCTTTATCGGACGACGCCAGCTTGGCTCCGCACAGGCGCCGTTGTCCTGCAGAAAAAGGATGAGGGTGTCGTCAAATCGTCCATCGGACTTGAGCTGGGCAACAATCCGGCCAATGCCCTGGTCCATCCTGCCAATCATGGCGGCGTAGGTCTCCATGTTCCGGGCCTCCCACGCCTTGTCCGACACCCCATCCCATTTTCCAATCGTCGGAGTTTCAGCCCAGCGATCGTCGAGCAATCCCAGCTCCGTCATCCGCTCCCGGCGGGTCCGGCGAATGGCATCATACCCCTGATCGTATTTTCCCCTGTATCTCTCGATGTCCTGCTCAGGCGCCTGCAACGGCCAGTGGGCAGCGGTGTAGGCGACATAAAGGAAGAAGGGTGCCTTCTGCCGGGCATTCTCACGGAGGAACGCCACCGCGTTGTCGCTGATCGCATCGGTGTAATAAAACGATTCCGGGCGGTATTCGGGATCGTTTTCCGGCGTGATGAAGGTGTTTTGACGCGTGAGGCTTTCGGGATCGTAGAAGCTGCCGAAGCCGCGAATCGTCCCGTAGAACCGATCGAATCCCCGCTGCACCGGCCAGTTGGAGGTGTCGCTCATCGCATGCGAACGGGCCACATGCCACTTCCCGGCCATCGCCGTGTTGTAGCCCGCCGACTTCAGCACCTCGGCGATCGTCACGGCCTGGTGGCTCAAGTCTCCCGCGTATCCCGGTGCGCCTTTCACTTCCCTCACCATGAACCCCATCCCTGCCTGGTGCGCGTAGAGCCCGGAGAGGAGCGACGCACGCGTGGGACAGCAGCGCGCGCCGTTGTAGAACTGCGTGAAGCGCAGCCCGTCCGCCGCCAGCGAGTCGAGCTGTGGAGTGGCAATCTCGCTGCCGTAACATCCGAGATCGGAATAGCCCATGTCATCGGAGAGGATGAGCACGATATTCGGTCGGGCCGCCGCGAATCCGGGTGTCCCTGAAGCAAGCACAAGAAGGCCGGCAAGAATGAGGTGAGAGTGTGTCATGACGTCAGTGCGCCGGTGATGGCGCGGTGGGGGTGTGATGGAGCCAGGCCCGTGTCAGATCGGCGAAATCGGTGAACACACCGTCGACCTTCGCCTCGGTGAAGAGCGCCGCATGCAGCGCGTCCGTGGATGGACAATTTTTTGGCAGCTCGTCGCGACGAATGGTATAGGGATGAACGACGAGTTTGGCCGCGTGGGCCAGCGGGACCAGGTCCGTGAACCGCGGTTTTTTTCCGGCAGCCGGCCAGGTTGCAATGCGGCCGATGGGCGGTCCGATTCCGTCGACCAACGGCGTCAGCTCCCTGATCCCATCCGCTGTGCAGAGCGCGTCGTGGTTGACGCCATCCGCCTCCGTCACGCGGCTGCCGATGAGCATCACAAGGTTGCCCTTCCAGCCGAGTTCCCCGCGCAGACGTCTGATCTCCGTCAGCTCGAAGCACTGGAGGAAACACTTGTCTGCCTTGGTCGCATATCCGTAACGGGCCAGGATGGGCAGCACGGCACGGCTCAGATCGACACCCTGCTCCCGATGCCAGGCCGGTTGCTTCAGTTCGGGATAGATGCCGACCTCACGTCCGGTGCTGCGATTGAGCCCCTGAATGAACTGCAGTTCCTCCTCGAAGGTGTGGATCTGGAAGGCGGCCGGCGACGCTTTCGAATCATAGCGCCCGGGAAAGACCTGGACACCCGTCTTGGCGTTGAAGCGCTCCAGCACCCGCAGTTGCTTGAGCTCGGCCACGGTGAAGTCGATCGCATAGTAGCGCCCGTCGGAGCGCTTGCGGTCGGGAAAGCGTTTCGCCACGTCGGTGATCGTATCGATGTGGATGTCGTGCATGACCACGGGCACCCCGTCCTTCGAGAGGGCAAGATCCTGCTCGAGGTAGTCCGCTCCCTGCGCATGGGCAAAGGCCTTGGCCTCGAGCGTGTGCTCGGGCAGGTAACCGCTTGCACCCCGATGCGCGATGATCAGGGGTCGGGCTCCGGATGCCGACAATGTCATGCCGCAGGTAAGGACCGTGAGCCAACCCATCCCTCTCCATTTCGAGCCATGTCGCTTTTTCGTCTTCATCGTTTCATTTTGTCGAGCTGGTGGTCGTGTGCCGCAAGGTCATTGCCGAAAAAACCATGGCGAGCACGCAACAAACGATCATCGTGCCAAACACCCCGTTCCACCCCCACTTGTCCGCAATCCACCCCACCCCCGCTCCGGAAGGGGCCGATCCCAGGAAGTAGCCGAAGAGGCCGGTGAAACCCGCCGCCGTGCCCGCCGCCTTCTTCGGCACGAGGTCCAGCGCATGCAGGCCGATCATCATGATCGGCCCGTAGACAAAGAATCCGATGGCGATCAGGGACGCGATGTCGATCCAGAGCGGACCGTGACGATTCATCCCGTAGACCAGCAATCCCGCCAGTGTCAGCACCATGAACAGGATCGTTGCCGGCGCCCGGCGGGCGTTGAAGAGCTTGTCGGAGAGATAGCCGCAGAGAATCGTTCCGGGAATGCCCGCGAGTTCGAAGGCCGTCCAGGCGATTCCCGATTCCTTGAAATTGAACCCCTTGGCCGTCTGCAGGTAGGTCGGAATCCAGTTCACGACTCCATAGCGGACAAAATAGACGAACGCATTGGCGATGGCGATCGCCCAGAGGAACCGGTTGTTCAGCACATAGTGGAAAAAGATCTCGCGGAATGCGAACGTGCGTTCGTGGTCCTTGGAGTAATCCGGAGGATAATCATTCCGGTACGCCTCGATCGGCATCAGGCCACAGCTCTGCGGAGTGTCCCGCACGGTCAGCGCGATGAAGATGGCGACGACAAATGCGATGGCAGCATTGGCATAGAACGTCGCCCCCCAATCGTTGAACATGCCCACGGCATGGATCGCCACGTAGGCGACGAGCGCCCCGCCGACGTTGTGGGCGACATTCCAGTACGCCACGATCTTGCCGCGCTCCTTGGTGCTCCACCAGTGCACCATGGTCTTGCCGCACGGCGGCCAGCCCATGCCGTTGAACCAGCCGTTC
>CAZOXB010000217.1:0-6814 GCA_964583635.1 uncultured Opitutaceae bacterium | reverse complement strand
AGCGGCCGCTGTGGTGCTGTGGGTTGAATCGAGATCCCGCGATCACACTTCTCTAGTGCAGTGTCGCGTTAGTGCATTTATTAACCAGAGATGGTCGTGCCAGGGCCTCACGGGCGCGGCAAATCTTTCCCAATATGGCCTGCCCGCTGGCAAAAGGCCATGGCAAGGGGGACGGACCGACCCGTTCGTGCCTTGACATGGCCCGTCAATCAGATTATCTGATTCACCATGAAAACCACGCTCACCCAATTCCAGCGCGACTTCCGCAAGGCCCGCGAGGCCGCGGACCGCGGCGATATGGTCGTGATCGCGGGCGAGGCCGGCACCTATGTCTTTGCGCGCCACACCCCGGCCGCCGCCGACCATCCCTTCGCCGGTCTCGAAGGCGTCTTTGGCGCCGTCTCGCTCCCCAAGCCCCCCGTCACCCTCCGTGAAAAAATCCGCGACCGTCTTGCCGCGAAGAACCGTCGTCGTGGACGCCGGGCCGCTTAAGGCGGCCATCGACCGCAACGACGGCGACCACGTCTGGGCGGTCAGCGCCCTGCGGCGGGTTCCCGCCCGCTTCGTCACCTGCGAGGCGGCGATCACCGAGGCGCAGCACGGGTTGGAGAACCATCACAAGGCCCTGGGCGCATTGCGCCGCCTCGTGGCCCGGATGGAGGTCGTGCCGCTCGCTCCCGACCGCTTGGACCCCGTATTTGACGAGGCGGAGCGCTGGGCTCCGGGCATGGACTTTGCCGATGCCTGTGCCGTGGTCCTCGTCCGCAGTTACGAGCACGCCTTTGTCCTCACGACGGACTTCCGCGATTTTTCCACCTACCGGGTCGCGTTTGCCTCGCCCGAAGGTGCGTTTCACCACTGAAGCCGGGCGGGTTGCGCTGGGTCGCCCTGGCAATGCGCTAAAAAGGGAGGGGAGGGGGAGGTCGGAATGACGCCAGGTTAACCCGCAAGACTATAGGGGCAGACCCGCTGCGGTGCCAACAAACGGATTCAAGGCGAGCAGGCTTCCGCATACCATGCGGTAGTGTTACTCTTGAGCTCCTGCGCGAGTCCATCCGCCGGACGAACGCAATGGAGCCGGTGTTGGCGAGGCCGGCTGTCTCATGACCTTCCTCGGCTCAATTGCTCTGCTGCTTCATTTCGCGAAAAGCGCCGCGAGCTTCTCCAAGACCGCCTCCGCGGTTTCGGCGTCGATCACCCCAAGTCGCTTCACCAATCGTTGACGGTCGACCGTGCGCAACTGATCGAGCACAACCTGTCCGGATTTGCCCTGAAACAGGCACGGAACGCGACTGGGATAGTCGCGCCCCTTCGTCGTCATCGGTGCGATGAACACCGTGGAGATGTTCTCGTTCATTTCATCGGGCGATACCACCAATGCCGGACGTGTCTTCCTGATCTCGCGCCCAACCGTGGGATCGAGGTTCACCAACCACACGTCGAAACGCCGGATCACCATTCCCATTCCTCCGCATCAAACTGCCCGGAACCCGGCGCCTCCTCGTGGACAAGAGAATCGTCCTTGGCCACTGCCATTCCGGCAAAGGCCTCGGCCCAACCGGCCCGCGGCGGGCGAACCGGACGCAAAACCAGCGCGCCGTTCTTTGTCTGCAGCTCCGCTTCATCGCCAAAGCCGCAGGTCTCGAGCATCGCCTTGGGTATGCGGATGCCACGTGAGTTTCCGATGGGCACGATCTTGATTAACATGATCACAAAGTAATCACACGCCACACCTATCCGCAAGGTTCTTCAACGACAAATGCACTTCCCTGTTGAAAGTGGAGCTTTGAGAAGCTGTCAGGGCAGGATCAGCGGCGGGTGACGCCGCCGTGCATTGATTTCGCTCCCTTCGAAACAACGCGGATGCGCCGCGGCGGCTTCAAGGTGATCGTATCCGGCTGAGTGCACCTCTTGCTCGAATTTGAAATCTCAAATTTGAAATTTCAAATGCGTAAGCTGCCGGCGCTGAAGGGCCGGCAGCTTACGCCAGCACTCCCTTCACCACCTCGCCATGGACGTCGGTCAGCCTGTACTGGCGTCCCTGGAACCGAAAGGTGAGGCGCTCGTGATCGATGCCGAGGAGGTGCAGCACGGTGGCCTGCCAGTCGTGCACGTGGACGGGATCCTTGGCCACCCGATAGCTGAACTCGTCGGTCTCGCCGTAGGCGATTCCAGGTTTCACGCCGCCGCCGGCCATCCAGATGGTGTAGGCGCTGCCGAGGTGATCGCGACCGTAGGCGGGCTTCTCCACGTCGCCCTGCACGAAGACGGTCCGCCCGAACTCGGCCGCCTGGATCACCAGCGTGTCCTCGAGCAGTCCGCGTTCCTTCAAATCCTGCAGAAGCGCGGCCGCCGGCTGATCAGTGTCACGGCACTGGACCTCAAGCTGGGTCGGCAGGTTGTTGTGCTGGTCCCAGCCGCTGTGCATCAGTTGGATGAAACGCACGCCGCGTTCCGCGAGCCGTCGCGCCAGCAGGCAGTTGCGCGCGTAGCTGCCGGGGCGGTGCACATCGGGGCCGTAGCGCTGGATCACGTGAGGCGCTTCCTTGCCGAGATCGAGCAGGCCGGGAACGCTCGCCTGCATCTTGAACGCCATCTCGTACTGGGCGATGCGGGTTTCTATCTCCGGATCCGCCTCCCGCGCGAACTGGTGCGCGTTCATCGCCGCGATGTCGTCGAGGAGCTCCCGCTTCCGCGCACGATCGAGCCCGGGCGCATCGTTTAGATAGAGCACCGGCTCCCCTTCGCTGCGCAGTCGCACGCCCTGGTACTTCGAGGGAATGAACCCGCTGCCCCAGTAGTGTTCGTAGAAGAGCTGTCCGCAGGTCTTCTGTTGGTCCGCCGAGGTGAGCACGACGAAGGCCGGCAAATCCTCCGCCTCGGAGCCCAGCCCGTAGGTCAGCCACGAGCCCATCGACGGGCGCCCCGGAATCTGCGAACCGGTCAGGCAGAAGGTCACACCGGGGGCATGATTCACCGCCTCGGTATGCATGGAGTGGATGAAGCAGAGTTCGTCCGCCATCCCGCCGATGTGGGGCAGCATCTCCGTCAGCCACCGGCCGCAGTTTCCATACTGCCTGAACGGTTTGATCGCGGGCAGGATCGGGTATTTCTTCTGTCCCGATGTCATCGTGGACAGCCGCGCCGAACTGCGCACCGATTCCGGCAGTTCCTGCAGCCGCATCCGCTGGAGACCGGGCTTATGATCAAACAGGTCCACCTGCGACGGCCCGCCGCCCTGCCAGAGCAGGATGACCCGCTTCGCCTTTGCGGCAAAATGCGGCAGGCCGGAGATTCCCGCTCCACTGGAACGACCGCCCGCCGCCGCGAAGGCCGTCGGGCGCGTCAGCAACGACGCGAGCGCGGCGGTGCCGATTCCGGTCGCGGCACGTCCGAAGAATTGCCGGCGCGTGAGATGAAGATGGTTTTCCGAGAACGGGTTCATGATTTGGTCAGCGCTTCATCGAGGTTCAGGATCGCGAGGCAGACCGCGGCGTAGGCGGCGTGCTCCGACGGATTGACCGAAGCGCGGACCGGACTCTCCCCGATGGAGAGAAAGGCCCGGGCCGCGGCGGCATCGGCACGGTAGTGTTTCAACTGTTTATTGAAACTGGCCCGGAGAATCCGGTCCTCCGTCCGGTCGGGATAGCGGCCCAGCACGGTGCGGAACGCGTAGCGGATCCGGGAGGCGGAACTCCTGCCTCCGGAGGCAATGGCGCGCGACGCCAGCACGCGGGCGGCTTCGACGTAGGTGGGGTCGTTGAGCGTGGTCAGCGCATGCAGCGGAGTGCTGGTGATCGTGGTGCGCACGGTGCAGGTGTTCCGCGAGGAGGCGTTGAAGATGTTGGCGGGAGCCACCGTGCGGCGCCAGAAGGTGTAGAGGCTGCGGCGGTAAAGGTCGTCACCATGCGATTTCGGATAGGTGAAATCGCGCTCCTTGGTGATGGCGAGCGCACCCCAGATGTCGTCGGGCTGATACGGATACACCGGCTTGCCGCCGAGCCTGTTCACCAACAGTCCGCTGACCGCGAGCGCCTGGTCGCGGATCAACATCGCCGGCAGCCGGAAACGGGCGCCGCGGGCGAAGAGGCGGTTCTCCGGATCGCGCTCGTTCAAGGCCGGGTTCGAGCGTGAACTCTGCCGGTAGGTGGCACTGGTGACGATCAACCGGTGCAACGCCTTGGTGTTCCATCCGCCCTCCTTGAACTCCGCCGCCAGCCAGTCGAGCAGCGCACGGTGAACCGGCGGTTCGCCCTGCACGCCGAAGTCCTCGCTCGTCTTCACCAACCCGAGGCCGAAAAAGGTCTGCCAGTGGCGGTTGACGATCACGCGGGCGGTCAGCGGTTGTTCGGCGCTCACCAGCCACCGGGCGAGCCCGAGGCGATTCCGCGGGGCGTCCGCGGGCAGCGGCGGAAGAAACTCCGGCGTGGCGAATTCAACCCTGGCCTTGTGCGACTCGTAGTTACCCCGGTCGAGGATGAAGGTGTCGCGATGCGGGCCGTCCTCCATGACCATCACGCGCGGCCGATCGTCGTTTTTCAGGGCGTCAGCCTCGTCGAATTCCGCGGCGAGGACCGGATCGAGCACCTTGAGACGTGTCTGCAGGAATACCCGGCGCAACTGCGTGTTCTGGCCCGGCGTGCGTTCGGCGGCAGCCACCGCGAAGATCTTCCTAACGGCCTCATTGTCGAAGGAGGGATCCGCCTTGGCCTGCTTTTCCCACTCCGCCATCCAGGCCGTGATCCGGCCTTCCACGTCCGCGGATGCGAGGTGGGCGTCGAGCTCGGCGACACGGGCCAGTTGCGGCGGTGTCGCGAGATCGAGAATGGGCGCCGCGACCCGGACCTTGTGCGAGCTGCCCGCGACCACGCCGGTTTCCGGCACCTGATTGAACGCGGCCATCATCGCATAATAGTCCTTCTGCGTGATGGGATCGAACTTGTGGTCATGGCACTGCGCGCAAGCCAGCGTGAGCCCGAGCCAGTTGGTCGCGGTGGTGTCGATCCGGTCAAAGATGGCCACATGCCTCTGCTCCTCGGGTATCGCCCCGCCCTCGCCGTTGAGCAGGTGATTGCGGTTGAACGCCGTGGCGATGCGCTGATCGACCGATGGTTTGGGCAGAAGATCACCCGCCAACTGTTCAATGGTGAACTGATCGAACGGTTCATTCGCATTCAGGGCATCCACCACCCAGTCGCGCCAAATCCATTGGAACGTATCGCCGTCCTGCTGGAATCCGTTGGAGTCGGCATAGCGGGCAGCGTCGAGCCAGGGCAGGGCCATGCGTTCACCGTAACGGGGCGAGGCCAGCAACCGGTCCACCACCCGTTCGTAGGCCCCCGGCTTGCGGTCGCCCAGAAAAGCGTCGATCTCCGCCAGGCTCGGCGGCAGCCCGGTCAGATCAAGGGTGACCCGTCGGATCAGGGTCTCCCGCGAGGCTTCCGGAGACGGTGCCAGCTTCTCCTGCTCAAGCTTCGCGAGGACAAACCGGTCGATCGGATTGACGGACCAAGCTGAGTCCCGCACCGCCGGCATGGGTGGGCGGGCGATTTTGGCGAACGCCCAGTGGGGCGCAAAGGGTGCACCTTCTTCGATCCACCGGCGCAACGTGCCTTTCTGCGCGGCGCTCAACGACCGGTGCGAATCACTCGGCGGCATCTGCACATCCTCCTCGCTCGAAAGGATACGATAGATCAACTCGCTGTCGTCCGGCTTGCCCGGCACAATCACGTCCTCGTGCCGTTGTCCCTCGTAGGTATCCAGCCGAAGCTTCGCCTTCCGTCGCGCGGCATCCTGACCATGACAGTAAAAACAGTTCTCCGCCAGGATCGGACGCACGTCCCTTGAATAATCAATCGACTCCGCGCCCGCGCAATCAAGCGCCAAGGCGGCAAAGAAGATCACCGCTGACCCTCGCGCCTCCCATCGTTCAAAGGGCCAGTGACGAATGCGGAGACACGGATCGCTCATGCGGCGGGAGGGTATTTCGAAACCCTTACCTTGAAACGTCGCCCACGTCTAGCGGAGGATCGCTATCCACGGCGTAATTCTCAGACCTCGCACATGAATTTTCACGCAAAGGTTCCGAGCAAGCCTGCCTGCGATCAAGTCATTGCATTTTCAATCGGAATAGGGGACCTGCTCGTATCCGTTAGTTACATACAAGAGTACTCCTCAGCCTTTGAAAAACAGCAACCGCCTGCTGGAGGGCCACGGTCCCTCGTGGCCGCGGAATCGCATGGCGCTCGACGGCGCCGGCACATAACCATCCGGCTGGCCTGAAATAACCTGTCCGTTCTACATCCCTGTTTCTTCTACATTCCTGCATCCACCATCCCGGCCACGAGGGACCGTGGCCCTCCAACGGAATGCAGCACACAGTATCCGGCATGACCATACGACCAGCAAAGGGCCACGAGGGACCGTGGCCCTCCAGCGGAATGCAGCCCCGTCACTGCTGCGGTGCGCCCTGCGCGGGTGACGCCTGCTGTCGCAGGAGCCGGCGCCGGCGCACTTCCGCCGCCACCGCATCAAGCCGCTTGGCTTCGTCGGCGGGCGTGGGATTCAAGACGACGGCTGGCGGCTCAACGGGGGCGGCGGCGGCCGGAATGGGCATGGCCGGATGTCCGGGAGCCGGAGCTGCGGATACCTTCGCCTTTTGCAGCGGGAGGGTGAGCGCCTGGCCACCAAAGTCCACGACGACGGTGTCCTCCCGGGCGTCGTAACTCTTCACCGTTACCGAGGACCCGCGTTCATTCAATCCCACCCAGGTGCTGATTCGTTTCCCAGGTTCGAAGAAATTGAATTTCTGCTG
>CAZOXB010000216.1:1877-6832 GCA_964583635.1 uncultured Opitutaceae bacterium | reverse complement strand
CCATCTGCAGCGAAGGCGAAAACACGGCGCGGTCGTCGAAGAGGTCGTCCTGATACTGGCCGCCATCCTGTAACGCGCCGACCACACGGTAGGCCATGCGGGCTCCGGCCAGCTCGGTGCTCAACGGGCCGGTCAGGTCAAACTCGCCTCGAAACATGCCGTTGCCGTCCACGATGGCCCGCACGGATCCCTGGCGGGAGTAGAGCGGATTCTTGGTTGTGCGCAACAGCATGCCTTGGGTGACGGGACGGGTTCCAAAAAGCACGGCCTGGGCTCCCTTCACCACCTCCATGGTCTCCGTCGTGACGTCATCGTCGATCGACGGGAAATACTCGATGCCGTTCTTGAAGGTGCGGGTGAGACGTTCACCCCGCATGTAGAAGAGATTGTTGCCACCGAACGAGGCGACGCCGCTCGAGGCGTATTTTGCAAAGTCGCTCGGATACGGGAAATTGCCGAGATCCTCGATCAGATTGCGCGGCACGATCTGAATCCCGCCGGGAATGTCGATGAGCTCCTGGCGGGTCTTGAGGCCGGCGGTGGCACTGGTGATGTTGTAGGACTTGTCGGTCTTGTCCCTGACCTCGAAGCGGGACAGCACCACCGTGTCCTCAGAGGAAGTGGTGGTCTGGGCCCGGCCTGCAGAGGCAAGGAGCATGATGGTGGTCAGCGCCACCACGGCGGAACGGCGGAGGGAACTTGATGATGGGTTCATGGGGTCGTTTGCGGAACGGCGGAGGTTAGAAATTAATAATTCTATGTTGTCAAAATTAATTTCGACGACGCAGCGTTTTTACAATGGAAACAACCGGCACCGCGCCGCCCGCCGCGTGCAACCTACGCTGCTCCGGGCCGGTTCCGGATGGGCGCGTCCGTTCCCCTGTGCGTTGGGCCACATGGGCACTGCCGGCAGTCATGGCGTGCCGCGGAACGATGGTCCGGCCGGGCGGGTCTGCACCGCCCGCTCAAGGCGTACCTGAATCAGGCTACGGCCAGCTCCACCGGCACGATGATATGGCCGGGAGCCGTTTTCCGATCCGTCACCTGTCCTGCCAGCAGGCGTCCGATGGCGGCCCCGATCTCCTCGGGACTGATCGTCGGGAAAACGTAAGGGAACGCATACTCGCCCTTCGGGCGCTGATAGAGTCCGCTGACGATCAGGCGCGGCCGGCGCCGGCCCTTGAGTCCCATCCGTTGCAGCACGGCGGATGCGGCCTCGGCCTTCGTCTCGGAGCGGCAAAGCAGGCACAGGTCGGTCGGGTGTCTTGAAATGAGCTGTTCGACCTCCGCCATGATCGCATGGCGGTCGTCGGGCAGGTGAGCGATCGAGTAGCTGCCGGCAAGTTTCCCGGCAGCGCCCAATCGGCGACCGAGTTCCGTGAGCACGATGTTGTCGCCGGGAAACATGACCTCGCGTGTGAGTGCACAGACGTGCGTGCAGCCCTGCGCCACGACGTAGTCCGCGATCAGCCGGGCGATGCCCGGGTTGTCCTGCTCCACCCAGGCCATGCCTTGGATCGAAGGATAAAGCGATCCATGCACGACCGCCGGCAATCCGCTGTCCTTGATGGCGCGCTGGACGACGAAGGGCACCTTGGTGACAACGATGCCGGCGGTCTCCTTGGCGCGCAGAATCTCCCCGATGAGTTGGTCCACGTATTCCGTCGGATCGGTCGCGGGCAGGAAATTGAACTGCACATCGGCGCCGGGCAGCACGCCTTGGATGCCGACCAGCACCCCGTCCGCCACCAGACCCTCCTGCCGGAGAAAGCTGCGGTGCACCAGCATGAAGACCCGCTTCAGGAGGCCGGGGCTCGATTCCCGTTGCAGGGCACCGATGAATGTCCCGCGCCGTTGCACCCGCTGCAGGAGCTTGCGCTGGGCGAGCAACTGCAGCGCGCGGTTGGCGGTCGAAGAACCGACGCCCAGCATGCGCGCCGCCTCGGTGAGCGACAGATAGGGGTCACCCGGCTTGAGGCGGCGGTTACGGATGTCCGCCTCCAACACCTGGGCGAGTTCCATAATGCGGGGAGTCTGGGAATAGCCTGAGCTCATGTGCGATGCGATGGAGGATGGGAAACAGGGCTGCCGGGGACCAAGACAGAATATAAATCATTGTCTCGCCATAAAATTCTTGCGAATGAGAATTTTTTAGAGTTTATCCGCATCATGTCTCAAAAGAAATCCCCTGCGGACTCCCTGCCACTGCGCGGTTTGGTGGCTGCCACCTTCACTCCCTTCCGTGCCGATGGCGCGATCAATCTGCCCCGGATCAAGCCGGTGATCGACGCCGTGATCGACCAGGGCGCCACCGGGCTCTATGTCTGCGGCAGCACGGGAGAAGGCCCGCTCCTCTCGACTGTCGAGCGCATGCAGGTCGCCGAAGCCACTGTCAAGGCGGCGGCCCGCCGCGTGCCGGTGGTGATCCAGGTCGGGCACAACAGCATCGTTGAAGCCCGATCCCTCGCGGCCCATGCCCAGCGTATCGGCGCCGACGCGATTTCGGCCACGCCGCCCGGCTACTTCAAGCCCGATTCGCTCGATAATTTCATTGGTTGTATCGAGCATATCGCCGGCGGGGCTCCACGGCTGCCGTTCTACTACTACAACATCCCCGTGCTCTCGGGTGTGAGGTTCGACATGGTCGATTTCCTTCGCTGTGGAGCTCCCCGCATCCCGTCACTCCGCGGCATCAAGTTCTCCGATTCCCACCTGCATGAGCTGCTGGCCTGCGTGGAATTCGACGGTGGCCGCTTCGATATCCTGTTTGGCGTCGATGAAATGCTGCTCGGCGGGCTCGCCTTCGGCGCCCGCGGAGCCGTCGGCTCGACCTTCAATTTCGCTGCGCCGCTCTACCACAAGATCATTGCGGCCTTCGAACGGGGCGATCTGGCGGAGGCTCGCAGGCTCCAGTCCCTTTCGATCGCGATGGTGCGCGCCATCGTTGGCAACGGCGGGCGCGGTGGCCTCAAGGCTGCAATGGCGCTGGTGGGAGCGGACTGCGGCTACAGCCGCCTGCCCACCGTCACCTGCGCGCCGCGTGAACGGGCCCGAATGAAGAGGGACCTTGCCGCAATCGGCTTCTTCGATTGGGCCCGCCCGTGACATCCTTGGCCCATGAAGCGACTGATGCGGCTCCTGTTTGCCTGCCTTGCCTCGGGAATGAGTGCCGCTGACCCACTGCCCCGACCCGGCAACAGTGCGCTGGCGCCGCTTCCAGACCCGCATGGCTTTGCCGGTATGTTCGCCGGCGTCGTGGGCGGGGTTCTGCTTTGTGCCGGAGGCGCCAACTTCCCTGAGAAGCCCCTGGCCCAGGGTGGCCGCAAGGTCTGGTCAGACCGGGTGTTTGTCCTCTCCACGCTGGATGGCTCGTGGCGCGAGGTGGGCCGCCTTCCCCGGGCCAATGGATATGGAGTGTCGGCCAGTTGGCACAATGCACTGGTCATGGCTGGAGGCGGTGACGCAACCGGTAACTTCCGCAATGTTTCCCTGCTTCGCTGGGATGGTGAACGTCTGGCTTTCGCGCCGCTTCCCGATCTTCCCATGGCTGTTGCCAATGGCTGCGGCGCACTCGTCGGCGACGTCCTCTACATTGCCGGCGGACAGGAGACAACGACGGCGACTTCCGCGCTGCAGCGCTGCTTTGCGCTCGACCTCGCGGACACGAACTCCGGCTGGCGGAAGATTCCGTGGCCGCACGGGGCGCCCGGCCGGATTCTTGCCGTCGCTGGCGCATACGATGGCTGGCTCTACCTTTTCAGCGGTGCCGATCTCCACCCGAACGCGCAGGGCCAGCCTGAACGCAACTACCTGACCGATGCCTGGCGCTACCGGGCGAGCCTCGGCTGGCAACGCCTCGCCGATCTCCCTCACGCGGTGGCAGCGGCTCTCTCCCCCGCCATGCCGGTCGGCAATACCTATCTTGCCATCGCCGGCGGCGTCTCTCCCGAGTTCCTTGCCACCCTTCCGGAAACCGGTCCCCACCCCGGATTCCCTGGCGGCATACTCGTTTACAATTTTACCACCGACACCTGGGCCGAGATCTCTGCGACGCACGGTGGTCCGCCGCCACGGGTGACCTCACCCATGTGCCGATGGCGCGACCGATTCGTTGTTCCGAGCGGAGAGATCGCACCCGGCATCCGGACCCCGACCGTTCTCTCCCTGCAATACACCCCATGAGTCTGACACCCGCACGTCTCGCCGAGTTGCGCGCAACCTATGACAATGGCCTGCGCCGGAGCGTCATTCCGTTCTGGCTGCGCCATGGGTTGGACCGCGTGCACGGCGGCCTGCTCACCGGTCTCGACGAGGACGGAACCCTGATCGACTCCGACAAGGCCGTCTGGCTCCAGGGCCGCGCGGCATGGACCTTCAGCACGCTCTACAACACCACTGAAAGGAATTCCACCTGGCTGGCGGCAGCGCAGAGCTGCCTCGACTTCATCCGCTCGCACTGCCGCGGTCCCGACGGCAAACTCTATTTCACCGTCACCCGGGAAGGACGTCCGCTCCGCATGCGGCGTTATGTCTACAGCGAGTGTTTTGCCGCCATCGGCAGCGCCGCCTATGCGCGGGCGGCCAATGACGACCGCGCGGCCACGGAAGCAACCACTTACTTCGACACCTACCTCCATCACAGTTTCACTCCTGGAGTGATGCCGCCGAAAACCGACCCGGACACGCGTCCGATGCAGGGTGTGGCACCGCACATGATCGCCATTGTCACCGCGCAGGAGATTCGCGCGCTGCTCGGTGATATCCGCGTACGCGGCGCCACCTGCACGGAGTGGATCGATCGTTCCCTTGACGCGATCGAGCGCGATTTCTTCAAGCCCGATCTTGGTGCTCTGATGGAGGTGGTCGCGAAGGATGGATCGGTGATCGACCATTTCGACGGCCGAACCCTCAATCCCGGACACGCCCTCGAATGCGCCTGGTTCATCCTGCACGAG
>CAZOXB010000216.1:0-1777 GCA_964583635.1 uncultured Opitutaceae bacterium | reverse complement strand
CGGGTGTTCGCCGATCCGGTCCATGGAGAGTGGTTCGGGTACGCGCACCGCGACGGACGCCTCTCCACCCGGCTCAAGGGCAATCTCTGGAAAGGTCCCTTTCATTTGCCGCGCATGCAGTGGTATTGTGGCCGGCTCATCGACGAACTTCTTGCCGCGTCATGAATCCCGCGGCCGAGAACGATCGGTGGGAGGGCCGCGGGCGTGGCGTACACTCCGTGGACGCCCCCGCAGGTACGACGGCAAGTTTTGACCTCATCTTCGCCCTACCGTGAACCACAAGGACAACGTCACCCGTTACGCCTGGTTGGTCGTTGGTCTGCTCTGGGTTGTCGCCCTGCTCAACTACCTCGACCGCCTGATCATCCCTTCGGTGCGCGGATTCATCGTTGCCGACATCCCGATGAGCGACGCGCGGTTCGGTCTGCTCACCTCCGTGTTCCTCTGGATCTACGGTCTCGTCAGCCCCGTGGGCGGTTTTCTGGCGGATCGCTACAGTCGGAAATGGGTCATCATGATCAGCCTGGCCGTCTGGTCGGTCATGACCTGGCTCACGGGCCACATGCGGGAGTTTGAAACGCTGCTGCTGGTGCGCGCCGTCATGGGGATCGGCGAGGCCTGCTACATCGCCGCGGCCCTTGCGCTCATTGCCGACTATCACACCGGCCGGACGCGATCCCTCGCGACCGGCCTGCATCAAAGCGGGCTTTATGCCGGCGCCGCGCTCGGCGGGGCAGGCGGCTGGATCGCCGCCGATCACGGCTGGCGGGCGGCTTTCACCATTTTTGGGGCGATCGGCGTGGCCTACACGCTCCTGCTTGGATTCATACTTCGCGACCGGGATCGACCGGCGGCCGCGCCTTCGGCGGAGCAGGCTGAACCGGTCTCCGTCAAGGCAGCCTGCCGCGAACTCATGGGTTCGGGATCCTTTTGGGCGCTCATTGTCTACATCGGACTGGCGGGAACCGCGTTCTGGCTGATCAACGGTTGGCTGCCGACATTCCTTGAGGACCGCTTTCTCGACTGGCGCCCCGGCGGGCTGCTCGCGGCTGTGTTGCCACCGACCTGGATCGAGGGACTTCGCGTCACGCGCGGCTCCGCCGGTCTTTGGGCGACGGTGCCGGTACAGGCTGCCTCGTTTGTCGGCATTCTCATTGGCGGCGCGTGGGCGGATCGCTGGGCGCAGTCCAATCCGCGCGCACGCATGTTGATTCCGTTGCTGGGATTTGTCTGTGCCGGTCCTTGTCTGCTCCTGCTCGCCCACACCCCATCGTTCGCGTTCGCGCTACTGGCGATGGTCGTATTCGGAGTGGGTCGGGGTTTTGCCGACGCCAACCTCATGCCGATCGTCTGCCAGGCGTTGAACCCGCGGTACAGCGCAACGGCCTATGGCCTGCTCAATTTTGTCAGTGTCAGCATTGGCGGCATCATGATCTACGCCGGCGGCTGGCTGCGCGACCAGCAGGTCAGCCTTGCGGTGCCCTTCACAGTTTCCGCGATAGGTTTGACTGCTGCCGGCCTGATGCTCGGTCTGGTCCGGCCCAAGCCGTAGTCCGCCGCTGTATCCTTCCGGCGGACACGGGAGCCGAGAGGGTTTGCATCTCATTTCGATTGGCTTTCAAGATGAGACTGAGCCGGAATCCAGCCGATCCTTGTATCACCACGGAGGCACAGAGAGCATGGAGGTTGGCCAAGGGTTATTTGACTCCGAGTCCTCCGTGCCTCCGTGGTGCACTTTGCCTTCCCGGTTCGAGTTTAGCCTCATCTTGATCGCAAT
>CAZOXB010000215.1:0-6852 GCA_964583635.1 uncultured Opitutaceae bacterium | reverse complement strand
CGGCGAACTCTGGCTGCCCGAACCCAGGCCATGGACGCTCGATGTCGTCACCGGCGAGGCAGTGATCCAGCGATGATCCTTCGCTGAACAGCAAGGACGGCGGCGCGGGGTTTGACTCATCGGGGTCGCCAGATTACTTCATCCGCCATGCCTGTCTCCATGCTGTCGAACTCACGGAAGGTGACGAAGAGCGCGCTCCTGATCTGCTCGCTGCTGCTTGCCGGACGGGACGTCCCGGCTGCCGAGATCATCCTCAAGGGTGGCGAGGCGGTGCTTCGTGCCGGTGGACTCGAACGTGTGATCCATCTCGGTGATGGCAACTTGCGCACCGTCAGTTTTTCAATCGACGGGCACCAGGTGCTCGCCTCGGCCGGCACCGAGTTCTCGGTGCGGATCGAGCGGGAGGAGTCCGGCCAGGGACCGCGGCCGTTCGCGCCGGCCGAAGCTGGCGCGAGGTATTTCTTCTCCGACGTCTACCTCGGAAGGTGGCGGGCGGAGGTGCTGGATCCTTCGCTCTACGACGATCCGCGGCCGGATGCGCCCAAGTGGGTCGACCGGCGAATGTTGCAATCAGCTTCATGGAGGCAATACGGCCCCGACATCCAGGTGGAGAGCTCCGAGCCGTCGCCGGGCAACAGACGCCTGTCCTTGAAAACGACGATGCAGCGCGACCCGGTGCTCGCCGGCGTGCAGATCGAGATGCGCTATGAGCTCTACGGTGACCATCCGGTGGTGCGGAAGTCGGTTGTCATACGCAATGGCACTTCGCATTGGCTGAGGCTGCGGGACCTTGTCATCGAGGATCTGCAGTTGAGCACGCTCGTCCGCCGGCCGCTGGCGGCGGCGATGTTTGGCGTGCAGCCGAGCGTGGTGGGGTTCGAGGCGCCGGGCTCGGACCACGGGGTGATCGCTGTCAGCGAAATTCCCTCGGCGCTGCGATCCATATCCGACCGCGGCGCGATGGGCTATTCGCCCGAGCTGTTCGAGTGGGTGCTGGCGCCGGGGGAGGAGTTTGACTCCGAGCCCGTCTTCTATTATGGCTTCAGCGGACCAGTGTCACCGACGCTGTCGGCACGGTCGACTCCTCTTGATCGTGCCGTGGAAGGGCCGTACATGGAGTTTCTCGGGAGTCAAATTGGCATCGCGGCGAACACTGCACCGATACACGGCCCGCAATGGATGACGTGGGCGTACTTCTACGATCGCATCGACCACCAACTGGTGCACCGGCTGGCGGACATCACCGCGCGCGCCGGGTTCACCGAGCTGCTGCTTGATGACGGCTGGCAGAAGGGCCGTCTCGGCACGGACGTGGACCGGATGAAGTTTCCGGACTTCGCCGCCACGTCAGCCCACATTCGGGAGAAGGGAATGCATCTCGGGCTGTGGGTGTCCTGCTACCGCGATGCCGACTCGCGGGACCGGGTGGCATTTCCGGACGCCCCCATCCTGCCCGAATTGGCGCGTTCACATGGGCTTCCCGGTTTGGCGATGAGCTTTGCGTCGCCGTGGCGGGAATTCTACGTGCAGGACCTGGTCGGGCTGGCCCGCCGTTACGGAGTCACCTACTTCAAGCAGGACTTCAGCAACGTGATGTACGGCGACGTGGCCGCCGGCCATGGGAGCCGGACGCGGCGCGAGTCGTTGCTGCGCGGGCTGCGGGCTCTGCTGGCCACCCAAGCCATGCTGCGCAAGGCGGCGCCGGAGGTCGTGAATGAAATCACCCACGAGATCTACTGGGGCACGCCGGGCGTGCCGGCCGACCTGGCGGCGCTCAAGTGCACGGCGCGCTTCCACATTCCGCCGAATGAAGCCTTTGGCACCGACCTCCGTCGCGAGTTGGGAGTACGCACGATCAGTGCCGGGGAGCATGCCGAGGTGCTGCGCCGCGGATGCTGGCTGGCTCGTCAGCGCTTCTACTCGCACCGCGGGCTGCCACTCCATGCGCTCGAGTTTTACGCTGCCGCCACCACGAACCACGAGGGCAGCCTTGATGCGGCGATGCAGGATCGACAGGTCGCCAGTTGGCTGATGGGCGCGCCCGTCTGCTTCTCGGGCGATGCCCGCACGCTCTCCGAGGATAACATCACCCACTACCACAAGCGTTTCGCTGCGCTTGCCCGGCTGGAAGCACAGTACGGCATCTACAAGCACTTTCAGTTCAGTGGCGTGCCCGAGCCGACCGACGTGGATTGGCACTGGTGGGGCAAGTTGAACGAGCGCAGGCAGGGAGCGGTGGTTGTCATTCGCGGCAGCGGCGGGGCGGACCGGCGGGCGGTGAATATTCCCTGGGTGGATGCCGAGCGCAGCTACCGTGTCTCGGGAATCCTCTCGGGTCGCTCCTACGGGCTGTACAAAGGCAGCGTCCTGCAACATGAAGGCATTCTCGTCGCGCTGCCCGTGAACGGCCAGGAGATCCTCGAACTGCAGTGATGCGCCACGGACCCAAGTCGCCATGACCACTTTTCGCTCAGCTTCATCACCGCGGCTGAATCACTCAGCCCGGCGTTCCTCGTCATGAAATTGTCCCCTCGTGAACGTCTGCTTGCCGTCTATTGCGGGCGGGAAACCGATGCGGTTCCGGCCATCGCCGATCTCTCCTACTGGCATGCCGGCAACGGTGGAGGCAAATTCATCCCCGGAAAAACCGACGGAGCCAATCGCGACAAGGTGGACGACTTGCTGCGGTTGCATCGTCGCACGGGAGCCGCGATTCACCTCAATCTCGGCACGTGTTATCGGGAGGTGCATGGCGAAGGGGTGCGGTCGATCTCCGGCATCGAGGGTGAATATTACATCCATCGCTATGAAACTCCGGTCGGCACCGTGGAGGAGCGCCGGATGTGGTCGGACACCTCGTACAGCTGGCCCATCGTGCACCACATGATCCAGAAGGTCGAAGACCTCCAGGTCATGCGTTACGTCTTCGAGCGGATCCATTACGAGGCCGACTGGGAACAATTCCGGGCCGTGGACACCCGGGTGGGCGACCTCGGCCTGCCGATCGTGCAAGTACCCTACACCGGGATGGGCTTCTTGATGAGCCGCTATGCTGGCGTCGAGCAGACCGTGATGTTTGCGGACGATGCACCCGATGAGATTCAAGCCACCCTCGACACGATCAATGCGGCCCAACTCAAGGTCTGCCGTCTGATGGCGGAAGGCCCGTCACAGGTCATATTTCACTCCGACAACCTCACGGCGGATGTGCAGAGTCCTCCTTGGTTCGCTAAATACAGCGCCGCGCATTTTCGCCGCATGGCCGACATCGCGCACGAGTACGGAAAACCGATTATCACCCACATTGACGGACGGCTGCGCGGCCTGCTCCGCGCCACAGGCGAGTGCGGCATCGATGGGGCTGATGCCGTCACTCCCGCCCCTTGGGGTGATCTCTCCCCGGCCGCCTGCCGCGCGGAAGCGGGTCCTCGCTATGTCCTCTCCGGCGGGGTTCCGCCCGACAGCTTCAACCCGACAGTCCCGTTGCGCACTTTTGACGAACACGTCGAAGCCTGGCTGTCGCTCCGGCATGCCAGCCCCGCGCTGATCATCGCTCCCGGCGACCAGCTGCCGCCGGGCGGCGACATGGAGCGGGTGACGCGCATGGTTGCAGCAGCCGACGCAGCCACGTACCGATGAAATGGATTCGGGCCGCAGCATGGGTCGCAATGTGGCGATCGAAGATCCAGGTCGTTCCTTCGGGCGTGGCAAGGTGGAGACAAGATGCAGGGCCTCGAGACCACCTCCTGCCATCCGATCGGGAGGCCGGCTCGGAACTCAAACGGGGCACGACGTAGCGTGCTCCCCCATGCTTGAGCAACCAGGAGGGGCTGCACTCATCAAGGACTGGGTGCGGCGGTTCCGCCGGTGCGTTCAAACTCCATGCGGACACCCGCTGGTGAGTTCAGGATGAGGCGCGTGTTTTCGAAGGTGGCCGAACGCAGCGTCACCAGATCCCCGAAATAGGCCGCTTCCGCCGCCATCGCTTCGGGCGGTCCGGCCATGCGGGTGCTCGCGAGCGGTTGCCAGGAGTGGATTTCGTTTCCCGAAATTTCGACCGAGCCGAAATACCGGTTGACGGGACCGCGGCCGGACACTTGTCCCGCTTCCATCAGCTGAAGCGTAACCAATCCGGGAATACGTTGCATCCCCGCTAGTGATTTCCACTGGGTCAGCTTCCACACCTGCCCGCGCGCGCTCTCCAGCGTTGTTGGTGCCGCTGGTGTCGTGGCGGGGGCGGGGGGCTTCCCTTGCTCGTGCGCATGGGGATGGGCGCAAGAGTTGAGGAGAAAGGCGCTCATGCAGGCAAACAGGGCGGATGGCGGCAGGCGGAATGGGATGTTCATGGGCGGAACCTGGATCGTTTGGATGACGTTCCGGCTCACGGAAGCTGCAGACGCATCCGATCGCACATCATGGCGCAACGCGATGCGATGAGAGGTCGCCATTTCATCGCGGAAGCTCGGGTTGGCGGAGACGGTGGGTTTGCCTCCGCTTCATCTGGGGCCGAAGGTTGCACGGAGGTAGGCCAGCACCGCGCGTTGCTGCGCGATCGAGAGTGATGCGGCGAAGGCGGGCATGCCCTTTGTCTCCACACCGTCGGCGATCGACTTCATCAATTCAGCATCGCTCTTGGCGAGGCGGGCCTTGTCCTCGACAAAGTTGGCGGCTCCGCCCGACAGGCCGCGTCCGTCCGGCTGATGGCAGGCAACGCAGAAGAGATTGTAGACCTTTTCTCCAGCGGCGACGAGGGCCTCGGGGTTGCGTTCATCCCGGGCGGCGGATTCCTTGGCGCCGAGCGCACTCTCGCCCGGCCGAGGCAGCCGGGTGGTCCCGCCCACGGCGAACCGACCGTCGCGGAGCCGGTTGGCAGTGTAATAGCCGACGGGGTTCGCGAGGGGCTGTCCATCTGCCGCGCGCAGATCCACCAGTGCGAGCTCATAGACGAATCCGGGGTCGAGACGTTCCAGGGTCAGTTGCACGCTGCGTCCGTCTGGGCTGACTAGGATTTCGGTGACCGGCATGGTGGCTTCGTCGATCCAGGGAGATCCGTACTTGGCCTGGTAGTAGAAGCGGAAGCGGTTGATCTTGTACGACGATGGCCGCGCCAGCAGGGACCGATCCATGGGCTGCGTGAAGGCGAGGCTGAAGCCGTGATCCGTGAGGGTCATGTTCAGGACGTCGGTGGGAAGGATGCCGTCCCACGACACGCGCTGCAGCCCATCGCTGCCGGCGCCCCATCCTGCCGTTTGTCCCAGGTACAGACTCCCGTCCGGCGCGAAGGCCGCCCGCGTGCTGCCGGTGGCGAGGGGCTCGCCCGTCGCATACGGGGGCAGTTCCGTCCGACCGAGGAACGGGAAGACAAAACCCTGCCAGGCACCGGCCACCTTCTCCAAACCCGCGCGCATCACCAGCTTGGCGTAATCGCCGATGAAGACCTGGCCGGAATAGGGGCCGAACTTGCCCGCCGCGAGATCCCAGACCGGTTCTCCCGGCGAAACTCCCATCGCCCCGTGCGGAAATACGATCGCGGGTCCCTTGTAGCGCTGCCAGAGGGATTCCAGCGTCAGCACGCCGGGTCTGAAACCGGGTGCCCATTTCAGGCTTTCCGGATGTCCGTGGAAATCACCGGGAGCGAGATGCAGCAGACCGTTGGACGGCTTGTAGTCGCCTTGGTTGTCGGTCGCAAACACGTCGCCCTCCGGACTCATGCCGATGCCGTTGGGCTGCCGCAGGCCGGAGGCGAACGGTTCCGTTTTCCCCTCGGTGGTGATCTTCACCGCCCAGCCGCGCCACGGCACTGAGGAAACATGGAATGAAGGACCGAGCACGGATGCCGTGTCGCGTTGCCCGCGGGTTTGCGGAAGGCCGGCCTTCTCGCCGGTGGAATCGAGGGAGATGGCGCCGTAGAAATTTCCCTCGGAGTCACGGCGCAGGCCGAAGAAAAATTCGTGATAGTTGTGGGTGAGGCCCCAGTCGCCGCCAAGCGCGGTGAAGGTATCGGCCCTGCCGTCGCCGTCTGTATCCGCGATGCGCAGCAGTTCCGGGCGGTGGGACACATACATCACCTGCTCCGATTCGACGACCAGACCGAGCGGTTCATTCAATCCGCTGGCGAAGCGTTTCCAGGTGCCCGCATCCTCTGGACGCATCCAGATCTCCCCGTAGCGGGTCGTCACGACCAGGGTGGAACGCGGCGTGAAGCCGACCGCGGCGATGCCTCCGATGCCCTTGGGAAGGGAAATGTTCTCAATCCGGTAGCCCGCCGACGCGGACGCCGCCGCAGCGACGCCGGCAAATATCAGAACGAGCGTTCTCATGATTTCGGGTGGGGGGCGATGATCTCCAAGGTGAATTCCCGGGTGGGACCGGGATCAAAGCGAAATCCTCCCCTGTCAGGAGTGTTCGTTCCAAAAGAGACGCTCCCCTCGACGGTTCCGGGCAGATACCACCAGCGGGCATCGGCGCCCGCCGCGTCGAAGCTGAAACGACGCACCAGGGCGCCGCCGTCGGGGCGCGCCTGAATGCGTTCGCGCACCAAGACACCGTCGATCGTGTAGTGAAACTCGATCGCCGCGTCCTCCAGCCGATAGCCCTTGAAGACAACGATCGGGGAACGGTTGGGGTCTCCACGCCGCAGCGGAAGATCGCCCGTTTCGCGATAGAAGCGTTCGCCCAGCAGTTTGATCGGATGAATGAATTTGCCGACGTCGGGTCGTACCGGCGTGAGGTCGGCAAAGCCGCCTTTCCATGCGTAACTGAGGCCTCCGCGTACGGGGTCGTAGCAGAAATTCAGGCCGCCGGGCAGACCCACCGCAAAACTGCTTGGTCCGGCATCAGGCAATACCGTGC
>CAZOXB010000214.1:0-6887 GCA_964583635.1 uncultured Opitutaceae bacterium | reverse complement strand
AGGTCGGGGACGCCAGGCCCCGGGTGCGTGCCGCTTGGGGCTGCTGCCGCACCTCCGAGGTGATGTTGGTTGAATTGATGTCCCCCGTTGCCCCCGAAAAATTGCCAAATGGTCCCCCGGCATCCATGCCCGGCACGTAGATGAGAACATCGGAGACGTTTGTGGCGTTGAGGTCATCGAGAAACTCCTTGGTGTAGACCGAGACAGCGGCGCCGATGTCGCGGATGTCGCTGACCAGGCGGTTTCCGGCGAGCGTAAGGCGCGATTGGTAGCCCTTGTCCCGCTCCTCCGCGACGACGAAGGGGCTCAGCACCTGGATTTCCTCATCGTTGCCTGGCCGGACATTTTCGACTTCCGCCCGGGTCGGCATCGGGCGCGAAGGAGCTGCGTTGGAAGGGGGAGCGGCCGATGCCTCAGGTGCGGGTGCATCCACACCAAATGCGGCGGTGGCCAACAGGATGTTGAGGGAGATCACGCGCCAGCGAGCGCGGATCAAGCGGGGTTTGTCGGTGGTAGTCATGTTGGAAACGGTCAAGCGGATGCCCGGACACTCATGGCACACGACGCCGTGGTTCTCCCGGTCGGGAACCATGAGCATCTTTATCAAGCAGACACCCATGTCCCGACTTCAGACAGAGGCAGCCGCCCGTGGCGCCATGCTTAGAATGCAAAGGAGTTGGTGATCGACCAGCTTCGCTCCGGCGGGAGGCGGGTGATGGCCGGATCGCCCCAGGGTTGCACGGTGACGGGGATGGGATCCTCGTCGGCAACGAGGTTGCGGACGTTGAGCTGCACCTTCCACCCGATGCGACCCTTCCAGATTCGCCGCCCGTAGGAAATCCAGCCGTCGATGTTGACCTGTGGCTTGTACCAAAAGGGATGCTCGATATCGATGAAGACGGGACCGTTGACGACCTCCTTGGAAACGGGATAGCCGAGGGCATACTTGTCCTGCCAGCGCACGCCGGTGCCGATCGCCCAGCCGCGGAGCCAGGCATCGTTGCCGAAGGTGTAGTTGCCGACCAGGTTCAGACGCCATTTGGGTTGTTCCGCGCTGGCGGAGCCTTTCGTGGCGAGCTGTGTGGCGTAGGGGATGAACACGTTGTTCTGCAGCCAGCGACCCCAGGTCGAGGTCTCGGGGATGGGCTGGCCCCATTCGTACTTGGATCCGTCGGCATTGGTCAGGGGGTAAGTGTCGTAGGGGCGATTCTTGAGCTTCTCGACGACGGATTCCATGCGGGCGAAGAACTCGCGGGCGACCGGCGCGATGTTTGACTGAACGGTCTTCTGCGTCGCCGCATTGAAGAGGATGCGCCATTGGCGGTTGGGGTTGAAGGTGAGTTCGAGTTCCGTGCCCTTGGCGTCGAAGTCCGTCGTATCCGTGCTGCCCGGCAGACTGCCGCGCCAAACGGCCGATAGATTCGGAGGAGTGCCCGAGATGGTGATCCCGTAGAGCTCGCGCCAGTTCGCCGGCAGGGTGCTGATCAGCGTATTGAGATCGTCCAGCGCCGCCTGGGCGAAGCGCGGGTCGTCGCGCGGGATGTTGGCGTCGTTCAGCCAGGACGGAAAGCGCTGATTGATGGCTTGGCCGAGGAAGGTACCCGCCGGGCCGGCACCGATGGATTGACCCTGGACGCTGGTTTCGAAGCGGTTCACGCGGAGCATGAACCGGTCGTTGAGAAACGAGAGGTTGAGGCCGTATTCCTTGGTGGTGCCGATGGGCGGGGAGAGGGAGTTGCCGTAGTGGTCCACCCTCGCTCCCGCGGGGGTGAAGTTCTGTGAGTCGTTGTAGAAGCCGCTTAACGAGATCCCCCACGGAAGCCGGAGGATCTTCTGCGGCCAGTGGAGAACCGCGCCCCAGCTCTTGATCTCGCGTCCGACCTGGAACTGAGGCGTGCGCGGGAAGGCGAAATCCTTGAAGTTGTAGTGCACCTGGTGGACCTCCGGCGTGCGCGCAAAATAGTGTCCGGCCGGAAGCGGATTCTCGGTGATCGCGTTGGTAATCGTCTGCCGCGCGCCGTAGTTCATGTCCTTGCGCCATCCGACGGTGGTGACGAGATGATCGTCGAGCCAGTGGCTCTGCAGGGCAAACGCCTGCGACTTGAGCACATCACGACCGGCGTAGCCAGAGGCGTTGACCTCGCCGAGTACGGCCGGTCCGGTGACGAAATCGCCCTGGGCGGTCGAACCGGCGGGCGCGTTGAACCAGGTGCTGTTGAACTGCAGTCCGACGGTGGGCTGCGCCACCGTGACCTGCTTGAAGCGCAGCGGCGCCCCACCCAGCACGGAATCGCCGATGTAAACAATCATCGAGGGGATGAGGTTGATGTGGTCGATCGGGACGCCCATGGCATCGGCGGGGGGGCCGCGGGCGATCAGGCGGTAGCCGTAGGAGTACGACGTCACGCCGTCCTCCTGATAGAGCCCAGTCAGCGTGTGGCGGCCGAGCCAGCGGCCGAGGCCCCGGTTAAGGTCGCGGAAATCATAGCGGATGAATCCGGTCAGGCGGAGGTTCTCGCTATCGTTGGCATCGATGTTGTAGTTGGAGCGGCTGTTCATGAACGGGCGGCCCAGGTTGGGGTTGGGCTGGCCCGTCGGCAGCGTGACGGTGGTGTCGATCTGCACGAAATTGGAATTGGCCGTGCCGAGAAACTGGTTGCGCGTGTCGCGCGAAAAGCGCTGGCGGTTGTAGACGAACTCGAGCCCGAGCCGGTCCTTCCACGCGAGCTGCTCGACAGCGATGTTGGCGGAGTAGAAACGGTAGGTCTGCCCGTAGGTCGTATCCAGCATCTGGTCGCGCCAGTTGAAATACTCGTAGTTGGTGAAACCCTGGTTCTTGATGCCGGGCGGCACGAAGGTGATGCCGGGGCGCAGGGTCTGCCAATACTCCAGGCTGGCGGATTGGAGGTTGCGCGAGGACACGAACATGAAGACGTCGGCAGTGTTCGTGCCGATGCCGGGTGTCCGGTTGGGATTGTCGCGGTTGACCAGCGGGTGATACAGGTTGTTGCGGACGGCGTTGGCGCCGGTGGTGCCGAGGTTGGCGCTCGGGAGCGCCGCCCGGAACGCGTTGTCGACCTGCTGGGAATCGGGCTGGTTGTATACGATCGCGATCTGGTTGAAGATCTGGAGCTGACCCATCAGGCCCGCGAGGCCGTAGGCGGGCGAAAGGGTGGCGGTGTTGTTGGAGCCCCGGCCATTGGAGGGGGTGGTGGCGGCGTTGGGGAGTCGTGCGGGATCGTCGTAGAACGACGGGTCCCACACCAGCCGCGGGCTGTTCAGCCAGGGCGTGACGTTGTCCCAGGGCAGCACGGATTGCGGGCTCCTGTTGCGGTTGTTGCCGACCTCGTAGTTGGCGCGCACGGTGGTGTTGCGGAAGGGCTTGGCCGTCACCGCAACGTTGAGGCGGCGTTTGTCGTCGAACGCGGGCCGCTGCCGGTACTCGGTGCGGTTGTCGAGGCCGATGAGCCGCAGGGCGAGACGGTCGCGGATCAGTGGGAGGTTGACGTCGAGGACTGTGCGGTTGGAGCCATGGGCGCCGAAGGTGAACGATGTCTTGCCTTCGAACTTGCGGAGATCGGCATGGAGCATGGCGGTGTCCACGACGCCTGCCGGACTGCCGGCGCCAAAGAGGATGGCATTGGGGCCGCGGCTGACGGTAACCGCCCCGGTGTTGTAGGAATCGAACGGAATGGAGGTGGGAAAATAGCCGCGCGTGAAGGAGGGCGAGGCGAGCCCACGCGTGCGCGACGGCTGCGCCTGCTGGCGAACCTCGGTGGTGACGTTGGGGGAGTTGATGTCTTCGGCGGCGCCGGAGAAGTTGCCGAACGGGCCCCCGGCATCCATGCCCGGGGTGTAGATCAGCACATCGGTGGCCGTGGTGGCGTTGATGTCATCAAGAAACTCCTTCGTGTAGACCGAGACGGCGGCACCGATGTCGCGGATGTCGCTGACCAGGCGGTTGCCGGCGAGCGTAAGGCGCGATTGGTATCCCTTGTCCTTCTCCTCTGCGACAACGAAGGGGCTGAGCTCGATGCTCTTCTCCTCGGATGAATCTCGCCCGGCACGCGCCCCAGAGGAGTCACGGACGCGTGTCGGGACGACTTTTGGGGCGACCGGAGCCCTCGCCTCTTCTCGCACGATCGCAAAGGCTCCCGAGGCATCGTCAAAATGGGCGGTGAGGCCACTCTTGAGAAGGAGCCTGTCCAATGCCTCACGGGGGGTGAATTCGCCCTGAACAGCCTGCGTACGCACACCCTTCACCAAATCGGTGGGGGCGATGACCTGCCGGCCCGATTGCTCGGAAAAGGCCTTGAGGGCGGCTTCGGCACCAGAGGAGCTGATCTTGAAGGTTCGTTTGCCCTCTTCCGCTGCGATGAGCAATGCGGGCAGCAACAGGAGCTGCAAGAGCAAGAGGACCGCGGCCGCAGGCCCGTGGGAGTGAGGCCGGCCGAGTGGAGCATTGGGGAGTTTCATGAAGGATGAGGGTGGAGAAATTCGCGAAGTGCGGACGGCTGACTTCAAGACGATGCGCGACGCCACACGATCAGTTACGGAGAAATCCGGGAATCCTGCGGACACCCGGACGAAACTTAAACCCGACCATCCCGGCTGCACTCCGTTGATGCACCGTCTCATACCGGCGACCCCATGGCGCGCCGGCTGCAACGATGCTCCAGGAGCAAAAATCAGTTACGGAAAAGTCAACCTTCTCCATGGTCGCCGGGCGGTGATGCGAAGTTGCACCGGATTGATCCGGCACTCGCATCGATCCGCCACCGGCGGCTTGACTCGCGTGCGGCATGCCGCTCATTTCCAAACACACCCCACCCCGCGATGCCGCCCCACCCAACCGAACAGGCCCGTTGGTTCACCAAAGAAGTGCTGCCGCACGAATCCGATTTGCGCGCATGGCTGCGGCGCCGCTTTCCCGATGCCTTCGATGTCGACGATGTTGTGCAGGAAAGCTACGTCCGGGTCCTGAATGCGCACAAGACAACCACCGTTGCGTGTGCCCGGGCATACCTCTTCGCCACCGCGCGCAACGTGGCGCTGGGCATTTTCCGCCGGCCGCGGATTTTCGTGCAACAGGAAGTAACTGATCCGGCGCTGGCAAGCGTCGTACAAGAGGGGACCGATGTTGCCGAGCAGGTCAGCGTGCGTCAGGAAGTCGCGGAACTGCTCGACGCCATCGACATGCTTCCCGCCCGTTGCCGTGAAATCTTCATCCTGCGCAAGCTCCAAGGCATGTCCCAGCGCGACATTGCCCTGCGCCTCGGCATTTCGGAGCAAACCGTCCAAGTCCAGATCGCACGCGGCGCGAAGCGTTGTGTGCAGGAACTCCGCCGCCGCGGGGTGACCGGGCGCTTCGTTGCCGCAACTCATTCCTCCCATGCGTGACAATCGCCTCCAACGCCAATCCAGCCACTCGGTCGATGATGCTGCGGCTGACTGGTTTGCCCGCATCGATGGCGGTCTCACCCCTGCCGAACAGCTCGACTTCGAGAAATGGCTCGCGGCCGATCCTCGCCATCGTGAAGTGTGGGAGGAATTCGGAGAAGCCTTCACACCGCTGGAATCCGCGCGGCGCGCCGGCCTCACGGCTGATTTTGCGAAGGAACTGTCAGGTCGTCACCGGCACCGCCTTTGGCGCACCTGGACCCTTGCCGGGGCGGGCCTTGCCGCCGCGGCTGCGGTGGCATTCGCCCTCCTGGTGCAGACTCCGTCCAGACCTCAGATTGCCACGTCCACCGAGTCCGGCGTCGTTGTCACCAAACCCGAAACCCGCCGCCTCGAAGACGGTACGCTGGTAGAACTCAATCGTGGTGCCATTCTTGAGGTCGCCTATACCACCGCGCGTCGTGGCGTCCGGCTGATCCAGGGCGAAGCTCATTTCTCGGTGACGAAGGACCCCTCCCGTCCGTTCATCGTCTCCGCACACGGTGTCGAAGTCCGGGCCGTCGGAACCGCCTTTTCGGTGCTCGCCGACACCGGTTCCGTCGATGTGGTGATCACCGAGGGTCGCGTAGCCATCGCACGCGTCGATTCTCCGGTCGGTACCGAACCGGCTGAGGTAAACGAAGCGCCGGTTTTCGCGGATGCCGGCAACCGCGTTGTCGTGCCGATCACGGCCAAGCCACAGGTCATCCCGATGGCCAGCGATCAAATCGAAAAGGAACTCTCCTGGCGCAGCCCAAAGCTGGAATTGTCCGGCACTCCCCTCTCCGAAGCGGTTGCCGCCTTGAATCGTGTCAACCGGGTGCAGCTGAAGCTCGCCGATCCCGTTCTCGCCGACATGCGGGTGAGCGGGGTCTTCCGGATCGATCAGGCTGAGAATTTCGCGGGCATCCTGGCAAAGCACTACCATGTCCGCATGGATCGGACGGGGGACACGCTGACTCTTCGGCTCGCCCCGTAGGACGTGACGTGCCTTCCTGAACCTGTTGGTGCCCGGTTTCGCCTTGCCTGCCAACTCCGCAGGCGCCGCCACTTCCGGTCCCATCCGCCGGCAACGCCTTTCCCGCACAGGCACGCAAGGTGCCTCTGCTCAGGGCAGTGCATAGATTTCGACCAGCGCCAATCCCGTGGTCGCTCCGACGCCGGTGGCCAGGAGTGTGTAGGCCCCTGCCGGCAACGTGGCCACCCGTGCGCTGTCGCTGCTGCCTGCCATCAGGGGAAACGCGCCGGCCTCCCGGGCCGCAGCCTCCACCTCTGAACGGGCGGGTGATGCACTCCATCCGCGGTTGACCGCCAGCACTCCGGCGCTTCCGTGCAACGTGAGTTCCGGTCGCTCGAGCACTCCCGCCATTTGGAACGGTGGTGCCGCCAAGGTGGGGCCACCGCCTTTTCCGGTAACGGATTCTCCCGGCTGAGGCATCGTATGGAGG
>CAZOXB010000213.1:0-6902 GCA_964583635.1 uncultured Opitutaceae bacterium | reverse complement strand
ACGCTACCGGATGCTCCGCAGCGCCGCTAGGATCGCGTCGAGTTCGAAGACCAGGCCGAACTCAACCGAGACGCGCCACAACGCCTGGGCCTTCTCGCGTTCCTCGCGGGCGGTCTCGCGGTTCTCCACGGCGGTCGTTGCTTCGACGATGGTGGAGCAGAGGCAACCGTGCCGACCCATGTCGACCATGCCGCCCGGTGACATCAGCAGGCACCAGTTGAGGGCGAAACCGACATAGATGAGGTGGTTGACGCCGTGTGCCCGGCAAAGGGCGGCGAGCTGGAGTCCATTTTCGGCAATACCCTCGTCGCCGACCGGGCGGGCCTGCGGTGCAAAATCCAGTTGGGCAAATCCTGCGGCGATGTCTGCGCGGTTGTGTGCTCCGGGGGATCCGCCTGCCTCGCGCAGCTTCTGAAGTCGAAGGTGGGTCGGATCGGGGACGACCTCAGGGGGCGGCTGTGGCTGCCCGGCTAGTTGCGCGGCCCGTCTATAGCCTGGCAAATGGGAATAATAATCGCGGCCGCCGACGACGTGAAAGACCGGCAGTGGCGACGTGCGCACCGCGGCCAGCAGCGGAGGAAAGACGTCCCGCAGAATGCGATCGGCCCGCGGCGTGTATTCAACTGCGCGACGCCATCCCGGAAAAGCGTCCGGCGGACCGCAGTCCCACGCGTGCATGACGACGAGAGCGGTGTGGGCAGGAGCGAGCTCCGCTTCGACCGTCTGCCAGCCGGCAAAGGCCTCGCCGGGACCCGGGCATGAAGGATCGGCATCGAACTGGCGGTAGAGTCGGGCGGACAGGCGGACCGGCTTCATGGCTCATGCCTTCGCTCGTGACGCCCGCCAGAGCAGGCCACCGATGACAAAAAGCAGACCACCGGCCACGACGTTGATGGATGGCGGTGCGAGTGGCGAGGAGGGCAGGACGACGCAGGCAATCAGGACGATTCCCAGCAGCACGCTGACCAGGGCGAGCATCTGGAAGTCGCGCAGCGGTCCACTGGGCAGGGCGGGATCGAGCGGGACCGGCGTGCGCAGGTCGGCATCGAGCCGCTGCGCGTTCTCGCTCCGCGGATCGTCCGCACGGTAGAGGAATGCCGACAGGACAAACACGACGGAGGAGGCGACGATGGCGCTGATGATATTGCGCTCGTAGGCATGCGTGGGGAACGCGTTTGCCGCCATCAGCCCGAAGGCGGCGACGAAGGCGGCGATGCATGATGCCATACCCGACCACCACGGGGTTTTCCGGTAGATCATGCCGAGGAACACCGGCATCATGAAGCCCGGGCCCGCCAGCGAATAGTAGGTCAGGGCAAACTCGAAGGCTCCTCCGGTCCGGGCGATAAAAATGGCTGCGACAATGCCCAGCACACCGATGACGAGCATCGTGAGCTGGCCGATCCGCACCTGGTGATGCTCGCTCGGCTGCGACCCGCCGAAGCGCTTCCGCAGAGGCACGTAGATGTCCCGCGTGGTGGTGGCGGCCAGCCAGTTGAAGCCGTCGCTCGCCTGGCCGAGGGTGGCGGAGAGGATGGCCGCGATGACGAACCCGATCAGACCATGGGGCAGCAGCATGAGGGCCAAGCCGACGAAGGAGGCCTCCTCCGGAGCCGCGAACTGGGGCCACACCTCGGCGATGTTCGGGAAGATCACGCGCGCTCCCATGACTGGGAGAATCCACAGCAACGGCCCGAAGAGGGACAATGCCGCGCACAGAAATGCCATCTTCCTCGCGCTGCGTTCGTCTGGGACGCTCTGGTAGCGCTGAACCTGCCACCAGGCGACATTGTAGCCGAGCATCGTGGACGCCGCATAGCTGAGGAGAAACAGGGGTTGGCCCGTCTGGCCGTTCAGTCCGAAGAAGCCCTCCGGTGCCTCGCGCCAGAGTCGCACGAAGCCTGCTCCGAGGCCGCCACCCTGTCCGAGGTAGCGAAACGTGACGGGCAGGATGAGCAGGGAGGTGACCAGGATGATGACGCCCTGCACGGCGTCACTCAGCACGGCGGCCCAGAGTCCACCGATGACGGTGTAGAGGATCATGACGGCGCCGATGCTGATCATGGTGAGCTCGAGGCCTGAAAAAGTCAGACCGAGAAGCGGATACTGCTCATGCCCAAAGCCCAGCGCGGTGGCGACGAAGATGCACAGGATGTACAGCCCCTGGCCGATGCCGATGACCTGCGGCACGATGGCGGTCACCGTGTAGAAATACGTGGTTGAGGAGGAATAACGGCGGGTGAGGTACTCCAGGGGGGAATTGATGCGCGCCCGGCGCCAGCGGGACGCAAAATAGAATGCGCCCACCAGGTAGGCCCACGTGGCCGCGGTGAAGACGACCGCGGCCCCGAGGCCGTGGCGATAGGTGAAGCCGGCGGCGGCCACAAACATGAACGCCGAGAAACCCGAGACCCAGTTCGACACACCGGCCAGAAACCAGGGCACTTGGCCGCCGGCCTTGAAATAATCGTCGGTGGTGCGGTTCTTCCGCGATGAATACCAGCCGACGAAGATGACGATGCCGAAATACAGCGCGATCAGCGTGTAGTCAGCACCATTGGCGTGATTGAGGACGGGCATGGGGAGGTGGCGGAGCGCGGAGGATTGAGATTTGAGATCTGAAATTTGAGATCGGAGGAGGGATGTCGGAAATTTGAGATCTGAAATTTGAAATCTTAGATTTGAGATCGGGGCGGGCGGGGGACGGAGATTTTAAATCTGAAATCTGAGATTTGAGATTTGTGATTTGAAATTGGAGGGTGGAGATCGGGGATCTGAAATTTGAGATCTGAGATCTGAGATTCTTGATCCGGGGGCGGGAGGAAGAATGTAGGTGGAAAACGACTACGCGGACGCCGGGAGGGGCACGGCGGGCACTTCGCAACCCTTCCGCCGGCCGCTCATGCGATGGTGATGACGGGGATCTCCGGCGCGGGGTCGATCGTCACGTTCACCGTCTGATCGGCGTGGGTGCCGGTGACCCGCCACAAGTTGCCTTGGCGGGCGAGGCGCAGGCTGCCGTGGGCCTTGTCCTGCGGACGCGCGGTGCATACCGTGAGGATCCCGTGCGACGTCGCCGCGGCGGACTCCACCTCCGCATAGGGCTGGGATCCGTCCTTTTCCTCGAGCGGCAGTTTCCCGAGACGAACGCTGATCCCCGGTGCACGGGCCACCCGGCCGAGCAGCGAGGCGTGGGGGCGTGTGATGAGGAAATCTCCGTCCTGCAGCGCGAGTGTCGCGGCGAGGTCCTCGTTGTTGGCCTGGAAGCGGAGTTGCACCGTGCCCGGCGCACCGGCGAGGGTCACGCGGTCGAGGATCACGACGACGTCGGGCTTGAGGTAGACGAGCGTGCGAAGGACGCGGGTGACGTCGCGGTTGACCAGCTGGTAGGCGTCGGTCGCGTCGCTGGTGACGGTCATCCAGCCCGGTCCGGTGCGATAATCGGTGACGCGGGCGAAGGCCCATGACGCATTGGTGCCTTCGCTGCCGTCGTGGTACTGGTGTCCCTGGCCGTTGATGAGAACCGCCGTGTGTGCCCCCGTGAGGCGGAGGATCCATCGCGGCTGGTTGGCCATGTAGGAGGCGCGGAAAGGGTCGTGGAGCAGGCGCTCGCCATAGGCCTTGAAGATGACGCTGTTGCGGTCGGCGTGTTCGTGGTTGCCCGGGCCGCCGCTGCGCAGGGCGAGCACGTTGTCGAGAGCCTCCCAGCCGGTTCTCGAGATGACGATGTCGTTTGCCTGGCGGGTATCGAGCAGCGCGGGTCCGGGCGGGGTCGCGGGCAGCGCGGCATCGAACCAGACCAGCGCGCTGGTGTGCTTCATCTCCCCGACGTGGATGGCAACGTGCTGGGCGAGGGGATCGTGGTGGGTGCGGGCGACCCACGCGGCGACGGAGGCCTCGATGGCGCCGTTGGCGTCGCCGTGGTTGACGACGTCGAATTCCGGCTTGAGGACCGGCATCATGTAGCCCGGCAGGTGGGCGTGCGGGGCAACGGCGCGGTGGTCGTCGATCGTCGGCATCGTGTTGCCGAGCGCGTAGCGGACGGTGCCAGGATAATTGATGAGCGAACGATCGTCGATGCCGTGGGTGCGCCAGAGGACCTCGGCAAAGAGCGCCAGATAGAGCGTGGTGTAGCCCCAGTAGCTGACGCCCTCGTCGTAACAGCCGTCGCTGCCGTACATCGTGGAGAAGGATTTTGCGCTGGAGCGGGCCAGCTCCAGCCAGGCTGCCGCCTCAGGGCGCGCGCGGAACCAGCAGGCGGCGATGCCGAGGCAAGCGGTGGGGATGATCTTGAGGTTGGTCGCGTTCAGGATGAGCGGCCAGCGCTTGAGGCTGATGTGCCTCATGCCATCGACCTCGCTCCGGGGGTTCCAGGACCAGCCACGGACACGGTCGGGATACTTCATCCCGTAGACTGCGGCGTGGGAGGCGGGGATGCCCTTGGTCAGCACGGCCTGTTCAACCTCGGCGCGCTCGGCGGGGGTCACCGCGTCGCCCAGGCAGTCGAGCGCAAGAAGCAGCGAGAAGGATCCCTCCGTGGCGCGCTGCAGGCCGAGCACCTGGTCGCCTTCGAGGAAGCAGTCCCACTCGGGAAAATCGAGCATGCGCCGCATGGCGAGCCGCGCGAGGTCCCGTTGGGCGGGGTCGCGGTTTACGAGGTAGATGAACGACGCCCTGTCGAGTGTTTGCTGGGCGCGGAGCAGGTGGGTGACCTGGTTGGTCAGGCGAAGCTCGTCGCGCAGGAACTTCGTGGCGGCGGCCACATCGGCGTCGAGCATCGATTTCCAGTAGGCGGCGAAGCGCGGGTGTTGCGTGTTGGCGCGGATGCGGGGCAGATCGGATTCGTCGAAGAGCAGACCGGGACCGCCGGCACGGGGTGGCCTCGGGGAGGCAGCGGACGCCGTCCGGCCCGCATCCGCGGAGCGGAGGTCGAGGCTGATGAGAGGCAGGGTGGTGGCGAGCGTGGCGGAACTCTTGAGAAAGGAGCGGCGGGAGGTGGAGCTCATGGGAGGTGTGTTTCGGGGATTCGGGTTGGACTGTCGTTTCGGAATGCGGGGCGCCCGGCTATTTCCGGTAGCCTTCGAAGTGTTTCGGATCAGCGGGATCCTGGTAACGGGTGGTGTAGGTCTTCTTGCTTGCGGCGTACTTGAGAAAAACGTCGAGCGGTACGACTTCGACGGGGCCGTCGAGCTGCTTCACAACCTCGACCAGACTGTTGACGTCATTGGACTCGCGCACGTGGACAAGCAGGAAGTAGGGGCGTTTGGAATTGAGCGCGATGAGCTCGTTGAGGTCCGCGGCAACCTCGCTCCGCGGGCGGCGGGGATCGATGTAATATTCGTAGGAGATCAGCGGGCGCGTATCGCGCAGATCGCGGGTGCGGGCCGGGCCGTAGCCGTTGATGAAACCGATCACGTCCGGGAAAGCGGCGTAGTAGCGGTCGACTGTCGCTTTGCTCAGATCGGCATTGCCCACGTTGCCGTCGGCGGCGGAATTGTCCATGATCTCGAGCACGCGCTCGTCGAGTACCTTCATGAGCTCGCGGGCTTCGCGCATCAGGCCCGGAAACCGATTGGCGGGAATGTGGTTGGGGTACATGTAGCCCGGACCGGAGAGGCCACCGATGAAGTAGTCGTTGGGCGTGGCGCTTTCGTGGAAATATTCGAGTGCGGCGGGCGAGAATTTGGTCCAGTTCATCGTGACCTGCCACGCGAAGGGCAGCTTCCCTCGCCCGGGTTTGGTCCACACGCCGATGCCGATGCTGTCGGACTGGACGAAGCTCAGGTAAACCTTCTTCTCTGCCGTCAGCTTCGCGTCCCGGGCGACGTGGTGGGAATTGGTGAATTTGAAGCCGGGCGTGAAGCCAAACTGGCAGTTGAAGGAAAGGTTGGGGAGGTTGTGCAGGCCCTCCATCTTCAGGCCGTATCCGGAGAGGAGGGTGGTCCACTGCTCCTCGGTGTCCTTGCCGTAGGAGTGCCAGCCGAAGATGGTGGCGCCGGGCGCGAGCTCGGAGAGGAGCCGTTGGGCGAGCGCCAGTTCGGCGGCGTGCTTGGGATTGGCGGAGAGGTCGCTGAAGAACATGCGCTGACGGACGCCCCAGTCGGCCATGCCCGGCATGCGCACGGCGCCGGCGTGGCCACCCATGAGCATGAAGGCGTCGTGGTTGCAGCGTGCCCAGTAGCGGGCGACCGCGTCGGCGTAGATTTCCGCATCGGAGCGGCCGTCGTAGCGACCGCGCAGATCATCGATCCTGGCCAGTCCGTGCGACTCGGCGGTGGCAATGAGAGCGGGCGTGACAACGAGGGCGCCCTCGAGTCCGGCGATCGTGAAGGCAACGTTCATCGTGGCGGGGACGGCGGGGTCCCAGACGACGTAGCCCTTGGCGCTGGAGACGAATCGGGTGAGCGCCTCGCCGGCGGTTTTGATTTCGGTGAACTGCACGCCGTGCTTGCGTTGGTAGAAGTCGAAAAGCGGCTCCGTGATCTCCCATTGGTAGTCGCGCGGGTGTACGATGTAGAGCTGCGGTGCGGCGCGGTTGGCGAGCCCCTGGAGACTCAGCAGCATGACCTTTTCGGGGAGGCCTCCGGTGACGTTCCAGTCGAGGTTCCAGTGCATGACCCAAGCCTGCTTCGCGCTGTCGGCGGCGGCGAAGGAACCGGTGAGGAGGAGTGTGACAAAAAGAACGATGCGTCGCATGGGATTATTTCTCCGTGACCTTGGTGAAGCGATAGACAAGCGGCTGGGGGCGGGATTGATGGAGTTCAATCAGGACGAGAGACTGGTCGCCCTCGATGACGCGATATTCGGCATAGATGCGCATGACGACCTGCCCTTGGGAGATTTCGATTGGGGTCTCCGCTTCGAGGCGGAGCGTTCGTCCGCCGTCGAGCCAGGTCGCACGG
>CAZOXB010000212.1:0-6928 GCA_964583635.1 uncultured Opitutaceae bacterium | reverse complement strand
GCATCCACAAGCGCCACCAGATGGACATAATGGGCACTCAGGTCGTCGACCGGAATACCCGCAGAAGCAAATTCCTGGAGCAGCCGCTGGCGGCGAAAGGAGGAGAGGGCAGACGACCCGCTGAAAGTGAGCATGGCTGAAGACCAATGTTCTCCAATGCCCAGGAACGGTCAAGGCTGCCCGCAATCTGCGCCATAACCACACACGGATCCGGCGGTGGGCCGGGCTCCCACGGTTCCTTGCGGAGCAGGTGGCGACACCGCGTGGCGACCCTGACCAGACGGGGGAAACCTTTCCCGGGTTCAGCGTTTGCCGTCGACGAAAAAGCCGCACCACCTCTGACGGTGTTGCGGCTAGTCGATCGACCGGATGGCCCGGAAGGCCGGACTACTTCAATACTGTGGCATGGAACGCGGCCCAGTCGTCCAAGGCGTTCAGCTCCACTGCGGAGCCCTGCACGGATCCGTCATCGGGATAACCAGCCGCCTTGAGAATATCGGCGCGAACTCCGTCACCGTGGTGATATCCGAGGATCGACTGGTTGAGCTTGTAAACCGAAGCGCGGTCGAGCTTCACCCCGGGTTGCGCCTTGACCTACGGGCCGCGTGATCGTTCGGTGGCGGTTGCGGGAGTGGAGCGCGTGGTTGCGCCCCGCCCCGGCACCTTGTCGCCATGGTCTTCGAAGGCGACCGACATTGCCCGCATTTGCGGATTGGGAAAAATCAAGCGGATCGAGCGGGTCATCGTGTATTCGATCGCCCAGGCAACGTCGGTTGCGGCGGGCGCAATCGACAAGCTCGATCCTCGCGTGGTCGAAAGGCTGCATGATCGCATGACCCAGGCGGTGTTCACCCGGCTGGCTGATTGTGAGGTACTCTTCCGGCAGGACGCACCGCGCCCATCGACACGGATTCCCATCCTGTCGGACGGACGGTCCGCACTGGAGAGCGCCAACCGCACCCTCGGGCTCGCCCTGGCTGAGGATGAGATCGATTACCTCGTGCATGCCTTCACTTCGCTGGGGCGTGATCCCTACGACGTCGAATTGATGATGTTTGCCCAGGCGAACTCGGAGCACTGCCGGCATAAGATCTTCAACGCCAGTTGGGAAATCGACGGAACCGCGCAGGATCGTTCGCTGTTCCAGATGATCAGGAACACCCACCAGCTTCACTCCGAGGGCATTCTCTCGGCCTATCGTGACAACGCCGCGGTCATCCAGGGAACCACCGGCGGACGCTTCTTCGCCGATCCGGAGTCGGGCGTTTACCGTGCTTCGGTTGAGACCATCCATCTCCTCTGCAAGGTGGAAACCCACAATCATCCGACGGCCATTTCTCCGTATCCCGGTGCCGCCACGGGCTCCGGTGGTGAGATTCGCGACGAAGGTGCGACCGGCAGGGGATCGAAGCCCAAGGCCGGCCTGACCGGGTTTACCGTATCCAATCTTCAGCTACCCGGTGCACGCCGGCCATGGGAGCAGGATCATGGCAAGCCGGCGAAGATTGCCTCGGCGCTGGAAATCATGATCGACGGCCCCCTCGGCGCCGCTGCTTTCAACAACGAGTTCGGACGCCCGGCCCTCTGCGGCTATTTCCGCTCCTTCGAGATGGAGGTGCCGGGTCCGGGCGGCCGGCAACTGCGCGGCTATCACAAGCCGATCATGCTGGCGGGAGGAGTGGGCAACATCCGCCACGAGCATGTGCAGAAGGGCAGGATCCAGCCCGGCGACGCGCTGATCATCCTCGGCGGGCCGGCGATGCTGATTGGTCTGGGCGGAGGAGCCGCGAGTTCCATTGCCAGTGGGGCCGGTCAGGAGGACCTTGATTTTGCCAGCGTGCAGCGGGACAACGCGGAAATGGAGCGACGCTGCCAGGAAGTCATCGACCGCTGCTGGGCGCTGGGTGCGGACAATCCGATTGCCTTCATCCACGATGTCGGCGCCGGGGGGATTTCCAATGCGCTTCCCGAACTGGTGAATGATGGCGGCCGCGGCGGCCGCTTTCAACTGCGTGATGTCCCCAATGATGAACCGGGGATGAGTCCGCTGGAAATCTGGTGCAACGAGTCGCAGGAGAGATACGTACTGGCCATTCCCGTCGACCGTCTGGAGTTATTCGACGCATTCTGCCGCCGCGAGCGCTGTCCGTATGCTGTCGTTGGCCATGCGACGGAGAGAAAGCAGCTTGTACTCGACGATTCGCATTTCCAGAACACGCCGATTGACCTGCCCCTCGACGTGCTGCTGGGAAAGCCCCCGCGGATGCACCGGAAGGATTTTTCACGCACCCCGGTGCTGCGTCCCCTGCAAACGCACGACCTGTCGTTTGCCGAGGCGTTCCGGCGGGTTGTTTCGCATCCGACGGTGGCGGACAAGACGTTTCTCATTTCCATCGGCGACCGCACCGTGACCGGTCTGGTGGCCCGCGACCAGATGATCGGCCCCTGGCAGGTGCCGGTGGCGGATTGCGCAGTCACGGCTGCGACGTTTGATTCCTTCGCCGGCGAAGCGATGGCGATGGGTGAGCGCACGCCCGTTGCCCTGAATGACGCGGCGGCATCGGCGCGCCTGGCGATCGCTGAAGCCCTCACGAATCTGGCGGCGGCGTCCATCGGCGACATCGGAAAGGTCAACCTTTCGGCCAACTGGATGGCCGCGCCCGCACTGCCGGGCGAAGGCGCCGCGCTCTATGCGGCCGTCAAGGCGGTGGGCATGCAGTTGTGCCCGGCACTCGGGATCACCATTCCCGTCGGCAAGGATTCACTCAGCATGAGCACCGTCTGGATGGAGGGACAAACGCAGAAGCGCATGTCCGCACCCGTCTCGCTGATCGTCTCGGCATTCGCGCCGTGCCGGGATATCCGTGGCACCTTGACGCCCCAGTTGCGCCGCCCGGCGGAAACGCTTGCCAACGGCAGGCCTGCGGGGGAAACGGCCCTGCTCCTGATCGATCTCGGTCGGGGCAGGAACCGTCTCGGCGGCTCCGTGTTCGCGCACGTCCAGTCCCAACTGGGCGACGTGCCGCCCGATCTGGATGACCCCGCCGACCTGAAGGGATTCTGGAACGCGATCCAGTCGCTCAACCAGGCCGGAAGGATTCTTGCCTACCATGACCGCTCCGATGGAGGCCTCGCCGTCACCCTTCTCGAGATGGCGTTTGCGGGCCATGTGGGCGTCGATGTGGCGATGGACGCAGCCGCAGGGGACCGCGACGCCCTGTTGGCAAGTCTCTTCTCGGAGGAAGTCGGTGCCGTCGTGCAGGTGAGAAAGGACGATCTCGACGCGGTCATGGCCGTCCTGCGCGAGGAAAAGCTCGACGGCTGCTGCCGGGTCGTCGGTCACTTGAACACCCGGTATTCACTGCGCGTGTTCGCTGGCGCCACGCTCGCGTACGAGCAGGATCTGTCTGAACTGCGCGCGCTTTGGTCGGATGTAACCCATCGCATCGCCAGGCTGCGTGACAATCCCCGCTGCGCTGACGCGGAACAGGCGGTGCGCCTGGATCGCGACGATCCGGGCATCACCCCGAGGCTGACGTTTGCCTACCCGTTGGGCGGCACCCGTTCCCAAATTGCTGCGAAGGGTGACCGGCGACCGGCGATGGCGATTCTCCGGGAGCAGGGCGTCAATGGGCAGGTGGAAATGGCGGCAGCCTTCGATCGCGCCGGATTCCGGGCCGTCGATGTGCACATGACCGATATTCTGAGCGGACGCCGTTCCCTGCGCGACTTTCACGGACTGGTGGCGTGCGGCGGTTTCAGCTACGGTGATGTGCTGGGCGCAGGCGAGGGCTGGGCGAAGAGCATTCTCTTCAATCCGCAGGCCCGTACGGAATTCGCCGCATTTTTTGCCCGCGAGGACACGTTTGCCCTTGGGGTGTGCAACGGCTGCCAGATGATGAGCAACCTTCGCAGCATCATTCCCGGATCGGATCACTGGCCGCGTTTTGTGCAGAACCAGTCGGAGCGATTCGAGGCGCGCTTCGCTTCCGTTCACATCGATCCGAGCCCGAGCATCCTCTTCGAGGGCATGGAAGGCTCGGTGCTGCCCATTGCGGTCTCCCACGGCGAGGGCTTTGCCGAATTTGTCGACGCTGCCGCGGCGAAGGCCTGCAACGATTCAGGCTGCGTGGCGGCGCGCTATGTGGACAATCACCATCGGGTGACGGAAACCTATCCCCTGAATCCGAATGGCTCGCCGCATGGCATCACCGCCCTGACCACGAGAAATGGCCGGGTAACCATCATGATGCCGCATCCCGAGCGTGTCCATCGCTCGTCGGCGATGAGCTGGCATCCCGCCGACTGGGAGGATGACAGTCCCTGGATGAAGCTGTTCTACAACGCCCGCCTCTGGGTGGGCTGATACCCGCGATCACACGGGCTGCGAGCGGTGCGGCAGCGGATTGCGCACCGGTTCCGCGCTCACCTCGCGGGCCACGACGTCGATCACATCGCCGCCCTTGCTCATGGCGTTCGCATGAGTGGCGTGTGACCCGCCGGGGCCATGGACAGAAGCTTTGCCGACAAAGCGTCGCTTGAAAGAAGCGAGGAGTGCCAGACTCCCCACCAAGATCGCGCCGACCAGTGCTGCCGCAATGGCGAGTGCGGCGACGAACGCGGCGAATATGAGATGCGGGACGCGCATGAGCGACAAAGACACAAGAAGGCATGGAAAGTTGCACTTTGTCGATACGGCTCAACAAGAATTGGCCGATGGCCGAATGAGCGCTTCCACTTGACCTGTGCTATCATTGATAACATGCTGGTGCATGGCTCAACTTCTCGTGCGTGACATCGAAACTGCGGTGGTGAAAAAGCTTCGGAGTAGCGCGGCCGCTCAAGGCATTTCCGTGGAAGAAGCGCATCGGCGCCTTCTTCGCTCCGCATTGATCTCCAACCGGCCTGATCCCAAGCGGAATTTCGTCGAATACCTCCGCAGCATCCCGCAAGACGACGTGGTGGAATTTCCCCGAGCCCCTGACCTCCCACGCCCAACCTCACCTTAATGGGCTATTTGATTGACACTTGCGTAATTTCGGAGCTTCGGCGAACAACCTGCAACGCCGGCGTGTCCGCATGGATGTCCAGCATTGATCCTGATGCGGCATTCCTGAGCGTTATCACATTGGGAGAGATTCGCCGTGGCATCGAACTGCACCGGCTGAAGGACGCCAAGGTGGCCGGGGCACTCGAACGCTGGCTGCTCGGCCTGGAATCCTACTATGCCGAACGAATATTGCCGGTCACAGCGAACGTTGCCGACCGCTGGGGGCGGTTGTCGCCCAACCAGCCACTACCCGTTTCTGATGGGCTGATCGCCGCCACAGGCTTGGAACACAAGCTCACGGTCGTGACCCGCAATACCACCGACTTCCAGCGGTCCGGCGTGAACACAGTCAACCCGTTCACGTGAAAAGTCCCGTGCTCCAAACTGACCCGCCACCTAGCCCACAATCCAGTTGACAAGCGGGTGGGGCATCGGTGTTTTGAACCCTTTTATGAAAGTCGTTTCCTCTATCAAATCAGCGAAGAAGCGTCACCCGGCGTGCCAGGTGGTGCGCAGGCGCGGCAAGATCTATGTGATCAACAAGGTGGAGCCGCGGTACAAGGCCCGCCAGGGCTGAGAACGGCATTGCCACCAATTCATTCCATCCAACTCCGCCATGAAAGCTGAAGGCCATCCCACTCTCAATAACGTGTGCTTCCTCGATATCGGCACCGGCAAGCGTTTTCTCACCAAGTCGACCCTCAAGTCCGGTCGCAAGGAAACCATTGACGGAATCGAGTACCATGTCCTCGTTCGCGACGTGACCATGGATTCGCATCCCGCCTATACCGGCGAAAAGCGTTTGGTCGACACCGCCGGCCGCGTCGAAAAGTTCACGTCGAAGTTCAAGCGCAGCTCCGGCAAAAAGTAGTCGGTTGCTACCAACCGCGGTTCTCCTGGCCCTCCCCCAAACGGAGGGCTTTTTTGTCTCAACGCTTCTTCCGTCCTCCGCCCATCCCCGCGATTTCCTTCCACGCCATGTCACTCCGCCTTCTCCTCCTCGATTGCGACAGCACGCTGTCGTCGATCGAAGGCATTGATGAACTTGGCCGGGCTCGTGGGGAGGCGGTGTTTGCGAGGGTCGAAGCGATGACCCGCGACGCGATGGACGGGAAGATCCCGGTGGAGGCTGTGTTCGGGCGGCGCCTCGAGATCATCCGTCCCCGCCTGCGGGACGTGGAGGCCGTCGGCCGGCGATACCTCGAGACGATCGAGCCCACGGCGGAGGAGACACTCCGGTTGCTGCGTTCCACGGGATGGACGCCGGTCATCGTCAGTGGAGGATTTCGCCAGGCGATTCGACCGCTGGCAGACTTTCTTGGCATCACCCGTGTCGAGGCGGTTGACCTGCACTTCGATGCCCAGGGCGAGTATGTCGGTTACGACGCCGGGTTCCCGACGACCCGCTCGGGTGGGAAACCGGAGATAGTCGAAACTCTGAGGCGCGAGTTGCATCCTGCACAGGTCGCCGCGGTGGGTGATGGAGTGAGCGATTTGGAAACCAAGCCCGTGGTGGATTGTTTTGTCGGATTCGGGCGTTATCTGCGCCGCGAGCGGGTGGCCCGGGAGGCGCATCATTTCATCAGGTCGCTGGCCGATCTTCCGGCTCTGCTCGGGAAACTGCCGGTGCCGCGATGAGCACGGTTCACGGACGTCCCGTAACTGCCACGCATGTTACCTGACCCCGTTTGATTGATCTGACCGTGCGCGCGGGAGTGGCAGAGGCGAGGCGGCTGGCGGAGTATCCGTGGTCGAGTTTGCCGAAGTGGGAGCGTAAGGACCGCCCGGGATGGTTGGATCCGCGGACAGCGTTGGGAGAACGTGGTGGGCTGACCGACGATGTGCCGGGTTGGCGGCGGTACCACGACGCAATGGTGC
>CAZOXB010000211.1:0-7082 GCA_964583635.1 uncultured Opitutaceae bacterium | reverse complement strand
CGGCCTCCCGCGCGACCAGGCCCAGTTGCTTGCGATCGAGACCGTGCTGGGCTCGGGGCGCCTGATGGCACGCACCCAGGCGGAACCCGAAGACCTGCGCAACCAGGTCACCTCGCCCAACGGGACCACCTTCGCCGGACTGCATAGGCTGGCCGCCCGCGATTTTCGCGGCATGATCCTGGAAACCGTTCTGGCCGCCAAAGCCCGCTCGGAGGAATTGAGCCGCGACAGCTGATCCGCATGGCACTCAGCTGATTCCCATTGGCCATCATGATGAGACTGAGCGAAAATACCGCCGAACCTTGTATCACCATGGAGACACGGAGGTAAAACCGCTTGGCTCGAACTCCGTGTTCTCCGTGCCTCCGTGGTGCTTATGCTGCCTTCTCCGTTCGCGTTTCCTCTCCTCTTGCTCGCGATTTGTAGCCAGCCCCTTCTTTCTGAATCCAAGCCAACACAACCCACACGATGAGCACACTCCATGGACGCATTCTGGTGACGGGCGGCGCCGGTTTCATCGGCAGCGCGCTGGTCTGGGCGCTCAACCAGCGCGGCATCACGAACATCGTCATCACCGACATCCTGGGATCCGACGAGAAATGGAAGAACCTCGTCCCGCTGCGTTTTTCGGATTACATCGAGGCCGATGTGTTCCGCCGGAAACTGACGGAAAGCCACGATGCGTTTGGCCAATTCAGCACGCTCTTTCACCTCGGTGCCTGCTCCGCGACGACCGAGCGGAACGCCTCCTACCTGGCCGACAACAATTTCGGCTTCACCAAGGAACTCGCGCTGTGGTCGCTCGACCGGGGCACGCGCTTCATCTACGCCTCCTCGGCGGCAACCTACGGGGATGGTGCCCAGGGCATGGATGACCATGACGGCCCGCTTCACCAACTGCGTCCGCTCAACATGTATGGCTATTCCAAGCACCTGTTCGACCTCTGGGCAAAATCGCACGGCTGCCTGGAACGACTGGTCGGCGTGAAGTATTTCAACGTCTTCGGTCCCAATGAGGATCACAAGGGGGACATGCGTTCACTCGTGAACAAGGCATTTCACCAGATCCGGGCGACGGGAAAGGTGCAGCTCTTCCGAAGTTACAAGGCTGACTTCAGGGACGGGGAGCAGATGCGTGATTTCCTCTACGTGAAGGATGCCGTGGAGATGACGCTGCACTTTGCGGAACAGGCACCTGCCGCCGGGGGGCTCTACAATTTCGGTTCAGGCGAGTCCAATACCTGGATCACCCTCGCAACCGCCATCTTCACCGCGCTCGGCCTGAAACCGGAAATTGAATTCATCGACATGCCGGACGCGCTGCGGGGAAAATATCAATATCACACCCGCGCCGACATCAGCAAACTCCGGAGCCAGGGCTATGACCGGCCGATGACCCCGCTCGGCGCAGCGGTGCACGACTACGTGAGCAATTATCTCCTGCCGAACCGTAAGCTCGGCGAATAGGAACGGTAGCCGAATCGATCGGGATTTCCGGTCGGGCGGTTCGTGACACCGGCGGCACTCACCCCACACCGGGTGGTTGACGATCCCGTGCAACCGGGGAGTGGCGGCGGTTCCGCGGCCACTCCACCGGATCAAGGCTCACTTGATGGCCTCGATTTCGCTGACGGTCCAGGCCTTGCTGCCGCGTGCAGCTTCCTTGGCGCGAATTTCCGTGACTTTTGCAACGTCGACGGGCCCCGCCTTGTTGCCCCATTCCTGTCGAATGTAGGTCAGCACGTGGGCAATCCGATCATCGCTCCAGTTGAAACCACCCGCCCCCTGGCCGAACGCGGGCATGACGCCGTTGAACGTTCCGCCATGCACCTTGAGCTCTCCGGTGAGGCCGTGCAAGACGATGCGAATGACGCGTTCCTCCGTGCCGGCGACCCACTCGGAGCCGGCCAGCGGGGGAAATGCACCCGGTATGCCCTGTCCCGTGGCCTGGTGGCAGGTCACGCACATTCCCGGCGTGTTGTAGAGGCGCTTGCCGGATGCGACCGGATCGACCGCAACCGCCACGGCAGGACCCGCCTTGGCCGGATCGAAACGCTCGTCCTGAACCAGCGGGCTGAAGCCGCCGCGGTAATGCACCATGTAGATTGAGCACACGAAGACGAGCGTCGAAAGCAGGGCCAGAAGGAACAAGGGGGTGACCGAGTAGCCGCCCTTCGGTTCGGCCTTGTTGTGAACCAGCGCGGCGTGGACCTGCTGGATCGCTTCGTCGGAGTTGTCGCGCAACTCCGGCCCCTGCCTGGATGAATGGGAATCAGCGCTCATTTGTGGCCCCCCTCCGCACCTTCGCCCGCCTCCTTGGCGACATAAACGTTCGCAGCTTCCGGATACGCGTGGGTGTCTTTCAAACTCATCAGATAGGAAACCAAAGCCTCCGCCCGGTCCGTCGGGACAATCTCATATCCCGCCCGCGGCTGCATCGTCTCCGGAAGCAGGTCCTGAATGGCAACGGGTGACCGCTGGCCGATGATCCTGCGCGTCTCGAACAGGAAACGGTATGACGGCATGATTGAACCCGGGGAGGTCAGCTGTGCGTCGTACAAATGGCGCAGGTGCCAGGTGCGGCCCTCCTGCCCCTCCTTGCGGACACCCACATATCTCAGGTCGGGGCCCACACGCTGGCTGCCGATCAGGACATGGGCATCATAGATGTATTCGCGTGCGACGCTTTGACGCGTTCCCCAGCCCTGCTTGTCGTCCACGCCGTATCCCGGACGCCGTGTCTGCTGGGTATGGCAGGCCGCGCAGCCCAGATCCTGGTAGACCTCGCGCCCCCGGGCAGCCGTGCCGGGCAACGGAATCGGGAATGAGGCGCCCTCATTGGGATCGAGCACGGCCGTCATCCGGCCATAGGAAATCTGGTTGACCAGGACGACTCCGACCCATGACAGCGCCAGGGTCGCAAAAAGTCCCAGAAAGAAAATAAACGAACGATTCATCGAATGACCGCCTCCTTCGAACGGGAATAGTCAACGGAAGCCGCGGAACGCGACCCGCAGCAGCAACAGCAGGCACCGCAGACGGTACGCGCCAGATTGATGGCGAAGAGCAGGTGTCCCACCAGGAGAACACACGCCCCCAGCGTCTGGGTGGAGAGGTAAGGCAGCAGGTGGCGCATGACGGCCAGCAACGGCTCGGGGTTCTCCTGACCCGCCGCCAGGGCGTTGATGGCGAAACCCTGTTTCAGGCCGCCGAGGGTGAGTGCCGCCACCCCGAGAACGATGCCGAGGAGCGACAGCCAGAAATGGACGCTGATCAACCGGGTCGATCGCCATTCCGTCCCGAGCACACGAGGCAAGAGGTAATAGATGCCGCCGAGGGCCGTGAGGCTGAAGATGCCCAGGAAGAAAAGCTGGGACTGCGCCGGCAGGACCAGCGTGAACTGAGTGATCTCCGCCACGGAGCGAAGGCTGAGCACGACGGTTGTCGCCGCCCAGATGAAAAGGGCGATGACCGGCACGGCGAAAAAGCGCAGCAGTCCGGGGGCCGGCGCAGCGTTGCCGCCGGCCAGCAGCGTGGGCAGAAGATTGATCGCGAATACCGCCCAGGCCGCGACGAGCATGAACGTTCCGCCGATCCCGGCGGACACGACCCAAGCGGGAACGGGGGCGCCGGTCAGCCGACCGAGCCCGGCCCAGCCGCCGAAAAGCGCCAAAAGCCAGAAGCCGTAGATGCTGATGTAGTATTTGTTGATCGGACGCCCCAGCAGTTTCGGCAGAAAATAATAGATCGACGCCAACGCGACGGGCAGGAACCAGAGGAAATTGAGCCCCTGCGCAAACCAGGTGTGCACGATCGACTGCACCGTGCCCCTCACCGGATCGATGAACAGCATGATTTGCGCGAGCGAGAAGATCCACGGGAACCAGAAGAGGGCGCCGAGGAGGTACCACTGGGAGATGTAGACCTGTTCGATCCGGGCCGATCGGTAGAGCTGGAGCGCCCAGATTCCGATGAAAACGTAGGCGATGAAAAGCACCGGCCCCGCATAGGCCGGCATGTCGAGTCCCTCCAGGGAGGTGCCGTCACCCACGAGCACACCGCCGACGCCAATCGCCACTCCGATGTTCCAGAAAAAGGCGGCGATCGTCAGCAGCAGCGGCTGCGGCAACCGGCTGCGCGAAAGGCGGGCCAGCAGCCAGAGCGAGAGCGCGAACGCTGCGTTGAAGCCCCAGCCATAGATGAGTGCGACATTCTCCATGCCACGGGTGCGGCCATAGGTGAGGCACTCGAGGTCGCCAAGAAAGCCGGGCGCATGCAGTTTGACGGAGGAAATGACCGCCATCACGGCGCCGAGAAGCAGCCACCCCGCCGCTGACGCAACAAACATGGAGACGGGGGTCCTCAACGATGCATCGATCGATTCATCGCTGAGGGGAGTCGTCCCGCTTGGATTCAATGAGGAAGCCATTCTGGATAAGGATGCTATTTCCGCGATGCGTTCAATTCGGAGATGGTCAGCTCCATCGCCCGGTCAATCGGCAGGCGCACCCTGCGCGCCTGCTGGTCGACCCAGCCGTAGGTGGTGGCTGCCGCCGACTCCTTCTCATGGAGTTCGGTCAGCTTGCCGGCACGTCCGGTGGACGTGTTTTTCCATTGTTCGTCCTCTCCGCCGCCGGAGACGCTGCCGGAAGGAAGCGGGCTCTGCCGAACGAAGGCATAGATCACGATGAAAATCGCGAAGAATGCCGCGACCACCACTGCCTGGAAGATCGACAGTCGCGGGCGGGTGACATCGGGATTAGTCGGCGGAAGACTCATGGTAGGCGAGGCATTCTTCAATCCGGGGATCGCGGATCGGGATCAACTTGGTCGTGGCAAAACTCTTCAGATAGGCCCAGATGCAGATGCCGCCAATGCCGACGACGGCCGTGAGCGTCCAGATCTGGTGCAGCGCGAGAAATGGCAGGGGATCGCCCTGAGTCGTCTTCATCGACGGCCAGATGTTGTAGATCATGTCGAGCAGCATGATCGACGCCATGCCGACCGCGGCGCGGGGCAGGAGGACCTTGTTCAGCTTGTACCGGTAACTCAGCAGGAAGAGGAACGGGAAGACGAAATGGCCGAAAAGGAGCGTCATGCCCACCCATTTCCATTGGTTGGGCTGACCGTCGCTGTTGTTGATCTCGCGAATGTTGTACCAGAAGGTCTCCTCGGGCACGTTGGCATTCCAGATCAGGAAGTACTGGGAGAAGGTCACGTACGCCCAGAACACGACGAATGCCAGCATCAGCTGTCCGATGCTGTGAAGGTGGTTGTTGTTGAGGACCCCCTTGTAGTCGCCGCGGAACCAAAGCCAGACCATGATGACCACTCCGGCCGAGAGTGCCGCACGGACGCAGTTCGCGAAGTACCAGACTCCGTACATGGTGGAGAACCAGTGGTAGTCCAGCGACTTCACCCAGAGCACAATCGCGGCGGTCAGCGTGAGCGCCGTGAGCGGCACACCGAAGGCAGATGTGACGCGGTTCATGCGGGTCCACCGGGGATCACCGTCGGCATCCTGCGCGAAGGAGGCACGGCGCAGGCGGGCGGAAAGCCAGGCCCACAGCATGAAGGAGAGAAGCGTGGTGACGACGAACGTCGTCGGATTCAGAAATCCGGACTTCTTCACCCAGAGCACATCGGCGCCAACCGTGCCGTGGCCACCCACCTTGGAGAGGTCGAAGTTGGGATCCATCCACTTCCAGACGGATCCGGGATAAACGTACACGGCGAGAAGCAAGGGTGCGAAGAGCAGCGCCAGCCACTTGAATGCCGCCAGGCAGTGCTCGAACTGGCGCCGCAGCACGACGGACCATGAGGCATCGAAGAGATGGTGAATCATCACCAGCAGGAGCATTCCCAAGGCTATGCCCACCCAGAAGGTGATTCCCACCAACCACGAAAATGCGATCTTGGCAGGATCCGTGAAGAACAGCCCGACGGCCGTCAGGAGGACGCCGGCGACACCGATGACAAGGGGCTTGCCCACAGCCGGTGCGCCTGAGACCGAAGCAGACGCCGTGTAGGGCGGAACGCCGGAGGAGGAGGATGCAGCGTGAGTACTCATTGGATGCCAAGCTCCGCGCGTTGCGATGCAGGAACGTCTTCGACTTTGCCGCGTTGCGCGCGCTGCAAGGCGCGCACATAGGCGACGACCGCCCAGCGATCCGACGGCTCCAGCTTGTCCCCGTAGGACATCATGGTGTTCTTGCCGTGGGTGATCGTGTTGAAGAGCTCTCCATCGGCCATCTTCACCAGCCGGTCATCGTGGTAGGTTGGGGTTGCACCCATGCCGTAGAGTTTGGTGATGCCATTGCCATCCCCCAGCGCTCCATGGCACGGCGCACAGTAAATCTGGTAGCGCTCCCGGCCGCGCTGCATGAAGCGTGCATCCACCGTGAGTTCCGCGGGGATTCCCTGAACCCAGGCGCCGTTGGTTGTCTTGCCCTGATAAACCGCAACGTTCTCGTCGAGGTGTCCGCGGGCAACCACACCCGGCGGCAGGGGACGATCCGCCCGGCCATCGGCAAAGAAGCGGGATTCCCCCTCCGGAAGATAGTGTGCCTGGCGGTCCATGTCGGGGAATACTTCCAGGGGCGGACGATCCGACGCGCATCCCCGGAAACCGAGGACACCGATGGACAGGGCCGTCACGAAGAAGGTGATGAGATAGACGATGCGCATGGTCAGGCTTCCAGCTCCATGATCTGTTTGCCGCCGACTTTCTCGAGCAGCGCCCGTGTGGCATTGAGATTGAACTTCGGATCGCGGGACTCGATGACGACGAGAAACTTGTCGTTCAACGCGCGCAGGATGTGATCCGATTTCAGCACCGGATGGTAGTGCATCGGCAGCCCGTTCAGGATGAACATGCCCGCGATCGTCGCGAACGCACAGAACAGAATCGTCAGTTCGTAGGAAACCGGGAAGGCGAACATCGGACTGAACAGCGGCTTGCCGCCCACAATCAGCGGGTAGTCGAAGGCATCCATGAAGTAGATCGCCGACATGCCGGTAGTGAAACCGAGGATACCGCCGACCAGCGAAATGCGGGGAACCTTGGAGCGGCGGGTGCCCAT
>CAZOXB010000210.1:0-7117 GCA_964583635.1 uncultured Opitutaceae bacterium | reverse complement strand
TTTTCACAGGCATCCCGCGGGAATAAAGGAAAAGCGGTTGGAGTTGCCCAGGTTCTCCGGACGCGATAGCGGCCGAATGTGAAAAACAAACCGTAGCCGGACAACTTCAACCAGGAACAAAATGAGTGTGCTGGCCCAGCTGCGCAATTTCATACCGGGCCATCCGGTGAAAAAAACTGGCGAGGGAACATGGAGTGGAAGAGAAGGCGCGGACGTTCGGATCCTGGAGTCACGAGGCGCCGCTGCTGTACGGGCAGCTGACGCACGCGATCGGGCTGAATGGCATCATGCCATCACCAGTTCGTCGTCCTTGATCCTGAACTGCACCTCGCTGCCATCCGACACCTCGCCGGTGACAAGCGCGCGGGCGAGCTTGGTCTCGATGTTGCGCTGCAGGAAACGTTTCAGCGGGCGTGCACCGAACACCGGATCATAGCCTTTTTCACCCACCCAAACTTTCGCTTTCTTGTCGAGCACGACGGTGACACGGCGGTCGGCCAGGCGCTTGTTGAGGTCGGCGAGCAGGAGGTCCACGATGTGGGTAATCTCATCGAGCGTGAGCGGCTTGAACAGAATCGTCTCATCGATGCGGTTCAGGAACTCCGGACGGAACGACCGGCGGAGCTCCGCCATCACGGACTCACGGACGCTCTCGGGAATGACATCGGAGGTGACGCCTTCGAGCAGGAAGCGCGAGCCGATGTTCGACGTCATGATGATGATCGTGTTCTTGAAATCCACGGTCCGTCCCTGCGAGTCGGTCACGCGTCCGTCGTCGAGCACCTGGAGGAGCACGTTGAAGACATCCGGATGGGCCTTCTCGATCTCGTCGAACAGCACCACCGCGTACGGCTTGCGTCGCACCGCCTCGGTCAACTGGCCGCCTTCATCGTAACCCACATAGCCCGGCGGCGCGCCGATCATGCGGGCGACGCTGTGCTTCTCCATGTATTCGGACATGTCGATACGGATCATGGCCGCTTCCGTGTCGAACAGCGTCTCCGCAAGCGTCTTCGCCAGCTCGGTCTTGCCCACGCCGGTCGGACCGAGAAAAAGGAAGCTGCCCACGGGACGGCGTGGATCCTTGATGCCCGCACGGGCGCGCAGGATCGCATCGCTGGCCAGTTGGACCGCCTCCTCCTGTCCGATCACGCGCTGATGCAGTTCGTCCGCCAGCCGGAGGAGCTTCTCCTTTTCCCCCTCGACCAGACGCTTGACGGGCACACCGGACCACTTCGCCACGATCTCAGCGACCTCCTCCGAGGAAACCTCCTCCTTGAACAGCTCGGTCTTGGCCTCGGCCTTTTCGAGCTTCCGGAGTTCGGCCTCCAGGTGCGGAATGCGCCCGTGGCGAAGTTCGGCGAGCTTGTTCAGGTCATAGGCACGCTCCGCCTTCTCGATTTCGATGCGGGCGGCGTCGATTTCCTCCCGCACCTTGCGCACGCGCTCGACCGACGCCTTTTCCTTCTCCCACTTGGCGCGCAGGGCGGCCGACTGGGTACGCGCATCGGCGAGTTCCCTGCGGAGCAATTCCAGACGCTGGCGCGAGCTCTCGTCCTTTTCGAGCTGCAGGGCCGCCTCTTCGATCTCGAGCTGGAGGACACGGCGCTGCAACGCGTCCAGTTCCTGGGGCGCGCTGTCCATTTCCGTCCGGATCATCGCGCAGGCCTCGTCGATCAGGTCGATCGCCTTGTCGGGCAGGAACCGGTCGGATATGTAGCGGTTGGAAAGGGTGACCGCCGAGACCAGTGCGTTGTCCTGAATGCGCACGCCATGGTGGATCTCGAAGCGTTCGCGCAGGCCGCGCAGGATGGAAATGGCATCCTCCACCGACGGCGGTTCGACCAGCACCGGCTGGAAGCGGCGCTCGAGGGCGGCGTCCTTCTCGATGTGCTGCCGGTATTCATCGAGCGTGGTCGCCCCGATGCAGTGCAGTTCGCCGCGGGCCAGCATCGGCTTCAGCAGATTGCCGGCGTCCATCGCGCCCTCCGTCTTGCCGGCGCCGACGATGGTGTGCAGTTCGTCGACGAAGAGAATGATGCGTCCGTCGCTCTGTTTCACCTCGGTGAGCACCGCCTTGAGGCGTTCCTCAAATTCGCCGCGATATTTTGCGCCCGCGATGAGCGCCCCCATGTCGAGCGAGAAAATGGTCTTGTCCTTGAGCCCCTCGGGAACATCGCCGCGCACGATGCGCTGGGCCAGGCCTTCCACGATGGCGGTCTTGCCCACGCCGGGTTCGCCGATCAGGACCGGGTTGTTCTTGGTGCGACGGGAAAGGATGCGGATCGTGCGGCGGATCTCGTCGTCGCGGCCGATCACCGGGTCGAGCTTGCCCTTGCGCGCCTGCGCCACGAGGTCGACGCCGTACTTTTCAAGCGCCGCATACGTGGCTTCCGGATTGTCCGTCGTCACACGCTGATTGCCGCGCAGCGTCTTCAGCGCCTGAAGCACCTTGCTTCGGTCAAGGCCGAAGGACTTGAGGTACTTGCCGAAGGCATCGGGTTTGGCGACCTCAACCAAGCCGAGAAAAAGGTGCTCCACCGAGACGAATTCATCCTTCAGCTTCTTCGCCTCGGTTTCGGCGCGCGTGAGCACCTCGTTCACCGCCTGAGTGACGTAGATCTTCGAAGTATCGACGCTCCCACTGACCTTGGGGAGACGCTCGAGCTCACGTTCCACCGCCAATTCCATCGCGCTCGTGGTAAGACCCAGCTTCTCCACCAATGCCGGCACGATGCCCTTCTCCTGCGTCAGAAGCGCATGAAGGAGGTGCCAGGTATCGACTTCGTTGTTGGAGCGACGACGCGCCTCCGATTGGGCGTCGGTCAACGCCTGGCGGGACATTGCGGTGAGTGTATTGGAATCCATGGGCTTTGCCTTTCCCTCTGCATGCGGCATACCACCCGCACCCCCTTCGTCGGGCCTCGTCCGGGAGTGGCAGTCTGACGCGAAAACGTGCCCGGTTGTCCCGGTGTGTCAAAACGCCACGCGCGCCCAAGGTGGCGCACGGCAGCAAGAGGGGCCGCACACCGTCCGCTCAACGCCCTACCAGCTCATAGACCTCGACGAGCCCGATGCCGCGACGGGCAGGCTGGTTGGTCTCCAGGCTTTCGAATGGCAGCACGACCACGGTATAATTGCCCGCCGGCAGGTCCACCACAATACCGGGCTCGACCGGAGTCATTTCAAGAATGCCGAGGGATTTCACCGCATCGAAAACCATCTGCTCGGAGTATTGATCAACGACGCCGCGCACCAGGGAGGGGCTGTCCTTCAAGCGGGTGTTCGGGGAGTCCCAATCGTCGTTTTCGAGCAACATGGCGCCCGTCGAATCATGGATCCGCATCATGGGGTCCGCCATGGTGTCCTCCACGCCAAACCGGTTCAGGGTGGGTCCCAGCACACGGATGAGGAGACGCTTCGTGAAGCCCGGGGATCCGGGATCTGCCGTGACCACAAAGCCGGCGATGATCGGTTTATCCGAATCGGCGTAGGCGCGGGTGGAAAGGTTGATCAGCCTCGCACCCGCGGCCGGGTCGATTTGATAGGCTTCCACCAACGCCGTGCCCACCGTGCCCCCGACTCCCTCGATGTTGGCCGTGTACCCTCCCGGCGGCAAGGTGCGCAACAGTGCGGCGTCACGACTGCCCACCGCAAAGGCAAACCCCGCGCGCGTGGTCTCTGCGGCATTCGGCTGGTCGCTCCAGTTGTCGTTGCTGGCAAATGGGACCGTTTCACCCTGGCGGTAGAGGCGCAGGATCGGGTTCTCCAGGGCATCCGCGATCCCAAACGGCACCAATGACGGACCGGCCGCGCGCACCAGCACGGTCTTGTCGGTGTCTCCCTCGATGACAAAACCGCCAATCAGCTGTTGGGATCCGCTGCCGACAAACGCGCGGGTGGACACATTCACCAAGGTGCCCACGCCATAGGGAGACTGGGGCGATGCGCGATAACTCGAGACCAGGAATGCGGTCTGCTCGATGGTCCGGACGTTGTCCGCCTCGCCGGGAAGCCCCGCGGCAATTCCCAGCGCAACCGGCTCCTTCAGGAAAGTGGTCGAACTGCCCGAAGCCAGGTTGGAAAGGATCAGACGCGGATTGGAAAAATAGGAAACGCGCAATCCCGGCGCGTACGCCATGATGTCGCGGACCTGCAGGGTCTGCCCGGCGCTGTCCACGGCAAAGAAACGATATCCATAACTGTACGGATAGGCACCGCCATTGGTGGAGTTCTCCCGGTCGTGGGAACAGCCGAAGTTGTGCCCAAGTTCATGGGAAAGCACGCTGCTGGAGCTCATCGAGCCAAAGCGGACCACGGAAAATCCGTAGTAGCTGTTCAAGTACGAATGCGGTTCCTCAATGAGATACGCGATTCCAGCCGATCCGCCCGAGTCCGCGGCATAGGCCCCCAGCGAAACGAGATCGGCCAGGTATTGATCGCGCAGAACATGAATCTGGTCGAGAACGCCGTCCGAACGCCCTCGCAACGAGGCCAGGGTGGCCGAGTAGCTGAGGCTGGACTCGCTCAGATCCACTTCCTCCGCCCCGGCCAGTTCGATCCTGACCGCGACCTGGCTGTTCGCCATATCCGCATTGACGCCAGCGACGCTCAAGTCGATCTGCGCCCGGACTTGATTGACCCCGAACGCCTGTCGCACGGCGGTGGAATAAAGAAACAGCAGTCGCACTGTCGCGCCGGTTGTGGCGTCAGCGGCGGCGGCGCTGCGGCCGGACTCGGCCCTCGCCAACCCGCTGCCGGCGTCAGCCGCCACCGCACGGAGCACATCGCCATCCGCCGTCGGGGGCACCAGTCCTCCACATTCGCCCACCTTGGACGAATCGACTTTCCAGAACATGCCCAGCGCTGGCTCAACATCCTCCAAGGAACGCAGCTGGTATTCGCCCTTTTCCGGATCCGATATTTGTCCCGCAATCGAACCTTCATTGACAGCCAGGATGACGCGACTGTGCTCACGCCCCTCGAGATCGCCCCTCACCACAAACCGCTGCGGGCCCAGCATCTCGCTTTGCCGCACCCGCATCGCGAGCCGCGATCCACCCGGAAGCGGGAGGGTGATTCGATCCCGATCGCCGCCATTCCATACCCGTGAGGTCTTGCCGATCAGCAAGGCACGATTGAGTTCGACGTAATGGACCTGGTTGGTCGCCGGTTTCCAACGTGCCTCGATCGCACCGGCATCCGGGGGCGCAGGGCGAAAATCAAACAACGCCGATCCCAACACCGTCGTCCTCCTGGACCCGGACTTTGCCAAGCCAGATTGTGCAACGACCGCCGCAGGCGTTTCGTCGCCTTGGCTCACGCGAAGTGCGGGGGCTGTGCCTCGCGAAGAGACTGCCGGTTGACGCGATCGCGCAGAATCTGCTTGCCAATGGCTGCCAATAATGAAAATGCCAATGACCCCCAAAAGGAGGCAAAACCCTGCAGATCGTCGGAGGATTTTATGGACCTTCACGTCACGCACCTGACACTTAAACCTGAGATCACGCAAGGCTCGTCCGGGATCCCTCGTCTCGGCGATCGCTTTCGACTGCGGGAACTCCGTTTTGCGCCGATATGCCAAGGCAACCATGCCCGAAACGCACCGTGCCGCGCCAATAGATCACCGGCAGAATTCGGAATCAGGGCGCCCGCATTCATGCTCCGCGAACCGGCATTGCAACTGAACTTAACGACACGGGTCATTGTCCGCTCTGACCTGTTCTCCTCCGTCGACGTCCATGTATAAGAACAAGCGCATCGCTGTCGTCATGCCGGCTTACAACGCAGAACTCACGCTGCGTGCGACCTATGACGAGGTGATCAATCAAGGAATTGTCGATGACATCATCCTTGTCGACGATGGCAGTCGCGATGGAACGGTTGCCCTGGCGCGCTCCCTTCCCGGTGTTTCGGTGCACGTGCACGACCGTAACCTGGGTTACGGCGGCAACCAGAAGAGCTGTTATCGAATCGCGTTGGAGATGGGCGCCGATATCGTCATCATGGTTCACCCCGACTATCAATACACACCCAAACTGATACCGGCACTGGCGAGCATGATCGCCAACGGTCTTCACGATTTTGTTGTCGGTTCACGCATTCTCGGTGGCTTCGCCATGGACGGCGGCATGCCTTGGTGGAAATATGCGGCGAATCGTTTCCTTACCGCGGCGCAGAATCTGTTGATGGGCGCCAAGCTCTCCGAATATCATACCGGTTACCGCGCCTATTCGCGGTCGTTGCTCGAGAATATGCAGCTCGACGGTCTTTCCAACGACTTCATATTCGACAACCAATTCATCGCCCAGGCCCTCTGGCGCGGCTATATGATTGGTGAGGTCAGTTGTCCGACCCGGTATTTCGCCGAGGCATCCTCCATCAATTTCCGGCGCAGCACCATCTACGGCCTGGGTTGCCTCGGAGTCGCCGCCCGCTACTTTCTCGCCAGCCGCCTCGGACTTCAACCGCCCCGCTACCTTGCGGGCCAAAGAAAGCATTCACAGACGCGCTCCCCTGAAGGCCTCCAGCCGTCCCCGGCCACTGCGGCTCCGCCGGATTCAGCGATGGGAGCCCCTGAGGCAAACTTCCGGTGAGAGCCGGAGGAGGCCACGATCCCTCGTGGCCGAATCGGAAGGGCAACGCATGCCAATGCGAAAAGCCCAAACCACCGCAGCACGAAGCCCGGAGGGTTGCGGCTTCGCGTTGGCAAATCTCAGCAGAGACAGTAAGCCAGCGCCGAATTGCCACCATTGATGCCTCTCCTGACCGGACCATCTTTCCCGGATCGTTGTAGCGCTTGGAGTCCGGCCCCCCGGCTGACCATCGACGATCTCCCCACCAAGGTTACCACAGTCGATCCGAAGCAAATGACAAAGCGACGCACCCAGGAAGCCGGAGCAAGCTCCGCGTATAGAACCCAATGGGACTCAAGTCAAAAAGTAAGTCCCTTCGGTTTGGTTCCTGGCAAAATCCGACTATCCTTGAGCCTTCGGTTCGGGCTCCCTTCACCAAAGCTGGAGCGCGGCCTAAAAACGAGACTCCCCGTCCTTCGGTATGATCGCTAAGAGAGCAGCGCGTCGGCGCTTACGAAAAAACGCTTGGCAAGGGCGCGCAC
>CAZOXB010000209.1:0-7139 GCA_964583635.1 uncultured Opitutaceae bacterium | reverse complement strand
CATCGATGTCGCTGGAATCGATAATGCCATACAGATAACGACGCAACGCCGGTTCGTGTGGATGCACGTTGGCATTGAACCAAGCGGCAATTTCGGCGTCAGGCGGAGGCACGCTGGCATTCATTTGTCCGGAACGCGGAGGCTGGCAAGCCTTTCGATCGTTCGGCTACGAACGGCGGGAATCACTCCTGCAGGCCCGGATAATCGAGCGTGGCAAAATGGTCGGCCAGCGTCTCCGCGCGGCGGATCAGTTTCCAGTCGCCCTCCCCCCGCCACAGGACCTCGGCGGAGCGCAGCTTGCCGTTGTAGTTGAAACCCATCGCATGTCCGTGCGCACCGGTGTCGTGAATCACAACCAGGTCGCCAATCTCCGGATCGGCAATCTCGCGGTCGATCGCGAACTTGTCGTTGTTCTCACAGAGTGACCCCGTGACGTCATACACTCTCCGCGCGCCCCCTTCCCTGCCCGGCACCGTGATGTGGTGGTAGGATCCATACATGCCGGGGCGCATGAGATTCGCCATGCACGCGTCGAGTCCGAGGTAATTCTTGTACGTGGCCTTCTTGTGCAGGACGCGTGACACCAGAAATCCATACGGTCCCGTGATCATGCGGCCGCACTCCATGGCGATGCGAATCGGCCCGAGATTGTTACCAACGATGGTGCGCCGATAGGCCTCCTCGATCTTCCGCCCCACATGGGCGAGATCGACCGCCGACTGCCCCGGCCGGTACGGGATGCCGATGCCTCCGCCAAGATTCACAAATTCAATCCGGATTCCCAATTCACGGTTCAGCTCAACCACGAGGTCGAAGAGCATCTGCGCGGTCTCGACAAAATAGTCCGGGTTGAGCTCATTCGAGGCCACCATCGTATGCAGGCCGAACCGCTTCACGCCGCGCCTCGCCAGCAGCCGGTAGCCTTCGAACAGTTGGTTGCGCGTGAAACCGTACTTCGCCTCCTCGGGCTTGCCGATGATGGCATTGCCCGCCTTCAGCGGACCGGGGTTGTACCGGAAGCAGAGCATCTCCGGAAGCCTCCCTCCGAGGACCTTCTCGAGGAATTCGATATGCGAAATGTCATCTAGGTTGATGATCGCACCCAGGCGCGCCGCCTCCTGGTACTCATGCGCAGGCGTATCGTTCGAGGTGAAGACGATGCGGTTTCCCGTGATCCCCACCGCTTCGCAAAGCCTGAGTTCCGCCAGAGATGAACAGTCGCCGCCCAGCCCCTCCTCCTTCAGCGCCGCGAGCACATGGGGATTGGGCAATGCCTTGACCGCATAAAAATTGGTGAATCCGCCGGGCACCCACTTGAACGCCTCGTAGAACTCGCGCGCGTTGCTCCGCATCGCGGTTTCATCGTAGATATGGAACGGCGTCGGCACCTTTGCGGCGATCGCTTCCAGCTGTTGCCTGGTGAACGGGAGGATCTTGTCTGTCATGGACGCAAACCGCCACCACACCGGGGTGGACGTCCGCTGTCAACGGTCACCGGACGCGGGCGCCTTGGGGTTAACCTCTTGCAACGCACCCTGCCGGTGCGCTCGCCACTGGTCATGACTCTTTTCCAACCTGTCGGGTTGGCACTTTCCCGTGGTATCATCATGCTGCATCGCCACCTCTTCTCCCCAACATGAGTTCACCCCCTCAAACCGTCGCGGTCATCGGAACCGGCACCATCGGGGCCAGTTGGACGGCCTTCTTTCTCTCGAGGGGATTCGATGTCCTCGCGACCGATCCATCGCCCCGGGCCGAGGCGGAATTGCGCGACTGCATCAAGCGGGTATGGCCGTTCATGACCGGGATCGGACTGGCGCCGGGCGCCCGGCCCGATCGCATGCGTTTTGTTTCCAGTCCCGCCGAAGCCGTCCGGCAGGCGGACTTCGTGCAGGAAAACGGTCCCGAACGTCTGGAGATCAAGGTGCCGCTCTTCGCGGAACTGGATGCCGCGGCGCCGCCCGACGTGCTCATCGCGTCGAGTTCATCCGGCCTGAAGATGAGCGAGATCCAGCGCGACTGCGCCCATCCTGAGCGCTGCCTGATCGGCCATCCGTTCAATCCGCCGCATCTGATCCCGTTAGTGGAGGTGGTCGGGGGCGAACGAACCTCCGCTGACGCCCTTGAGCGCGCCAAGGATTTCTATGCCGGCTTGGGGAAGCGGGTCATCCATGTGCGCCGGGAAATCCCGGGCCACGTGGCCAACCGCCTCCAGGCGGCGCTTTGGCGCGAGGCCGCGCATCTCGTCGCCGAGGGTGTGGTCAGCGTGAGCGATGTCGACGCCGCCGTCGCCTTCGGCCCCGGTTTGCGCTGGGGCGTGATGGGGCCGAACCTGCTTTTCCATCTCGGCGGGGGACGCGGCGGAATCCGTCATTTCATGGAGCACCTCGCCGGGCCGTTCTCACGCTGGTGGGCCGATCTCGGACAGCCGGAGCTCACACCCGAACTTCAGGAAAAGATCATCCGCGGGGTCCTGGAAGAAGCCGGCAACGATTCGATTCCCGAACTCGAATCGCGGCGCGACCGCTTCATCGCCGGAATGCTCGCACTCCGGAACAATTTCGAGCAGGCAGATCCGCGCGCATGACCTCGGAAGCAAAGAAAGCTGATCGGCCGATCCTCTGGGAACCGTCCGTTGCGAGAGCGAACTCAAGCAATCTTGCCCGCTTCAGCGCTTGGGCGGGACGCAGGCACGCCAGCGACTTTTCCCGATACGAAGACCTGTGGCGCTGGTCGGTGGACGAAAGCGGAGAGTTCTGGAGCTCCCTGGCCGACTACTTCGGCGTGCGATTCCACGCGCCCTCCAGACAAACGCTCGAACGAAACGCTCCTGCCTACGGCCGCTGGTTTTCCGGAGCACTCCTCAACTATGCGGAACACGCGCTGCGTCCGGGCCCGGACGACGACGCGACGGCAATATTTTACGAGGCGGAAGGCGACACCGCCGCAACGCAGATATCCCGCCGCGAGCTTCGCCGGCAGGTGGCGGTCCTCGCCGGGGAGCTGCGCCGCGCCGGTGTCGCTCCCGGCGATCGCGTGGCCGGCTATCTTGCGAATTCCCCGGAAGCGATCGTCGCATTTCTCGCCACCGCCAGCCTCGGCGCCACCTGGTCGAATTGCTCCGCGGAGTTCAGTGCCGGGAGCGTTCTGGAGCGTTTCACCCAGATCGCACCCAAGGTGCTCATCGCGACCGCGGGCTACCGTTATGGGAGCAGGTTCCACGACCGCAGCGAGACAATCGTCGAGATCTGCTCGGGCCTGACGTCGCTGCAGACGCTCCTTGTGGTTGGCAACAGTGCGGAAATCGTGGCGGCCCGCATCCCGCTGCCACGCGCCATCGCATGGCGCGACCTTCCTTGGTCCACGGTGCCACCGCTCGATTTTGCGCCCGTGCCCTTCGACCACCCGTTGTGGATCCTCTACTCCTCCGGGACGACCGGAACCCCCAAGGCGATTGTCCACGGGCATGGCGGCATGCTGCTCGAACATCTGAAAGTGCTCTCGCTGCACCTCGACCTGCGTCCGGGTGACCGATTTTTCTGGCTCACCTCCTCAGGCTGGATGATGTGGAACTTTCTCGTTTCCGCGCTCCTGCTGCCCGGCGTCGCCATCGTGCTCTATGACGGCAGTCCAAAACACCCTGACTGGAATGTCCTCTGGGATATTGTCGAGCGCCTTGGCATCACCTATTTCGGTGCAAGCGCCCCCTACCTCACGGCATGCGAACGCGCGGGGGTTCATCCCGCATCCCGGCATCTCTTTCCATCGCTGCGTTCCATCGGCTCCACGGGAGCCCCTTTGTCGCCGGAGGGATTCCTTTGGGTCTATCAAAAGGTAAAGGCGGATGTCTTGCTCGGCTCCGTCAGTGGTGGCACGGATGTTTGCACCGCATTCGTCGTCAGCAATCCGCTGCAGCCGGTCCGTGCCGGGGAACTGCAGTGCCTCGCCCTCGGGGCCAGGATCGAGGCGTGGGACGACAACGGCCGTCCGGTTGTCGGCGGTGTCGGCGAGCTTGTGCTCACCGCTCCCTTCCCGGCCATGCCGGTGGGACTGTGGGGTGATGCCTCCGGGGAAAGGTTCCAAGCGACGTATTTTTCAAAATTCCCCGGCGTATGGGCACATGGAGACGGGATTGAAATCGCCACACCGCCGCTCCGCTGCGTCATTCACGGGCGCACCGATGCCACGCTCAATCGCGGGGGAGTGCGCATGGGAACTGCGGAGATCTACACGGTCGTCGAACGCATTCCCGGCATCGCGGACTCCCTGGTTGTCGACACCACGCGCCTCGGTATGGAGGGCCAGTTGATCCTGTTTGTTGCGTTGCAGCCCGGTGTCGCCTTGGACGACCGCCTGCGTGAGAACATTCGCCGCCGGTTGCGCGCCGACGCTTCGCCGCGGCATGTTCCCGATGTCATCCACGCCGTTGCGGAGATCCCGCGCACGCTCAACGGCAAGAAGATGGAGGTTCCCATCAAGCGCATCCTCAGCGGAGTCCCGGTCGCTGTCGCCGTCAGTCGCGAAGCCATCGCCAATCCACAGGCATTGGCAGGATTCACCGCCCTTGTCCCGCCCCGTCACCCCGAGACACCATCATGAACCGCATTGTCATCGTCTCAGCCGCGCGCACTCCGATCGGAAGAATGAATGGCTCGTTCGCCAGTCTTCCAGCCCATACCCTTGGCTCCGTCGTCCTCTCGGCAGTCGCCGCACGCGCCGGCCTTCTCCCGGCGGAAGTCTCGGACGTCATCCTCGGGCAGGTGCTCACGGCGGGGGCGGGCCAGAACCCCGCACGACAGGCTTCAATCGCGGCAGGCTTTCCCGTGGAAACCACCGCCGCCGGGGTCAACCAGGTCTGCGGTTCCGGTCTCCGTTCCATTGCGATGGGGTGTCACGCCCTGCTGTGCGGTGACGCCACCATCGTCATCGCCGGCGGACAGGAAAGCATGAGCTCCGCGCCGCACTGCGTGCACCTGAGAACGGGGACGAAATTCGGTGACGCCGCCCTGCGCGACACGATGGTGCACGACGGCCTCTGGGATCAGGGCATCGACTGCCACATGGGGACCACGGCGGAGAATGTGGCCCGGCAGTGGCAGGTCTCCCGCGCCGAGCAGGACGAGTTTGCGTTCTACTCCCAGCAAAAAGCCGCCGCCGCGCAGCGTGAAAACCGATTCGCCGGCGAAATTGTTCCGGTCGTGGTGAAAGGCGCCAGGTCGAGTTCGACGGTTGGCCTGGACGAATGTATCCGGCCGGACACCACGCTCACGGCGCTGTCGCAGCTCAAGCCGGTCTTCGCGCGCGAAGACGGCACCGTCACGGCCGGAAACTCCAGCGGATTGAGCGACGGTGCCGCGGCGGTGATGCTGATGACCGAAGCCGAGGCGAAACGCCGTGGCCGCCAACCGCTCGCGCGCGTTGCAGGATGGGCGATGGCCGGAGTGGAGCCCCGGCTCATGGGAATCGGGCCGGCACCCGCCACCCAGAAGCTGCTCGCCCGCGTCGGTTGGAAAATCGACGAGGTGGATTTGATCGAGGCGAACGAGGCGTTTGCGGCCCAAAGCTGCGCCGTGGGGCGCGAACTCGGATGGGATCCGGCGCGGGTGAACGTGAACGGCGGCGCGCTCGCGCTCGGCCATCCCATTGGAGCCTCGGGGGCGCGCATCGTCGTCACCCTGCTTCACGCCATGGCACAACGCGACGCCCATCGGGGCATCGCCACGCTCTGCATCGGCGGCGGCATGGGGATCGCCATGGCGTTTGAACGATCCTGAAGCGGATGCCCGTTCCTTCCCCCACCATGACCATCTCACTGACAGGCAAGGTCGCTCTCGTCACCGGATCGACGAGCGGCATTGGCCGCGGCATCGCCCGGGCTCTGGCCGACGCCGGCTGCAAGGTCGTCGTCAATGGCTTCGGGGACGAGAACACGATCTCGACGCTCCTCGCCGAACTGCGAAAATCGGCCGGCGGTGATGCCGTCCATCTTCCGGCCAATCTCGCGGCACCGGGCGAGATCGCCGGGTTGATGAAGCAGGCCGAGTCCCGATGGGGACGACTCGACATACTTGTCAACAACGCCGGCCTGCAATCGGTGGCACCTCTGGAATCGTTTCCCGCCGAGAAGTGGGACGAACTCATCGCGGTGAACCTTTCCGCATCGTTTCATACCACCCGCGCCGTCCTCCCGGTCATGCGGCGCCACGGCTGGGGCCGCATCCTCAACATCGCGTCCGCTCATGGTCTGGTGGCCTCTCCCGGCAAAGCCGCCTACGTCGCAGCCAAACACGGACTCGTCGGACTGACCAAGGTCACGGCGCTCGAAACCGCGCGCGACCGCATCACCTGCAATGCGATCTGCCCGGGCTACGTGCGAACGCCGCTCGTCGAGAACCAGCTTGCCGAACAGGCACGCCTCACCGGCAAGCCGCTCGAACGCATCATCGATGAGGTCATCCTGGCCAAACAACCCACCGGCGAATTCATCTCGACGGAGCAGGTGGCGGGCCTCGCGCTGTTCCTCTGCTCGGACGCGGCCGCGGGGATCACGGGCAGCGCCCTGCCGATCGACGGCGGCTGGACGGCGACTTGAGACTGAGCGAAAAACCGGCCGATCCACGTCTCACCAGAGGCACGGAAGCCGAACCTGACGTCTTACCTCCGTGCCCTCCGTGTCTCCGTGGTGAACCCTCTGCGTTCCCGGTTGGCGTTTGGCTTCTGCTCAATCGCAATTTGGAATCACATGTGCTCCTCGTAGGTGATGTCGATCATTGCCGTGAATGCCGCCTTCTTGGCATCCCCATGGAAACGGATGCTGTGGGCACGCTCGTCGTACGTGTATCCATTCTTCGGATCAGGTGGCACGTCCTTGCCATCCACAAGCACACGCAGGCTCTTCCGGTAGAGTGTCGCACCCGGCGTGACGGGATCCAGCGCGACCGCGACGGTATCGGCGATGCGGTCGCCCAGCGCCGCCAGCGGACCTGAAAAATCCTCCTCGATGTTAAGGACGGCGCCGCCGGTGAGCTCCGCTGCACGGCGGTGGGAGATGTTGTCAGGTGCCACGACCGCATGCATCTCGATCTTTCCGCGCTTGTTGCCCTTGGCGATGATGAAGGGACGCAACACCCAGTAGTTGA
>CAZOXB010000208.1:0-7150 GCA_964583635.1 uncultured Opitutaceae bacterium | reverse complement strand
TGCTATTCGCTGCTGCCGGTTCAATGCAAGGGTCCGGGCACAAAAAAACTCCGGGAGCTTGCCCGGAGCTTGAGTCCTCACCCCATCGGGGCGGCGCCCTCGCTTGGGGAGATTCGCCAAAAAGGCTTGATCGGTCTGCGCCGGCTCAACTCGCCGCCGCCTTGGGGCGCGAGTGTTTCGCGATGTGGCTCTTGGCACGGCCGGCCGCATTGCGGTGGACGACGCCCGACTTGGTGGCACGATCCATGGCGGACGCGTAGAGACTGCCGGCGGACTTGATCCCCTCGAGGTCACCCTTCGCCACCGCCTGTTCGAATTTCTTATGCAGCGTCTTCAAACGGGTCTGAACGGCCCGGTTACGGGTGGTGAGACGCACGGCTTTACGGGCGGCCTTGATGGCAGATTTGGTGTTGGCCATAGCAGAGTGAGATTTTGAGCCGGCCAAAAACCCAGACCCACCGTCCGGAGTCAAGGGGAAATCCTGTCAGTCGAGCTTCAAACCGGGAGATGGGTGGCAATGCGTCCGGCCCAAGACACAAGAATGGCGCCGGCGGATTTGGTTCTGGGGCCGGTAAGCCGGATTATGTTCCACGCCTTGCGGCGCTTCAGTCGTCATTTCTCTCACCCGCTCGCGCAGGCGCCCCGCTGACGCGGGGTGCGGCATACCCGCAACTATAGGACGGGCCGCCCAGTTGCCTATTTTGCCTTGCACCCGATGGGGTTTTTTGTGCCGCCTCCATTGCTGTCGGCGCGGTGGGCTCTTACCCCACCTTTTCACCCTTGCCGGATGGAAACCGAGGTCCCCAGCCGGCGGTTTGAGTTTCTGTAACACTTTCCGTCGCCATGCTTTGAGACATGGCGCCCGCACTTGCGGTGAAGCTCGTGCGGCATCGTGCCCGGTGGTGTCCGGACTTTCCTCTCCAGGAGCCCTGAATACATTAGGCAGGCGGGGTTTCCGCCCGCATGGAATCAAAGAACCCGGAGCGACGACTAGGCCCCAGAACCAAAGCCGCATTCACACAGGTCAACGCGGAAGCAAAAACCTCTTATCGCCAACCCGAAAAGGCAAGTCACGAGGCCGGATCGGCGGTCAGTGCAGGGCCATGGCGGCGCCACGGTGCCGCCGCCAACCGATTCGCCCAAGTGCCCTGCCGGGACTCATTCGCCCCGCAACCGACCTATTCCCGATAGACAATGCGACCGCATTGGTCGCAGGTGGGCAGCTCAGCGGTGGGGTCGGGCTTGCCCCGGACAGCGGAGTCCACCTCCGATGACACTTTGAGGTGGCAACCTCCACATTTCCCGTCACTTAACGGCACACAGACCGGCATGTTGCGAACCGCGATGCGATCGTAATGGCGCAAAAGCGGTTCACCCAGTGGCACACGGGCGGCCGCGACCTCCTCCTTGGCGACCGCCAGTTCGGCGGTCAGCACCGCTTCGCGATCACGATAGGAGCGGATGCGCGCCTCATGTCCCGAGATATTCGTCTTCAGCTCCTTCTCGGCGGCCGCAAACTTGGCCTTGGCCGCCTCAATTTCGTAAAGCACGTTCAACTCAGCCTCTTCCAAGGCTCCGATCTGCCCCTCAACGGTCTCGATTTCGTGCCCCAAGGCCCTGAATTCGTCGTTCTTACGCACTTCCATCTGCTGCGTGCGGTATTTGGCGACCTTTTGCTCCGCCAACGCGATCTCGTTCTCCAAATCCTTCTTGCGCGACTCGAGCCGGTGCCAGTCCAGCTTGGCGGCCTCGATGGCATCCCGGTCCGCCTGAATCTTTCGCTCGACCGCGACGATGTCCGCCGGGACACCCTTCAATTCCCGCTCCAAATCCAGGCGCCGACGATCCCGCCCTTGGAGAATCAACAGCTTTTCAAGCACGGGTGTCATGGGCAGAGGTATTATGTTAAGTTGCTTATGGATAATTATATATAGTACATTTCATCCATGACCTTCGACGCAAACTTGTCCAGCGTGTAAGTCTTGCAGCTCTCCTCCAGCTTGCCGCGCACCTCGCGCCAGATCTGCGTGACCCGGCGCCCCGACTGGCCATGGCTTGCGGTGTTGAGCTCGAGGATATCGCCTTCGATGACCTTCACGATATCATAAAGGCTGATTTCCTCCGGCGAGCGGGAAAGCGCATATCCACCCTGCTTGCCCCGGCGACTCACGATCAGGCCTCCGTTGCGCAGCTCGGTCAGGATCTGCACCAGATAATTTGCCGGAACTGCTTCAATCCGAGCGAGTTCCTCAATGTGTGCCAAGGTGCCCATCCCATGCAGCCGCGCCATATGCGTGAGGACCCGACAGGCATAATCGACTTTGACCGAGAGCTTCACACGAACATCGCTACGATTCAATCTTTGGTTCGCAACCTAAAATGACGTCTTCGGGATTGGGCTGAGCCCGGACCACGCCATGGGTGTCGGTTTCAACCCTGAAATCGAGCCCGGATATTGACGCCACGTTCTGATCGCCGTGCCCACATTTGGACGGGGCTAAAGTTCTGTTGGAAAGTGTTGTCCCGGCCCCTGTTTTCGGATGCAATTTACCCTTCCCGTTTTTCAACATTCACCACCCGATATGTCCGATCTCTCCGACGAGCAAAAACTCTCCAAAGCCCAGGCTGGCGCCGCTGAATATGACGCGTCGAAAATCCAGAAACTCGAGGGCTTGGAGGGTGTGCGCAAACGCCCGGACATGTACATCGGCGATACCAACGAACGCGGCCTGCACCATTGCGTGTTCGAAGTGGTCGACAATTCGATCGACGAGGCGTTGGCGGGATTCGCCTCCCTCGTCCGTGTCACCGTTCATCTGGACGGCTCCTGCTCCGTCGAGGACGATGGTCGCGGCATTCCCGTCGACATGCATCCGGTCTACCGGATTCCGGCGCTGGAATTGGTCCTGACCAACCTGCACGCCGGCGGCAAATTCGGCAAAGGCGCCTATCAGGTTTCCGGCGGTCTGCACGGTGTCGGCGCAAAATGCGTGAACGCCGTTTCGGAATGGTTCGAAGCCGAGGTGCGTCGCGGCGGCAAGGTGTACCAGATGCGCTTTGCCCAAGGCATCACCACCCAAAAAATGCAGGTGATCGGCGATACAAAAAAGACGGGGACCAAGATCACGTTCAAACCCGATCCTGAAATTTTCAAGACGACCCGTGAATTCCAATACGACATCCTGGCCAAGCGGCTGCGCGAGCTGGCCTTCCTGAACCCCGGCATCCGCATCGAGCTGAACGACGAACGTTCCCAGAAAACCGACACGTTTTTCTTCAAGGACGGCATCACGGAGTTCGTGCGCTTCCTGAACACGAACAAGACCGTCGTGCACGACAAGCCGATCACCTTCGGCGACAGCGTTCCCAACGAGCTGAATCCGAGCCTGCCCAACACGGTCGTGGATGTGGCGATGCAGTACAACGACAGCTACAACGACCAGGTTTTCGCCTACGCCAACTCGATCTTCAACCTCGAAGGGGGCACGCACCTGAGCGGATTCCGCACCGCGCTGACCCGCGTGATCAACACATTCGCCCGCTCCAACAATCTCATCAAGGACAAGGACCCGTCCATCACCGGGGACGATGTGCGCGAGGGCCTCACCGCCGTCATCAGCGTCAAGGTCCCCGAGCCCCGTTTCGAGGGTCAGACCAAGACCAAGCTCTCCAACGGCGAGGTCGACGGCATCGTGCAGCGCATCGTCGGCGAGAAGCTGAAGTTTTTCCTCGAGGCCAACCCCGCGATCGGCAAACGCATCATCGACAAGACGCTCAACGCCGCGCGCGCCCGCGAAGCCGCCCGCAAGGCGCGCGAAACCGTGCGCAAGGGAGCACTGTCCGGCGGCGGACTTCCCGGCAAGCTGGCCGATTGCTCCGAACGCGATCCGGCCCTGACCGAGCTCTACATCGTGGAGGGCGACTCGGCCGGAGGTTCAGCCAAACAGGGACGCGACCGCCGCTTCCAGGCGATCCTTCCGCTGCGGGGAAAACTCATCAACACGGAGAAGGCCCGCATCGACAAGGTGCTGGCCAACGAGGAAATCCGCACGCTCATCACCGCCTGCGGCACGGGCATCGGCGAAGGCGACGAGTCGGTCGGCGGTTTCAATGTCGAGCGTGCCCGTTATCACAAGATCATCATCATGACGGACGCGGACGTCGACGGCTCGCACATCCGCACGCTGCTGCTGACCTTCCTCTACCGGCAGATGCGCGGCCTCATCGAGCGCGGCTACGTCTACATCGCCCAGCCGCCGCTCTACAAGATCAAGCGCAAGAAGCGCGAACAGTACGTCGACAACGACGAACAGCTCAACCGCATCCTGCTCGAGCTGGGTTCCGAGGACGTCACCCTCACCCGCCTGAAGGATCAGCACGTCTTCACCCCGGCACAGGTCGACCGGATCGTCGAATCGCTGGCTGCCCTCGAAAAGCTCGGCGCGGGTGTCACCCGCCACGGCGTTCCGCTCGCGGCCTATCTCGACCGCCACGACCGCACAACTCATGCGTTGCCACGCTACATCGCGCGAATCCGCGAGGGCAACAAGGAGTCCCACGAATTCCTCGCCAACGAGCAGGCGCGCGCGGATTTTGTCCAGCACCACGATCTCGATGCCGGGCTGTCCGATCAGGCTGAGGCCCCGTCCGCGGGCGACAAGAAGTCCGGCACGCCCGCCAAGCGCATCACCCTGCACGAAATCTTCGAGAGCACGGAGATGTCGAAACTGCTGGGCGCGATCGTCGCCTCGGGCCTTTCCGTCGCGCGCTTCGGCGCCACCGAGGAGGCCCGCTTTCTCATCATCGAGAACGCCGGACAGAAATCCGAAAACCGCATCGAACTGCACTCGCCGCTCGACATCGTCTCCCAGATCCGCGCCAACGGCCGGAAGGGACTGAGCATCCAGCGCTACAAGGGCCTCGGCGAAATGAATCCCAAGCAGCTCTTCGAGACCACCATGGATCCCGAGAAACGCCGGCTGCTCAAGGTCTCGATCAGCGACGCCGCCAAATCCGACGCCCTGTTCACACTGCTCATGGGCGACGAGGTGCCGCCACGCCGCCAATTCATCGAGGACAACGCCCTGAACGTCCAGTACCTCGACGTCTGAGTTAAACGCGAAGGCGCGGGGACGCGAAGGAACGCAAGGCTATGAAACGGGTTTCGGTACCTGAAAAGATCGAGCTGCTGGTCTCTCAGACCTGCCACGCGGCGTTGGCAGTGCACCGTGCACTCGGTCCGGGATTGCTCGAAAGCGCTTACCAGGAATGTCTGGCAATTGAGCTCAGATATCTTGGGCTTCCGATCGAACGCGAAAAACTGGTCCCCATTGTCTATCGCGGGCAAACGATCCCGCAAGCCTACCGACTGGACCTCATCGTTGACGGATTGCTTCTCGTTGAGCTGAAGGCCGTCGAAGCGATTGATCCCGAGCACCGGGTCCAAGTGCTCACCTACCTAAAACTTCTGCAACTTCCCCTGGGCCTTCTCATCAATTTCAACGTGCCCTTGATCAAGGACGGCGTCCATCGGGTCCTGAACCTCAACTTCCAATCCGAAGTCGAGGCTGCTCCACCTCCACCCCGTACCTTCGCGCCTTCGCGCCTTCGCGTTTAGTCTCCTCTTCTTTTTCATGTACGCGTCCAACGAGAAACTCTTCACGGCCAACATCACCGACATCATGCAGACGGCCTACATCGACTACTCGATGTCGGTCATCGTCTCACGCGCCCTCCCGGATGCCCGTGACGGTCTCAAGCCGGTGCAGCGCCGCATCCTCTACGCGATGCTGCGACTCGGCCTCCTGCACAACCGCAGCTTCAACAAATGCGCCAAGGTGGTCGGTGAGGTGCTCGGCAACTATCACCCGCACGGCGACGCCTCCGTCTACGACACACTCGTCCGGCTCGCCCAGACTTGGGTCGTGCGCTACCCGTTGATCGACCCCCAGGGCAATTTCGGCTCCGTCGACGGCGACATGCCCGCGGCCTACCGCTACACGGAATCCCGGCTGGCCGCCGTGGCCGAGGAACTGCTGCGCGATCTCGACGAGGAGACCGTCGACTTCGTCCCCAACTACAACGAGGAGACGACGGAGCCGACCGTGCTGCCGGCGGCCCTTCCCAATCTGCTGCTCAACGGCTCGACCGGCATCGCGGTTGGCATGGCGACCAACATTCCGCCGCACAACCTCGACGAGATCATCGACGCCACCTGCGCGATCATCGACCGCCCCGGCATCCCGCTCGACGACCTTGTCCGTATTGTCCGCGGCCCCGACTTTCCCACCGGCGGGGTGATCGCCGGCCGCGAGGGCATCGACAGCTATCTGCGCACCGGTCGCGGCATCGTCCGCATCCGCGGCAAGGCCCACACCGAGGAGCTCAAGGGCGGCATGGAGCAGATCGTGATCACGGAAATCCCGTACAACGTGAACCGGGCCAACCTCGTCTCGCGCATCGCCGAACTCGTCGGTGAAAAGCAGATCGAGGGCATCCGCGACCTGCGCGACGAGTCCGACGAGAACACCCGCATCGTCGTCGAGCTGAAGCGTGGCGAACAGAGCCGCGTCGTCATCAACCAGCTTTTCCAGAAGACCGCGCTCGAATCCTCCTTCGGCGTCAACCTGCTCGCGCTCGACCGCAAGCGCCCGAAGCAGATGAACATCAAGGAGCTGATCGAGTGCTACATCGAGCATCGCCGGGACGTCATCACCCGCCGCACGCGATTCCGCCTGCGCGAGGCCGAGGACCGCGCCCACATCCTCGAAGGCTACAAGATCGCGCTGGATAATCTCGATGACTTCGTGCGCATCATCCGCGCCTCCTCCAGCCGGGACGAAGCCAAGGAGAAGCTGATGGCCAAGTATCCGCTCTCCGAGCGCCAGGCGATCGCCATCCTCGAACTCCGCCTCTACCAGCTCACCGGACTCGAACGCGACAAGATCGAGGCCGAATACCTCGAGCTCATCAAGCTGATCGAGGAGCTGCGCAGCATCCTCGAGTCATCGGAAAAACTGAACGGCATCCTCAAGACCGAGTTGCTGGCCATGAAGTCGAAATACTCGTCGCCACGCCGCACGGAAATCACCGGTTCCCTGGGCGATTTCCGCATGGAGGACGTCATCCCCAACCAGGGCTGCGTCATCAC
>CAZOXB010000207.1:0-7160 GCA_964583635.1 uncultured Opitutaceae bacterium | reverse complement strand
CAGTGTCGCCGGACCCGCCGGCACATTCACCAGAATGTAGGTCCCATCCCGGTTGGTGAAAACGGTGTTGTCGGTGCCGCGGAGGTGTACGCGGGCATTGCCGAGATATTGGCCCGTAATGACGTTGATGACACGGCCCCGGATGGAGCCGGTCGCCCGCGAATCACCGACCCGAGGTGCGCCCGAGACGCCGCCCGCGGACGACGTGCTTTCGCCTTGCGGCGCTTCGGATTTCTCCCGGGTCGGCCGCACCGGGCGCGTGATCGTGAATGCGCCTGTGTCCGGATCCTGAATCACCGCCAAGCCCGTTCCTTCCAGCATGGCATCCAAGGCTTGGCGCGCCGTCATCTCCCCCGAAACGGCCCGCGTCTTCACTCCTCCGGCCATCTTCGAGGAGAAAATGACCTGCAAGCCCGCTTGCTGCGAGAAGCTCATGAGCGATTGCTCGGCATTGCTCGCCGGGACCTCGTACCGCTTCAGATCCTGTCCAGCCGCATGGCCAGAGGCGCTCAGAAGAGCAAGCGCAACAGCAAAGCAAATCCGGCCAAGACGGCCCGATCTCTGAAATCTCGTTGGGGAAGGAATCATAATCAATTGAAATGCCGCAATCCCGGATCGCGCTTACGGAAGTTTCTCCGCATGTCCGCTCCCGTCCGCCTCACTTGCGCCAGTGGCCAGCGGGTCTGCTCAAGCGGCGGCGACGATGCTGGCGTGCTGGGGGTACTCACGGTTTGGGGAATGGCGCGTGCCACCCAGACGGGAAATTCCGCAGGATGGCGAGCAGAAACGAAGCGCACCCGCGGTTCCCGGACCGTTCCATGCGGCGTCGAATTCCAAAGGATTGACAACCGCGCCGTTCCAAGGACCGCATGCTCCCGCGATGCAGGTAGGTGACGCTGCCGCGAAAGAGAAAATTGATCTCGACCTCCCGGTGGTGATGGATCCGCCCCATGGGTTTCGGAGGCGACAGAAGCCTGGCCGCCAAACCGAAAGATTCGAAACGCACGTCCGGCATGGAGCTTATTCTTCCGGAAAAATATGCTGCTTGTCTCGGAAGATTCCAGCCAGAAAATCGCTATGATGACGCCGATGTCCACGCCCGACGGGCCCACCCTTCTCTTCCCCGAGCAACTCAACCGCGTGCGCGACGCGCTGCGCGCCCAGCAGGGAACGCTGGCGGCGGTCGCCCGCCTGTTTGCCGATGCGATCGGCGCCGGCGGCCTGGTCCATGTCTACGCCAACGGGCACTCCCGCCTCGCCGTCGAGGAGCTGTGCATCCGGATGGGCGCGTTGACCGGTTTTCATCCGCTGCTGCAGGCCGGACTCACGACCTTCACGGATGTGCTTGGACCCAATGGTATCCGGCTCAACCAGACCATCGAACGGGTCGAGGGCCTGGGCTCCAAGCTGCTCGATGAATTCGATGTCGGCCAGGGTGAGCCGCTGGTCGCCATCTCCGCCACCGGCCAGACCACCGCCGCGGTCGACATGGCGCTCGCCTGGCGTCAGCGGTATCCCTCCAACCCCCTCATCCTGCTCTGTTCCCGGGAGCAGGCGCAACGGGGTGCGCCCAAACATTCCTCGGGCAAGACCTTCTGGCATGTCGCCGAGGACGGCGGCGCCCGGGTGCATCTGCTCGACAATGCCATGCCGCTCGGCGACACCACCCTGATCGTGGACGGTGCGACGGGAACGTACCCGATCTGTCCGCTTTCCTCGGTCGGCGCGCTGAGCGTGATCCAGTGCCTCAACGAACTCACCCTGCGTGAACTCGACCGCCGTGGCATCGCCCATCACGTTCTTCGCAACATGCACCTCGCGGATACGCGCGACACCTACAACGATTGGTTGCGCGATCAACGCCGTCGTTTCTCGCGTGCGCTCAACCGCCCCGACGCCCTTCCCCCTTCGATCTGATGTCCGTCTATACAAAATCCCTTCCGCTCCACCGCGAATCCGACGTGGTGGTCGTCGGCTCCGGTTCCGCCGGAGCCACGGCCGCCATCGCCGCCGGCCGCGCCGGTGCACGCACCCTGCTGATCGAGAAGCTTCCGTTTCTCGGCGGCACCTCGACCGCCGTGCTCGACACCTTCTACGGCTTCTACACGCCGGGGAAATCCAATCGCAAGGTCGTCGGCGGCATTCCTGACGACCTGGTCGCCGAGATGCGCCGCATCGGCCCGGTCGTCGAGCGCCCCAACACCTACGGGGCCGGCACGGGCATCACCTACCACCCCGACGAACTCAAGGTCGCCTGGGAACGCCTGGTCCGCCGCGCCGGCGTCGAGGTGCTGCTGCATGCCGTCGTGCAGGACGTCGTTCGTGCCGCGGACAAACGGATCGAGTCCCTGGTGGTCGCCACCAAGGCCGGACTGCAGCAAGTCCGCGCCAAGGTGATCGTCGACGCCTCGGGCGACGCCGATGTCTGCGCCTTTGCCGGCGTCCCATTCGAGCTTGCCGGCCAGGAGGCGCCCGCCCAGACGCTCACCACTTCCTTTCGCGTCGCCAATGTCGACCTCGCCCGCCGAAAGACCGTCAGCAAGGACCAGTTTCACGCCCTGATGGCCGAGGCCGCTGAGAAGCTCGGCTACCGGCTTCCCCGCCGCGAGGGCTCCGATCACATCACGCCCGTCGAGCACATGACGGCGACCATCATGACCCGGCTCAGCTCCGTCGAGCGCCGCGCCGACGGCACGGTGATCAACGCCACCGATCCGGCCTTTCTCTCGACGGCCGAGATGGAGGGACGCGAGCAGGCGCTCGAATACCTCCGCTTCCTTCGCGACCGGGTTCCGGGTTACGCCAACGCCAGGCTGGCGACCTTCGGATCACAAATCGGGGTGCGCGAGACGCGCCGGGTTCACGGTCTTTACCGGCTGACGAAGGAGGATGTGCTCGGCGCCCGGCAGTTCGACGATCAGATCGGTCTCTGTGGCGCCCCGATCGAGGATCACCACGACGGCGCCGGCACGCAATGGCACTATCTGCCCGAGGGACAATGCGTGGGGATTCCCTACCGCGCGCTGGTGCCGGCGGGAGCCGGGAACCTGCTGGTGGCAGGACGCTGCTTCTCCGCCACGCACGACGCGCATGCGAGTGTGCGCTCGATGGGCCAATGCATGGCCATGGGCCAGGCTGCGGGCACCGCCGCCGCCATGGCCGCATCCCGGCGCATCCCGACACCGGAAGTCGATCCGGTTGTGCTGCGCGACACGCTGCGCCGCCACGGAGCCATCCTGGAATGAACTGGATCGGCCTCGACATCGGCGGCACGCGCCTCAAGGGAGGCGTCATCGACGGTCGCGGTCGCGTGATCGCACGGGCCGTCGAGGCCACCCGCCCGATCCAGACGCATCGGAATCTCGAACGTCAGCTCAACCGGCTGGTCGCCGGGCTGCTGGCCCAGGCACGCGGCACCCTCGGCGGCATCGGGGCCTCGATCACCGGGCCGGTCGATCCGGAGCGCGGCTGCATCCACCTGCCGGGAAAGATCCGCGGGCTCGACCGCCATCGCACGGTGCCCTTCCTGAAGCGGCGCTGGCGCGTGCCCGTGGTGGCGGACAACGACGGCCGGCTCGCCTGCTATGCGGAGTGGCGCGCGGGGGCGGGCCGCGGTGTCGACAACCTCGTCGTGTTCACTCTGGGCACCGGCATCGGATCCGGTGTGGTGCTTGACGGACGCCTGTTGACAGACCGCCATTTCCTGCGCGGCACGCAATGCGGACACATGATCATCGATCTCAACGGTCCGCGCTGCCTGACCGGCCCGCGCGGCACCGGCGAAAGCCTCGCGTCCGTCACCGCGCTGGTGCAAATGGCGCGGGATTGCGTCGCCCGGGGTCTGCCCACGTTGCTCGATGGCGTGCCGGTACAGGAAATCGCCTTCACCGACATTGTTCGTGCGGTGCGCAGACGCGATCCTATCCTCACGGAGGTTTTCGACCGCTGGCTGGACCGTTTTGCCGCGGTCATGCTCAACGCCTATTACGCCTACACGCCCGACCTGATTCTGCTCGCCGGCGGACCGACGCGGGCCGGCGATCTCTTCGTCAAGCGTCTCGAAAAACGCCTGAACGCGGCGGCCTTCCGTGTGCCGGTCGGCCATCACATCCCCGTCCGCGTGGCACGATTCACCGAGGATGCCGGCTGGCTTGGCGCCGCCATGCTGGCGCGGGATCGATTTGAAAATCAGGAAGCCGCGGACTGAGCCGGCGCCCCGCACGGGTTTCATGACCTCTCCGTTCCCGTGGACGGACCCACCATCCCGTTGAGTTCGGTTACTGTCCGCTTACCATCAGCAGCCAGCCGGAGTGGGGTTGGGTCATCTGGGTCAGGGTCGAACTGAAGACACCGAGTTCCCGATGGCCGAAGACGTCGCGGACCGTGAATTTTCCGGTGAGCCCGGATTCGCTCGCGCGGAAGGTGACGGGCTTGGCGGTGGCAGCGTTGCGATTCAGCAACAGCACGGCCCGCCGATTGTCGCGGAGCTTCTTCACCCAAACCTCCGTATCTCCGTCCTGACGGATCCGCCGCCCCTGTTCGGTGGGATCCTGGTCAATGGCGATGGCCTCCCGATTGAGCAGGATCTCCCGTTCGGCCGGCGTCATGTCGCGCGGGTCGTTGCCGAGCATCAGCGGCGCGGACATGATGCACCAAAGGGCGAAATGCGCCTTCTGCTCCTCCTCGGAAAGCCCGTGGCGGCCGACCACAAGCATGTCGGGATCATTCCAGAATCCCGGACCCGCGGCCGCGGCGGACCGGTTGTTCTCCTCGGCGACGGTCATGACGCTGAGAAAATCATTGTCCGGTCCGTGCGGCTTGCCGTCGTCGAAACGCGCACCGCCCGTGTTGCGTCCGCGGATGTCATAGGTCGTGCGCGCCATCTGGCAGACATCCGGATACCACTCGCGAAAGACATAAGCGCTGACGCTGAGGACGATATCCCGGCCGCAATGGGCGAGCAGATTGCTCCACTTGGCGTAAACCGCCTTCACCTCCTCCTCGGTCCATCCGCCCTTTTCGAATTTGCACTTGTCGAGCTTGATGAAGTCGAGTCCCCATGCGACGAACTGCCTGACCTGCACCTCCTCGTGACCAAAGCCGCCAACGCGGTCCCCGCCGCAGTCATGGGTGCCCGGTGTGGTGTGCACGCCGAACTTCAAACCCTTCGAATGCGCATAATCGGCGAGCGCCTTCATGCCCCCCGGGAACCTGACGGGATGCGCCCTCAGTTCGCCATTCGGGCCGAGTTGCGTATCGCGCCAGCCGCCATCCACCACCACGTAGGAATAACCGGCATCGCGCAGACCCGACGAGACCATGGCGTCGATGGTTTCCCGCACCACGGTCTCATTGATGGCACGCTTGCCGTACCAGTTCCAACTGTTCCAGCCCATGGGAGGGCTGGGTGCCAGGCGCACCGGCGGCCGCGCCGCAGCCGTTCCGAGCGTGAAGAGGAATGCAGTGATGAGGATGAACGTCTTCATAAGGTCGGGCATGAGAGCGCGGTTTCCGGGATCCGCACGGTCGCGCGGTCCCAAACACCGGAGGTCATGTCCTGACACCAAGACACATGGCGTCCGTCGGCTCAATCCCGGATCCTCGCCATCCTTCAACCGTGCCAATGCAGGGTTGCCTCCGGGCCCGCTCTGCCCAATCCTCCCCGGAAAGATGCGCAGACGCCCTCCCGCCGTTGCCCTGGCTGCCGCCCTGGCGCTGCTGCCCACCCTGAACGGGCAGACGCCGGGAGGGAAGGAAACGCGCATCACTCCGCCGGCTTTTCTCTCCCGTTTCATCAGCGGGGAGTATCGCCGCTTGGATGATCGCAGGCGGCAGTTGGAAACGGACCTGCTCTCAATGTGGGAAGCTCCCAGAAACGAACGGGGCGCACAGGTGGGATGGAAGATGTTCGGATACGGCACCGCGCTCGTGAGGGAACAGTGGGTGGAAATCGATCTCGGTGATACGTATGCGATCGATGCGGTCTGTCTCGTCCCGGTCGATGTGCCGACCGCCGATTACACCGCACCCGGCCTGGGCTTTCCGCAGCGTTTTCGCGTGATCCTCGAAGGCGAGAACGGGGCAAAGACGGTCGTTGCCGATCATGCGGAGCAGGATTTCCCGAATCCCGGAAACCTGCCGGTCTATCTGAAGACGCCCGGCGTCCTCGCCCGGCGCGTCCGGGTGACGATGGGCAAGCCATGGAGCAAGGACACCTACCGAGCCTACGCGCTGGGCGAGATCATGGTGCTTCAGGGCAACCGCAACCTTGCCACCGGGTTGGCGGGAGTGAAGGTCCGCACGAGCGGATCGTTCGAGAGCGCCCCTGCCTGGAGCCGGATGAATCTGATCGACGGCCAAAGCATCGTCGGCGCTCCGGTGAAACGGAGCGATCAGCCCTTCCTACATGGATGGGAATCGGCCTACCAATCCGATGCATTCGCTCCGGTTTCGGTTCAGGTGGACCTTGGACGAATCCAGTCCTTCGACGAGGTCCGGCTGATCCCCGCAAAACTGACCGAGTTCTCACTCACCCATGGCTATGGCTTCCCCTTGCGATTCCGGGTGGAAGTTTCCGATGAACCCGGATTCGCCGCCGCGCACACCCTTTTGGACTGCACCAGCCGGCCGTATGGCGATGCCTCCTTCAGCCCGGTGACAATCCCGGCTCAAGGCATATCAGCACGCTATGTGCGGATCACCGCGCACGAACTCTGGCAGCGCAGCGAGGGAGTCTACACGTTCGCCTTGGCTGAATTGCAGGTTTACAAGGGCAATGAGAACGTTGCACTCGGCTCTCCCGTCACGACTCCGGGCGCTTATTCGACCCATTCGGCCACATTCAGCCCCGAAGCGCTGACGGACGGGCTGCGAGCCTCGCAGGCGATGGCGGAATGGCCCCAGCGCCTAGGCGAACTTTCGCACCGGCGCGAGCTTCTGGTGGAGAGCGCGCAGGTTCAGGCACGCCTGGCCGCGCTGCGGCCCGTGCTGGCGCGCAAGATGGGGTGGGCTCTTGCGATTCTGCTCGCGCTCGTGGTGCTCGCCGCGGTGGTGGTGTGGCTTCGTGTGCGTCACCGCCAGGCCCGCGCCATTTCAGCCCTTCAGCGTCAGATTGCGGGAGACCTGCATGACGAGATCGGCAGCAACCTGGCCAGCATCGC
>CAZOXB010000206.1:0-7173 GCA_964583635.1 uncultured Opitutaceae bacterium | reverse complement strand
CGAAGGCCAGTGTGGATTTGCCTGAGCCCGAGACGCCGGTCACCACGGTCAGCTCACGATGAGGCAGGGAGAGGGAGAGATTCTTCAGGTTGTTCTCACGGGCGCCAAGCAGGGTGAGGACGGGAGGGGAGATGGCCGTGACTTGTCCCGCGTAGTCACCGGGATTCTCGGCTGCTTTGCGGTGCGCGGATTCGTCCTGGCCACTGTGCGGTTCAAGCGCGTCCGAGAGGAACGGGGCGGTGGCAGTCTGTGTCCGCGCCACGGCTTCGGGCGTTCCGGTGGCCACGATCCGTCCGCCAAGCGCGCCGGCCTCGGGACCGATCTCGATGATCCAGTCCGCTGATTTGAGCACATCGAGGTTGTGTTCGATCACCACGACGCTGTGCCCACGGTCGACCAGCGCCTGCAACACCTCAAGGAGTCGGACGACATCATGCCGGTGCAGACCCGTGGTGGGTTCATCGAGGAGCAGGAGCGCATGGGAAGACGTATCCGAAGATAAGATACCCAGATAGCGCACAAGCTTAAGGCGCTGGGCTTCTCCGCCGCTGAGGGTGTTGAGCGGTTGACCGAGGGTGAGGTAGTCCAGCCCTACGGCGGCAAGGGCGGACAGACGGCGACTGATTTCCGGTTTGTTCGGGAAGATGTTGAGCGCCTCGGCAACGGTCGTCGCGAGAATTGCCGCGACGGACTTTCCGTTCCACGTGATCGCCAATACCTCGGGCTTGAAGCGCTGCCCTTCGCATACCGGACACGGTACAAAAACTTCGGAGAGAAACTGCATTTCAACGCGTTCATACCCGAGACCCTGGCAGTGATCGCAGCGACCGTCGCCGCTGTTGAAGGAGAAACTCGAGGAGGTGAATCCCCGTTCCTGCGCGGCGGGCACGCTGGCAAAACAATCCCGGATCAATTCCCATGCCTCGGTGTAAAGCGCGGGATTCGATCGTGGAGTCCGGGAAAGCGGAGACTGGTCGACGAGCACCACCTCGGAGAACTCTAAATCGCAGGAAATCTCCGCGATCCGGGCAGGGTCCTCAGTCAACCGGTGCGCACGGTTGAGGAGCCCCTGGTGGATGGCGTGATCCAGCAGCGTGGATTTGCCGGATCCGGAGACACCGCTGAGGCAGACGAAGCGCTGGAGCGGGATGTCCACATCCACCGCATTGAGGTTGTGCTTGGTCACGCCCCTCAGGCGGAGGTGGGGCTGGCTGAGCGCGACAGGACGGCGTTTTTCGGGCGTCGGGACTTTGCGGAGTCCGGACAAATAGGCCCCGGTCATGCTGTTGGCGGACCGCAGCAGTGCTTCGAGATTGCCTTGGAAAACGATGTGGCCGCCTCGCGTGCCCGGTTCCGGTCCGATCTCGATGACATGATCCGCCGCCCGAACCATGGCCTCGTCATGCTCGACCACGACCACCGTGTTGCCCGCATCGGTGAGACGGCGCACGATGGAGATCAGCCGGTCGATGTCCCTCGGATGGAGTCCCACACTCGGTTCATCCAGGACGAACAAGGTGTCCACAAGGGCGGTGCCAAGGCAGGACGTGAGATTGACGCGCTGCACCTCCCCGCCGGAGAGGGTCTTTGAGGAGCGGTCGAGCGTGAGGTAGCCAAGTCCGACCTGATCCAGGTACCGAAGCCGCGTGAGGATGGAGTCGTAGGCGATGGAGGCGCTATGCCCGCCGTTGTTGGCGGCACCTTCGGGCGGTGCGGCCTGCATTCGCTGCCGAAGCTGGTTGACCGGCAGGGAATACAATTCCGGCAGGCTGCGATCCCGCCACTTCCAGCACAGGGAGTCGGGCTGCAAACGTGTTCCCCCGCAGGTGGGGCAGGGATTGTAGGCGCGATAGCGGGAGAGGAACACACGCACGTGCATCTTGTACGTGTTCTTCTCGAGCCAGCGAAAGAATCCCCGCACACCATACCAGGCCTTCGGCCATTCCCTGCCATCCTCACCGTACCCATCCTCGCCGTTGATGACGAACTGGCGTTGCGCCTCGGTCAACTGGGAGAACGGCAGGTGGGTGGGAATCTTCCGCTTTCGGGCGACGCGGATCAGATCCTCCTTGGACGCTCCGTAGACCTCCCCTTCCCAGCACTTGATCGCACCTTCCTCAATCGAGAGGTTTCCGTCGGGAATGGCGAGCCGGTAGTCGATCTCGATGATGCGTCCGAAGCCCCGGCACTGCGGGCATGCACCGAGCGGGGAATTGAAGGAGAACAACGCCGGTGACGCCGCCCGGAACGTGCGGCCCGTCGATGGCGAATGAAGGCCCCTCGAGTAGTGGGCGATCGCAGTCAGCACTTCGCTGTCAAACAGCCGGACCTGTCCCTGTCCGAAATGCATCGCGGCCTCCACCGCTTCCAGGAAGCGAACCTTGGTGTCGGCTGCCACGGCGATGCGGTCCTGGGCAACAATGAGTGTTTCCTGTTTCTTGAGCGGTGACGAATCCTTGAGTAGATCCTCGATGCGGTGGACCGAGAGTTTCTCCGATGAGGACGCGGTGATGGAGCCTAGGAGCACCCGCACATAGGCCTGTCCCTGGAGGTTGGCGAGGATCTCGCCCCAAGTCAGGTTGCCCGGTTTTCGCACGCTGAAGCCGACTATCAATGTCCTCCCCTCCTGTTCCCGAAGCGTCTTTTCCCATACCGACTGCGGCGTGTCGTCTTCGACCTTTTCACCGGTTGTCGGATCGAAGCACTCAGCAACGTGACTGAACCAGACCTTGAAGTAGTCGGTCAACTCCGTCATCGTCCCCACGGTGGAGCGCGACGTCTTGACCGTATTGGTCTGCTCGATCGCGATGGACGGTCGGATGTTCTCGATCGAGTCGACCTTCGGCTTGTCCAGCAGTTCGAGGAACTGTCGCGTATAGGCGCTGAACGTCTCGACGTAGCGCCGCTGACCCTCCGCGTGCAGCGTATCGAAAACCAGCGATGACTTGCCTGCTCCACTCAGTCCGGTGACGACAATGAATTTCCCCAGCGGCAGATCCAGGTCCAGCGACTTGAGGTTGTTCTGACGAACGCCACGGAGTCGAATGCACTCGGGACGTGCCATGGTCTGTCGGCCGGCTGCATCCCGGATTGAAGCATGTGAAGACACCACGACCCCACGAAGCCCATGCCGTTGAAAAACTCAACCGTGCGCGTGGATGCTGATCGATGTGACTGTCATCGGGTGAGTTGCGGGGAGAAAATAGCCTGCCGCCGGCACACCAGGTCAGCGGCGGTCACATCGGGTAGAGCGTTTGCACGATGCGGGTGGCGGTGGGTGCGGATGAGGCAGGGACGTAGAGGGTCAGCTTGGAGCCGTCGGGGAACATGCCGAAATAATGGAAGACGAAGCGCCGGGGCCGGGCCAGTTCGGAGTGGTCCGCCTCCACCTCGAAGTAGATCTTTTCCGTCTCCAGGGCTGCGATGATCTTTTTCGCATCGTGGGGGTCAAAAGCACCGATGGACTGCAGGTCCTCTCCACTCGGGCCGGGGCCGTCGCTCATGGCACGGGATTGGGATGCATGATGGCGAGCAACGCGAGTCAATCCGGCGCGAAGGAAAGGATGATGATCGGGGCACCGTGCGTCGGTTGGCTCCGAGCCCTCATGCCGGCGAAAATGGAATACACCTAATCCAGCCCATCGGTCGCATGGCGGATCCGGCCGGCTTCGATTGCCGCCAGCGCTGCGCGGTACTGGGATTCGATCTGGTCGGGAGAGGAGACGCTCATGCCGAGATTCCGGACGACGCCGTCGGTGAGGGCGTAGATCCAGCTGTGGACGGTCACGGGCTGTCCGCGTGACCAGGCATCCCGGACAATCGTCGCCTGACAGACGTTGACGGTCTGTTCGATGACATTCAATTCGCAGAGGGTGTTGATCCTCCCGGGCTCGCTCTTCGCGGCGTGCACGCAGGACTTGTGACGTTCACAGACATCCTGGACGTGCCGGAGCCAGTTGTCGGCGAGCCCGATCCGGTCGCACCGCAGGGCGGCGCGCACCCCGCTGCAGCCGTAATGGCCAACCACGATGATGTGCCGGACCTTGAGCAGATCGACGGCGAACTGCATCACCGAGAGACAGTTCAGGTCAGTGTGAACGACAACATTCGCAATGTTGCGATGGACGAAGAGTTCTCCCGGAAGGAGGTTGACGATCTCGTTGGCGGGCACCCGGCTGTCCGAACAGCCGATCCACAGAAATTCAGGCGATTGCTGTTGCGAAAGCTTGAGGAAGAAGTCCGGGTCCTGCTGGCGAATCGCGTCCGACCAGTTCCGGTTCCGGGCGAACAAATGGTCCAGTTGTCCCATGATGCCGCACTGCATCGGGAGCCGTTCGGATTGTCGATGTGAAATCCTGTCCTGACCTGGGATTGCAAAAGGAGGACCCGATCAGATCGATGCGAGAATGTCGTTGAACGTCGTGCTGGGGCGCATGGCGGCGGATGCCTTCTGATCGTCGGGTCGGTAGTATCCGCCGATGCCCGACGGCTTGCCCTGAACGGCATTCAGTTCAGAAACGATCGTCTGTTCCGCCGCAGCGAGTTTCTGGGCGACGGGAGTGAAGACACTCTTCAGCGTGGCATCGGCACTCTGGGTCGCGAGTTCCTGCGCCCAGTAAAGGGCAAGGTAGAAATGGCTGCCTCGGTTGTCGATGCCGGCGCCGACCTTGCGCGCGGGCGACCTGTCGTTCTGGAGGAACCGACCCGTTGCGGCATCGAGCGTTTCCGCGAGCACCTTGGCCTTGGCGTTCTTGAACGTGTCGCTGAGATGTTCGAACGAAACCGCCAGGGCCAGAAATTCACCGAGTGAGTCCCAGCGGAGGAAGCCTTCCTCCGTGAACTGCTGCACATGTTTGGGCGCGGAACCGCCGGCGCCCGTTTCGAACAGGCCGCCGCCGTTCATCAGCGGGACGATCGAGAGCATCTTTGCGCTGGTGCCGAGTTCGAGGATCGGGAAGAGATCGGTCAGGTAATCGCGGAGCACATTGCCCGTGACGGAGATGGTGTCCTTGCCGTCCTTGATGCGTTCGAGGCTGAACAGACACGCGTCGGAGGGAGCGAGGATGCGGATGTCGAGGCCCTGGGTGTCGTGCCGCGCGAGATACGCATTGACCTTGGCGATCAACTGGGCGTCGTGTGCGCGCTTGGAGTCGAGCCAGAAGATCGCGGGAGTGCGGGTGGCGCGGGCGCGGTTGACTGCGAGCTTCACCCAATCCTGCACCGCCGCATCCTTCGTCTGGCAGGCGCGCCAGATGTCGCCGTCCTCAACCGCGTTTTCCAGGAGGACCTTGCCATTGTCATCGACGATGCGGACCGTGCCGGTGCCGGAGATCTGGAACGTCTTGTTGTGCGATCCGTATTCCTCCGCGGCCTGTGCCATGAGTCCGACGTTGGGTACCGAGCCCATGGTGCGCGGATCAAACGCGCCGTGCTTCCGGCAGAAGTCGATCGTCGTCTGGTAAATGCCGGCATAGCTGCTGTCGGGTATGACCGCGAGCGTGTCCTGGAGCTTGCCCTGGGCGTTCCACATCTGGCCCGAACTACGGATCATCGCGGGCATGGAGGCGTCGACAATGACGTCGCTGGGCACGTGCAGGTTCGTGATGCCCTTGTCGGAATTCACCATGGCGAGGGCCGGACCCTGCGCGAAGGCGGCATGGATGTCGGCTTCGATGGCCGCCTTCTGATCGGCGGGAAGCTTCTGGATCTTCGCGAGGAGGTCGCCGAATCCGTTGTTCAAGTCGACGCCGAGATCCTTGAAGGTCGCGGCATGCTTGGCGAGCAGGTCCTTGAAGAAGACACGGACCACATGACCGAAGATAATCGGGTCGGAGACCTTCATCATCGTCGCCTTGAGGTGAACGGAAAACAGGATGCCTTCCGCCTTTGCGCGGGCGATCTGTTTTTCGAGGAAGGCCAGGAGTGCCTTCTTGCCGAGCACGGTGGAATCAATGATTTCGCCCGCCTTGAGCGCCGTCTTGTCCTTGAGGACCTTCGTCGTGCCATCGGCGCCGACGAATTCGATCCTCACATTGGTCGCCGCGGGTACGGTGACCGACTTCTCGTTGGAAAAAAAGTCCTGCGTCCCCATCGTGGCCACGTTGGTCTTGGACTGAGGCGACCAGGCTCCCATCGAATGCGGATTCTTGCGCGCGTATTCCTTGACTGCCTTGGGGGCGCGGCGATCGGAATTGCCTTCCCGGAGAACGGGATTGACCGCGCTCCCCATGACCTTCGCATAACGTGCCTTCGCGTCCTTTTCGGCGTCGGTTTTCGGTGCTTCGGGGAAATCGGGAATCTTGAAGCCTTTGCCCTGCAGTTCGACGATGGCGGCCTTCATCTGCGGCACGGAAGCGCTGATGTTGGGGAGCTTGATGATGTTGGCATCGGGCTTCAATGTGAGGGCGCCGAGTTCGGCCAGATTATCCCCGACGCGCTGAGTGTCCGTCAGCAGATCCGGAAACTGGGCGAGGATGCGGCCCGCGAGCGAGATATCCCGTGTCTCGACCTTGATGCCACTGTGCTTGGTGAAGGCCTGCACGATGGGCAGCAGGGAATAGGTGGCGAGGGCCGGAGCCTCGTCGGTTTTCGTGTAGATGATGGTGGGGACCGAGGACATAAATGAAAGGGAAGGGACAGCTGCGGACAAAAGACGGTCTCATGCAACCAGTCGCGCCGTGCACTCACAAGCCTTTGCATCGGAGAATGCGGGTTTGCGGGGACTTAACGCGCAGCAAGAAGCAGACGCCCAGCTGAGTGATCCGCAGATGGCGCAGATTAGCGCAGATTTTCGATCCGTGGCTGCACCCGGCTTCGCCAATCGGTGTTAATCTGTGCCATCCGCGGATTCTTCCTGAAGTTTGGTCAAATATGTAAGAAGAATAGACAGAACGAATTATGATGGAGCCCAACAACGGGTGAAATTTCAGGAAAGTCGTGATCTTATGCCAATCAGTCAATGCGCTACTGCCGCGGCGAAATTGTTCATTTGAGTTGTGAATCAGCGGAAAGGTGTAAACGTGATCCTCGTCACTCTGCTTAGCAGAGGACATTTGGGGTAATTAAGAAAATAATGCCCGCCGTGTAGGGGTACGCGGCGGGCTCTTTTTTTGCCAATTTGTCAAGAGCGATTCGGTCCAGGTGCGGCGCGCTTCCAATGGGCTAGAAGACTCC
>CAZOXB010000205.1:0-7267 GCA_964583635.1 uncultured Opitutaceae bacterium | reverse complement strand
GCCCGGAGGTAGAAACCCTTGGCCAACCTCCGTGCTCTCTGTGCCTCCGTGGTGACACAAGGATCGGCTGGATTCCTGCTCAGTCTCGCCATGGTAGCCAATTGAAATTGGCGTCATTTTCTTGTTCAGCAGGAACTTCGGATGACCAGCCGCGGGAGCAGTTTGAGGTGGGTTTCGGCGCGATTCGGCTCCTCCAGGCGCTTGATCAGCAACTCGGCCGCGGCCTGTCCGACCTCGTAGGCAGGTTGGCGCACGACCGTGAGCGGCGGATCAAGCGCCTCGGCCCACGGAAGATCATCGAATCCTATCACCGCGATGTCCTTCGGGATCTTCAGCTTGCGGCGGTGAATCGACTCGAGCGCGCCGACGGTCATGAGGTTGTTCAGCACGAACAGGGCGGTCGGCGGAGTCGCCAGATCGAGCAGTTCGTCAGCCATGGCGCGGCCGCTCGCCTGTTTGAAATCGCCGCCGCGAATGTATCCGGGCGTTACGGGCAGCTTGTGGGCGGTCAGCGCATTCTCGTAGCCCTGCCGGCGTTCACGGCTGGTGGACACGTTCAGGCGGCCGGCGATGAGGCCGATGCGCCGGTGCCCGAGTTTGATCAGATGCTCGACGGCCTCATGGGCGCCGCGCCGGTTGTCGACCTCGACCTTGTCCATGCACCGGTGCGCGAGGCTGCGGTCGACGGTCACCACCGGCACCCCCGACTCGATCAGCTTGATCACGACGGCATCCTTTTCGCTGATCGGCGGCAGGATGATGCCATCCACCGACTCGGCCTGCAGGACATCGATGTAGAATGCCTCCTTCTTGAGATCCTCGTCCGAGTTGCAGAGCATCACGGCGAATTTGTTCGCGTAGGCGACGTCTTCCACGCCGCGCGCCAGCTCCGCATAAAACGGGTTCTGGATATCCGGAATGATGAGTCCGAGGAGGTGCCGCACGCGCCCCCGCTGGCGCAGACGGCGCGCCACGCGGTTGGGCTTGTAGCCGAGTTCCTCCATGGCCTTGCACACCAGGGCACGCGTCTCCGCCACGACCTTGTCGGAATTGTTGATCACCCGCGAAACCGTCGCGATCGAGACGTTCGCATGGCGGGCTACATCAGTGAGGCTGGCCATGGTTGAAGGAAGAAGGAGGCGCTACCATGCGTGGACCCGCGGCGGCATGTAAACGATAATCATTTCTGCACAGGTTCATTTCTGTCCGCCACCACAAATCCGGGGGGAGCCTCTCTGCAAATGCTGGCCTCCACGCCAACATCCCCGGAGCGTCCGGTCATTCAACCCACGAGGGCATCCGTGGCACAGGATCCACGCGCCACGCGGTCGGTGTGACTCCCGTGTTGCGGCGAAATGCGCGAGCAAACTCATGCTGTCGCTGATAACCGCAGCGAAACGCGAAATCTTTGATGCTGAGGCTCGTCTCCAAAAGAAGGCTTTTCGCGTGTTGAGGACGAAGGTGCAACAGCATCTTCCGAGGTGAACAGCCGAATGCATGCCTGAATCCGTGTCGCAACGAATCGCAGTTGCGGATCATCGAGATGCGCCGCAGAAGATTTTTTCGGAGTTCCGCCTGAGCAACGCCAATTTCCACTCTCGCTAAAGACAGTTCTGGGTGTTTGCTCCAGACTGCCTTGGACGTTCATCCGACCAGGCCATGTCATTTTTTCGAGACATTGTCCGATTCTTGTTCTGCTTCGCCGTGTTTGCCGGCGGCATCTGTAGGGTCTTCGGATCGGATTCGGATGGGATTGAAATCTGGCACGGTGACCGGCAGCGAATCGGACACTTGGGTACCGCTCAGCCTGATTTCAATGTTCTTGGCCACATCGTCCGGTGGCGCGAACTTGATACACTGCGCTGGGCGTTCAACCGGCAGGAGTGGGGTTGGACGGCGTTGAGCTACCGTGCGTTCCGCCGCTTGACCGCTGACGGGGATTTCAACGCAGACATCCCGATCGCCTCGCTCAGGCCCGGTGAAAATACGATCATTCTTACGGCGCAATTTCGAGATGGAACGTCGAGCGAGCGGATGCTCACCTTGGTAAAGGAGACTGGTGCAGTCCACCTACCGCAAACCATCATCTGGTCCGCGGTCAACGATCCGCAAGACGTCGGGCAGTATGTCGATGGCCACTGGAAACGGGAGCCCCGCGGACTGCGCACGGCCCAAGTCGGCTATGATCGCATATTCCTCATCGGGCAGGAAAACTGGCGTGATTATGAAGTTCGCACTTCCATCACTGTACACCACGTACCCAAGGAGACCGCGCCCCACAGTGGAAGCAACGGAGTGGGAGTGCTGCTAAGATTCACGGGGCATGTAGTTGGCGGGCCGAATCACTTTCCTTCCGGGCAGCCAAAGTGGGGCTATTTGCCTTTCGGCGCGATCGGCTGGCTTCGCTGGTCAAAGGGAGCTCAAACGGATCCCGACGTGCAATTCCACCGCGGCGACGGAAACGTGCTGAAGAACTCGGGCAAACTGGATTTCGCACTGGAAGAGACCTACGCCCTGCGGATGCGCTGCACCACTCTTCCAGACGCACAAGATGGGGGTGGCGTCACACGGTACGACTTCAAGGTCTGGCGGGCGAGCGCACCTGAGCCGGCGGACTGGAACTGGCGGGAGACGCAAGCCAGCGCAATCTCCCGGCGCACGGGAGGAGCGGCGCTGCTCGCCCACCATGTGGACGTGACCTTTGGAGACGTGATCATCTCTGGTCCGCGAACTCCATGAGCCACGCTCCCGCTCCATTTCCAAGCACTCAACACGATTAATCCGCCAACAGCCCCCTGTCGCATGAAAGCAGCTCTCACCTCGGTCTTTTTCCTCGGTCTCGCGGCCCTTCCATGTTTCGCTGCTGAACAGGTCTCCCGCGCCATCAAGCCGAAAGCATCCGACAATCCGCCCACAAACGGTCGCTTTGTTTACCATGCCATTGCTGATGTTGTGGCCCACACGAAAGTCGCGGACATGGATGGGGACGGTCACAAGGACGTCGTACTGCATTTCCACCGGGATGACAGGAACATCAAGCAAAGTGGGCGCAGGCTTGGTTTGGGCTATTTGCGCTGGCCGGACTTCCGGCCCGTGATGATCTTTGACGGAGATGTCACCGGAGACCGTTTTGTCGTGGTCGACGTGAACGGTGATGGTCGCAATGATATCGTCAGTGCCAAGATCCTGCCCGACAAAGCGCAGGCAGTCTTCTGGTATGAGAATCCAGGTCAGAAACCCCCGGGCCTTTCGGTCGTCTGGAGGGAGCACCCGATCGGTTCGATCCCCAAAGGGGAGATCAAGGATGTGCTTGCCGCCGATGTGAACCGCGACGGACAGGTCGATGTGGCCGTCCGTTCGGTGCAGAGCACGGCGCTGTTCTTTCAGCAGGGCGAAATCTGGCGGGCAAAACGGCTGACCCACGCCAAACGGGAGGGATTGGCATTGGTGGATCTCGATCTCGACGGCGATCTTGATGTCGTGCTGAACGGATTCTGGTTCGAAACACCGGCGGATCCCCTGAACGGCGAATATGTCGAGCACGAGATCGACCGGAAATGGTATACGCAGAACACCGGCCAGTGGCCTGACAACGCCGCATACGTCGGCAGTGCCGATTTCAACCGCGATGGCCTGCCGGACATCGTTTTTGCGCACTCCGAGAAGGTGGGATATCCTCTGTCATATTACTCCGTCGACAACTTGGCGCAGGTGCGTACGGGGCCGTGGAAGGAGCACATCATCGCGGAGGTTTTCGACTGGTGCGAGACGGTGGACATCGGCGACATCGACAACGATGGCTCATTGGATGTGATTGCCGCGAAGTTCCAGCGGCACGATCCGCCTGGTGGGGCGAATGAGACTTTTCCCCCGTTTCCGGTGAGCGTTTTCTACAACGTGGCGAACGACGGCTCCAAGTGGCGGCGTGAGGACCTGGCGATGGACGGAGTCTATGCGGCTGCGCTGGGTGACGTTGGCAGCGATGGCGACCTGGATATTGTGGGGCCGCAGAGCTATTGGAAGGGTCCGATCCGCCTTTGGGAGAACCAGACTGCTGACACCAAATGGGCGCTGGACAGGTGGACGTACATCGAGGTGGACAACAACCGGGGTGCCTACACCGATTTTGAGATCGCGCCGCCGAAAATCAGAATGCGGGTGAGATACTTTGGTCTGGCCATGGCCGATCTGACCGGCGATGGAATGAAAGACATCGTGTCCGGCCGCTATTTCTACCGCAATCCTGGCGGCGATCTCACGGCCAAGTGGGAACGGGCGGATTTCGGCGTCAACGTCGATGGCTGCCTGATCACCGATGTCGATGGCGACGAGTTTGGCGACGTGATTGCGATGGCCCTGCCCGATATTTACTGGCTCGAGGCGAAGGATCGCCAAGGCGCGAGTTGGGCGGCCCGCAAGATCGGCACGGCGCCGCGCACCGGGCACGGCAACAGTCAGGGTTTCGCCTTGGGGCAGATCGTGCCTGGAGGGAAACCGGAGGTCGTGATCGCGACCGAGGATGGTGCCTACTACTTCGAGATCCCCGCCCAGCCCGAAGGAGACTGGCGGCGCCATCTCATCACCAAGGAAGTCTCTGATGAGGGCGTCGATCTGGCCGACATTGATCGTGATGGCTGGCTGGATTTTGTGGCCGGAAAAAACGCCGAGCATGTCGCCTGGTGGAGGAATCCCGGTCTGGCGGGTGTTGAATGGAAGCGCCATCCAGTCGGCACGACCTCACCGCATCCCACCGATCGGGTGAAGGTGCGCGACCTGAATGGAGACGGCCGGCCGGACATCGTGGTGACTGAGGAACGCTGGCCCGGCAAGGAACCGGATGCTAATCTCTACTGGTTTGAACAGCCATCAAACCCGTACGCCAAAAGCTGGGTGCGACATCGCGTCTTCACCGGCTATTCGCTCAACAACCTTGATGTCGCCGATTTCGATCGCGATGGAGACTTGGACATCGTGACATCCGAGCACAAGGGTGACTTGCGACTCCTACTCTTCGAAAACGACGGACGTGGAAACTTTATCCAGCACGTGCTCGATCATGGCAAGGAAAGCCATCTCGGCAGCCAAGCCATCGATCTTGATGGCGATGGCGATCTCGACGTGGTAAGCATCGGCTGGGACAACCATAAAATACTCCACGTTTGGCGAAATGATGCCGTGAAGCGTTGAATGGGAGCCGGTGCCCCTCAATTCCGTCCAGTGGGTACTTAGCTTACGGGACACTAGAAACACCGCCATGAACAAGCCAATCGCATTCCTCGTTTCAGCACTTCTGACCGTTGCTGCCGCCGTTCCGGTGAGATCGGAAACACCGGCGAAACCCAACATTGTCTTCATCCTCGCTGATGACCTCGGCTACGGCGACCTCGGTTGCTACGGCCAGCGCCAGATTCAGACGCCGAACATCGACCGCCTGGCGCGCGAAGGCATGCGCTTCCCGCAGTTCTACGCCGGGGCCAGCGTCTGTGCGCCGTCCCGCTCGGTCCTCATGGAGGGCAGGCATGGCGGACACAGCCGCGTGCGCGGCAACGCGCCGCTGACCCAGCGCGCCAGACAGTCCCTCACCCGGGAGGACACCACCGTTGCAGCGGTTCTCAAGAAGGCCGGCTACGCCACCGCGCTGGTGGGCAAATGGGGGCTGGGCATGGACGACATGCCTGGGTTCCCGCTGGAGCAGGGCTTCGACTTCTTTTTCGGCTACCTCGACCAGGTCCACGCGCACATCTATTTTCCCGATTACATCTGGCGCAATCGCGAGCGGGTGACGCTCCCCAACGAGGTGCGGCCCATCCCCGTGGGCAAAAACGGAGCCTGGGGCATGAGCGGCATCGCGACGAAACGGGTGGTCTACAGTCCGAAACTCATGCTTGACGAGGCACTGGGATTCATCTCCTCCAACAAGGACAGTCCGTTCTTTCTCTACTTCGCCACGACCCTGCCGCATGCGAACGGCGAAGCGGCGAAGGAGCTGGGCAATGGTTCCGAAGTGCCCGACCTTGGTCCCTATCAGGACAAGCCTTGGCCCGCGCCTGAGAAGGGCTACGCAGCGATGATCACCTATCTCGACGGCCAGGTCGGTGCCATTCTGCGGTGCCTGGAGGAACTCAACCTCACCTCAAACACCCTCGTGATCTTTGCCTCCGACAACGGGGCGGAATTGCAACAGTTCACCGGCCACTCGCCTTATTTCTTCAAATCGGCCGGTCCGTTGCGCGGGTTCAAGATTGACATGTACGAGGGTGGCATCCGGGTGCCCTTCATCGCCCGCTGGCCGGGAAAAATTCCGGTTGGTGCCGAATCCCGCCATATCGGCTACTTCGGCGATTTCATGGCCACCGCGGCCGAACTGGCCGGTGTGAAGCCTCCCAAGGGGACCGACGGCATCAGTCTCGTGCCGGCATTGTTTGGGCGGGCGGAGCGGACCTCCCGCGAAGGACTGTATTGGGAATACAGCACGGCCAGTATTTTCAGCCAGGCGGCGCTGCTGGACGGACACTGGAAAGGGGTGCGGAACGGCCGCCTGGATGCGCCGATCGAACTGTATGATCTGGATGCAGACATCGGCGAACAGCGGGATGTCGCCGCCCAGCACCCGGCGATCGTCCACCGGATCAAGGCATACCTCCAAGGCGCGCGCACGCCGTCCGATGCCTGGCCAATCCCCGAACCGCCGCGCCCGTCCCCTGCGGCCCAGAAGGCGAAGCCCGCAAAGGCCGGGAAGTGAGGCGCGACGGGTGGCCCCAGGGAGCCGCTCCCGTGAACACGCAGACCATCCCGCAGGAAACCGATCCAGTGGACCATCAGTCGATCCCCGTGAGAACCCGGCCCATCATCGTGCAGCATCAGCCCTCGCGACGCGGATTCCTGAAATTGTCTGCCGGCCTCACCGCGCTCGGCACGGTCGGCGGCCTGCAGATCCACGTGCCGTGCGCAACGGCGGCGACCGGGACTGGGATGCTGATCTCGGTGGGCGCGGTCCAGTCCAACCACTGCCGGCAGACAGCGGCGGCGGCACGCTTCGGGTTGGAGTGCGTGCTGGTGTTGACCGGTGGGATACCGCAACCGCCGTCCGCAAATCTCCTGCTCGACCGGCTCTTTGGCGCGCGGATCGTGAACGTGGCGGATCGAAAGGACCGGGGCCGGGCGCTTCTGGCGACCTTTGACGATGTGGTGACGGAGGGCAAGCGGCCCTACCTCGTCCCGTATGGCGGATCGAGCCCCACCGGAGCGCTGGGCTACGCGTATGCGA
>CAZOXB010000204.1:0-7300 GCA_964583635.1 uncultured Opitutaceae bacterium | reverse complement strand
ACCTCCGGTGTTGGTGATGCGCTGGTCACTGCCGAGCAGATTGGACCGATAGACCAGACGGCCGACGGGATCGAGCGCGGCGGCTTTGGAGTCATCCCAGAGATAGTTGACGTGGGTGTATGTTTTCATGAATGAGACAATGGAAAGGGGCGGGCGTGAAAAGGAGAGGAAGGGTTATTCCAAATCGCGATCAAGAGGAGACCAAATGCGAACGGAAAAGGCAGAGTTTGCACCACGGAGGCACGGGGAACACAGAGACAAAAATGCCTGGCTCGACCTCCGCGCTCTCCGTGCCTCCGTGGTGAGACGTGAATCGGCCGGAGTTTCGCTCAATCTCATTTTGAAAGCTCGTTGAAATCAAAGGCCCAGGACCTTCTGGCGGTAATGTTCGTCCGGGCGGCCGGCGATACGCAAGACCTGCCCGGCGGTCAGAAACCGCGGCTTCGATCCCGTGGCCAGCGCGCCCAGCAGGATTTCCGCGGCTTTCACCGCCATCAAGGTCGTTGCCAGCACCGATTCCGGGCTGGAACCGAGGGCGATCAGGCCGTGGTTTTCGAGCAGGATCAACCGGGGCGGCCGTGCCAGCCGGCGAATGTAGGCTTGGGTTTCCACACGGATGCGCCGCGCCAATTTCAGTCCGGGATCCGTGTAGGGAACAAACACACTCTCGACACCACAGCAGACAACTTCGTCCGGAAATATCCGGCGTCGCGCGAAAGTCCGGCCGATCGCCGTGCAAAGCAGCGAATTCACCGCCACCGGATGCGTATGACCCACGAAATTCATATCAGGGAGGGTCAAAAGGCAGGCATGGAAGATCGCCTCGACCGAGGGCTTCTTCGCGGTGTCGTCCAATCGGGACGCAAACAAGGCATCGTCAATCCTCGCATCGCTCATCTGCGAACGGTCGAGCAACGGCAGGAGGTCCTGGAAACGGCAGGCCGTGACTCCCGCGGAGTTCAGGCTGCCCAGATTGGAACCGCTGGCCTTCACCCAAAACGAGTCGGCTGACCGGCGTGTCGAGGTATTGCCCTCACCCAAAATCGCCAGCTTGCGATCCTCCCGTCCGAGTTGGTGGGAAAGGGAGATCAATCGCTCCCGCGGGTCGGTAGATGGGGTTGAAGTGGGCACGTCGTCACAGTTTGGTAGATTTTGATAGATTTCGACCAAATTCTATCAGTCACGTTATTCGGACGGTCCGAAACCCCTTATTGGTTTACCTGACAACCGCTTCCGTCATCAGCGACCGGCGCGGGCGTTGAGAAGCGTGCCGAGCCAATGTCCGACGACCACGGCGGCCAGACACAGGATGACGGATCCAAGGACATTGGCACCCGCCTTGGCCCAGACACCTTGTCGAACCAGGCTCAGGGTCTGATGGCTGAAGGCCGAGAAGGTCGTATAGCCCCCGCAGAAGCCGGTCGTTACCGCCAATCTCAGGTCGGGATGTATCGTCCAATGCCCACCGGGTTCGGTGGCGGTGGCGAAGAACCCGATGAGCAGGCAGCCGGTGATGTTGATCAGCAAGGTGCCCCATGGAAACGACGCTCCCCAAGCCCGGGTGGCGAGGTCGGAGAGAGCCAGACGGGTCAACGTTCCCACCGCCCCACCCATACCCACGAGGAAATACAGTCTGATCATCTTGAAAAAAGAGCGGGCCGCTCACTCCCGTGCACGGGGCACCAGCATGCCCAGCCCCAGCATGGTGGCATCTTTCACCGATCGGTATTGCCAGCGTCCCGGCCAGTCGCGGTGCATCAGTTCATCAAGTCGATCCGAGCCGCCCGACACGGCCACCGTGCCCAGCAGGCGCGTGCCCGAGGCCTTGAGCAGGGGAAGTCGCTCGGCGCTGGCGCGGGTGAGTCCCTCGATGATGGAGGACAGCATTTCGGTACGGGTTGTGGCCAGGGTGATGCCGGTGAATGCTCCCTGGCGTTGTTCGATGCTGGTGCGTTCACCCGCCATGTAGGGCTCAAAACGCACCGTACCCGCCGCGCGCGGCCCCATGCGGCTGAGGCGACGGAACTCCTTGCGAAAGGCCTCCACCGGCATCTCCGGGAAGAACTGATCCCGCGCCCAGTAAATCGACGACGCCATCGCCGCGATCGTGCTGACCTGCAGCCATTTTCCCTGCACGCCAAGTGCACGGGTCAGCAGGCGTTCGTGCGGGCGCGGGCGGTTCGTGCAGAGCGCGAGCACATCGGTGGACCCGACGACATTGAACAACTGCCCCACCCTGGCCCCGGCCAGCAGCATGCCGGCGCTGCCATCCATCAGTCCGGCCAGCACGGGAGTGCCCTGCCGGATGCCCAACGACGCCGCAGCATCCGTGGTCACCGTGCCGCCGATCCGATCGGACTCCACGACGTCCGGCAAAACCGAGGTGCTGACTCCGAGGTTGGCGCAAAGCTCCTCGCTCCACCCCCTCAGTGACATCGTATCGTAAAGCCCGGTGAACGACGCATTGGACGGGTCGATAATGCGGGCGCCCGTGATCTGGCGATGCAGGAAAGTGTTGAGATGCCCCACCAGGTCAGCCGAACGCAGCAGGCCCGGCCGGTGGGAGCGGTACCAAGCCCAGGTTGTCGAACTGATGCCGCCGGGAAAGGGCCGGTTGCCGCACAATTCCAAGTGGCGCTCTCCGCCCAGTTTCGCCTCGAGCGCCCGGGCCTCGACCACGCTGCGTCGATCCTGGTGGGTGACAATCGGAGTCAGTGCCCTGCCCTTCCGGTCCATCGCCACCCACGCCGGCCCCATCGTCGCCAGCGCCATGGCGTCGACCTGTTTCGCACGGATTCCCAGATGTCGGATCGCCTGTTTCAAGGCCGCCAGCAGGCCGTTCGGATCCACCTCGGCGGTCGTCGTGGTGTAGTTCGTCCTGAAAAAAACACGTGGCGCCTCCGCCACAACCCGATGTCCCCGCAGGATGCCCGCGATCACGGACGAGGAGCCGATATCCAAACCGAGCAGGGTCGCCATACGGCTCCATCTAAATGGATGCCGGCCCGGCATTGGCAAGCACCCACTCCCAACCGAGACCCGCCCCCTTCCCGAGCCCGACCCCCGCTGGCGCCGTGATTCAGACGGACGCGCGAGCGCTGGAAGTCTGGACGACGGATGGGGTCGCGGAGGCCTGTCGACGCGCGGCGAGAACACCCGCGATCGGGTGCAGGATCCAGCCGGTCCACACCCCCCGCGTTCTCCAAACGATTGAGACGTAGTATCCCGCAGAAATGGAAATCAACACCGTGCTCATGAAGAGGAGCCAGATCGCGCGTACGCTCTCGGCTGAGGCAGGTCCCAACATCGACGGAAACCAAACCGGCAAATATCGCATCATTCCCCCCATCATTCCGAATCCGAGTGCACTGCCTGAGTTCATGCCTCCCCCCATGCGTGCCGCATGCCAGGGAACGAATGGAAAATCAAACTGCTGCTCTCCATTACCTTACAAGTTGTCCCAACATGTTCCGTCGAATCTGCCATGCAAATCGCAAGGCCTGCCGCCGGACGCCCTTGCAGACTGCACGCCAACAAACCCGCCCGACCCTCACGGCCCGTCTGCCCACTGGCTAAACATCGCCCCGTTGCGGACGCAGGACCAGTTCCTCGACCACCGACCGACGGGAAAGCCGGTACGTGTCACAGACCGCGCGGGCAACGTCCTCCGCCGGCATCATGCGCCCGGGTTTTACGCCGCTGCCATCCCACGAAGGCGTTGCGGTGGCGCCGGGCAACACCAGGCACACCCGCACGCCATGGGGTCGAAGTTCGGCCCTCATGACCCTGGCCAGGCCCGTGACTCCGAATTTGGCGATGCAATACGCGGCGCTCGACGGATAGGCCTGCACGCCTGCCACCGAACCTATCAGAAAGACATCCCCTTTCCTGCGCTTCACCATCTGCGGCACGAAGGCGTGAGCCACCAGGAACTGGCTTCGGAGATTGACCGCGATCATCTCGTCGAATCCCTCCGGCGTCGCCTCGAGGAAAGTTGCGGCCTTGAACACACCCGCATTTCCCACCAGCACATCGACGCGTCGAAATGTTTTCAGAACCGCCGCTTGAAGCGCGTCGACCTGACTCCTGTCGGCGACATCCGCCGGGAAAATCGCCACCTCTGCGCCCGCCTCACGGCATCGCTTCGCCACGGTCGCCAGATTGCGGGCGTTGCGCGACACCAGTGCGAGCCGCACCTTGGAAACATCCTGCGCAAATCGAAAGGCAATCGCCGCCCCAATACCCTGCGACGCCCCGGTGACCAGCACGACGGGACCCGCGGTGAAATGGGAACGTCGAGCAGAAGCGTGTGGGTCGAAACGTGAACGTGTGCGGGCAGGCATGAGGAAGTTCTATGCAAAGGTTACTCCGTCATGCTGGATTCCGTGCACTCTATGCTCCAAACCCATTTAACCACGGATGACACAGCCACGAACCGGATATAAGACGGGCAAAGCTTGGACTCGGACGTATTCAATCCGGTATTCATCTGTGCAATCTGTGGATCATCTCCGTCATTTGGACCGCAGAGTGCATGGAGCCCAAAAGCGGTCCCGTTTCTTCCGAGCAGACATGGTGCAACGTCAAGGCATCCACTCAACACAGCAGCGATCTGAAATCGCCGAAATCAGCGGTAAACCCGCCGCGCACACCCTTGCAGATCACGCTGACGGCATCGTGCGAATGGAGCGACTCGAAGTGCGCACAGGCCACCTGGAAGTCCACGATCCGCCGGTCCTTCCGGAGTTCCGCATACACCAGCCTCGCGGCGTCCTCCACGAACTTGATGTGCACGCCGTTCAGTTCGGCGAACGCCTGTTCGTCTTCGCGCTTCACCATGACCTGCGTTTCCGTTTTCAGGGCCGTGGCGCAGTGCGCCTGCAGGTCCTCGATCGTCAGCCTCGCACCTTTCGCAACCTCCACCCGCAGGCGCGCCTTTGAGCGCTGGCTGTGCGGGATCGCGTAGGCGGAACGCACGTCGCGCGCATGTTCGGCAAGCTCCGCACTGCATGGGCAGGCGCTCGAATAGATGAAGTCGAATTCGATGAATTTCCGAAACCGCCCCCGTTCATCGATGACTCCCTCGAACACAACCGGGTAGTACTGGTAGCCGTCGAGCCCGCTGCGCAGCGAGCGCTGGACCAGCGGATAGGAAAATGAAAGCCGAACCCGTGCGGCCAGGGAGCCCACACGCTGGCGGTAACGCTGGAGGATCGTCCGCAGCAGGTCCGGCGCGAAAACCTCGCCGCGGTGCTCGTAGAACGAACGGATGATGCGGCTCATGTTGATTCCCTTGAGGTCCGCGCTGACCGATACGGTGCCCGTCACCGACGTCTCCAGCGTCACGGCCTTACCCGCCGCCGTGCGATACCGCAGCGGGAGCCGGAAGTTCGAGACGCCGACCTGCTGGATCGCCACGGGCGCACCCAGGAGGGCACCCTGCGCCTCCATCATGTCGGGAAGCGTGTCCCGGTAGGCCTTGGTGGACTTGAACGCGGCATCAAACACCCGTGCGATCACCGGTGCCTCGCCCCCCGGGCCATGGTGGAGATACATCTTCTTTTTTGTCGGCAATTTCATGGTTCGTTCCTGCATTCTTCACCCGCGCCGCTGAGGCGGCGGCATCAGCACACACCATTCCATCATCCAGCAGACGGCCCCCGATACTCCGCAAAGTTGCGCGGTGTCTCGTACAAGCGCACGCCATGCAGTTTTCCGCCCCGCAAAAACGGCGCGATTTCGTTCCAGAAGGCGATGACCAGATTCTCGGTCGTCGGGATGATCCCCTTCAGGAATGGCACCTGGGTATTGAGACACCGATGGTCGCAACGGTCGGCGACGGCCTGGTTGATGATCCGCTTCAATTCGGAGAGATCGATGACGTAACCGGTCTCCGGGTCCGGTTCGCCCTGAACCGTGACTTCCAGAACATAATTGTGACCATGCCCGGCCTCGTTGTTGCACAGTCCAAACCGCCGCCGGTTCCAGGCATTGGACTTGGCTGGATTATGCAAACGATGGGCCGCATTGAAATGGACCTGCCGTGTCAAATAGACCGTCCCCTGCAGAGGGCGAACGGCAGTCTTGCTGGCCGGTTGCTGGCGGGAGATGCGTGGCATGGAAGGGAAAAGTTAAGTTAATCGGGTGGACGGGTCAACATCCTGACCCGCAGTGGGCGGATCAATGTCGCGCGGCCATCCGCTCCGTTCCATGGGATCTGATGCAGACGGGACGCCGGGGTTACACTTTATTGAGTCACACGCATCTCCACCTATTCGACCACGGGATCGAAAATTCACGCTTGCGGGACGGACCTGCAGTCCGTTCAACCCGTGGCCAACGCGCCCATGAAGCTTCGCATCCTCGCCAGCGGCAGTTCCGGCAACTGCGCCCTGCTTGAAACCGAACAGGCGCGCGTGTTGATCGATGCCGGCCACTCCGCCCGGCGCATCCGCACCATGCTTCAAGAGACGGGACAGGCGCTGGAAAACATCGACGCGGTTTTCATCACCCACGACCACAGCGACCACACCTTGGGGATTTCCGGTCTGGCCAGGCTACCCAATCTGAAGGTCTTTGCCAATGCCCGCACCATGCGCGCCGTGCAGGCCAACCTGTCGGTGCAACCGGCGTGGCAGATCTTCGAGACCGGTGCCCGTTTCCGATTTCGCGACCTGGAGGTGGATTCGTTTTCCGTGCCGCACGATGCCCATGATCCCGTGGGTTTTCGATTCACCACGGGATTCCGCGACGACCTTTTCCATCCGCAAAGATCACTTGCATGGCTCACCGATCTGGGACACGTGCCCCAACACATCCGCGAGCGCCTCAACGACTGCGACTCCCTGGTCGTCGAATCCAACCACTGCCCCGCCCTGCTGAAGGCCTGTGTGACCCGCCCCTGGTCAACGAAGCAGCGCATCAGCGGACGTCACGGCCATCTGTCGAACGAAAGCGTGCGCGAACTGCTCTCGGGTTTCACGAATCCACGCTGGAAAAATGTCTTCCTGACCCATCTGTCGCGGGACTGCAACAGCCTGGACGCGGTCGAAACCATGCTGTCCACCCTGCGCGGCCGGCTGGGCTGTGAATTCCACGTGGTCGCGCCGGACGGCGGCGCACCCACGTACGAGTGGTGATTTCAATTGGCCATCAAGATGAGACTGAACCGGAATCCAGCCGATCCTTGTATCACCACGGAGGCGCAGAGAGCACGGAGGTTGGCCAGGGGGTTTTACCTCCGGGTCCTCCGTGCCTTGTATGTCCATTTCCATGTACAAGGAGGGAGTGACAAAGACTG
>CAZOXB010000203.1:0-7359 GCA_964583635.1 uncultured Opitutaceae bacterium | reverse complement strand
CCCTGACTTCCCTCCTGATGTGTGCGTCCATGACAATGAGCGGCGTTGGTTTGCCGGCGGCGAATCCGCCCGAGATCCGGATCTGGCCGGGAGCCGTTCCTGGCGAAGCGGGCTTCACGAAGCCGGAGAATATCCGGGAATCGGAATCGAGGGACGGAGTGTTGCGCATTGGCTGGGTCGCCGAACCCTCTCTGACGCTCTTTCCCGCCAAGGGTGCGGCGGCCCGACCGGTGACCGTCGTGATCTGTCCCGGCGGTGCATACAACATTCTTGCCTGGGACAAGGAAGGAACCGAGGTGGCCGCGTGGTTGAATTCCCTTGGCGTGAGCGCGGCGGTGCTGAAGTATCGCGTGCCCCGTCGGGACAAGGACGTGCCGCACACGGGACCGCTGCAGGATGTGCAGCGTGCGTTGCGACTCGTGCGCGCGAACTCGCAGGCGTGGGGATTGCCGACGGGGAAGCTCGGGGTGATCGGCTTCTCGGCGGGTGGCCATTTGACGGTGATGGCGGCCACCCATTTTACTGAAACGACCTATCCGGCCCAGGACGCGGCGGATGAGTTGAGCTGCCGCCCCGATTTTGTGCTGCCCATTTATCCAGCCTATCTCGGTGACGAAAAGGTGGCGGGTCCGCTCAGCCCCCTGGTCACCGTCACCCGCGACACACCGCCCATGTTCGTCGCGGTGACCGATGACGATGCGTTGCGTGGAGTGAATGCGGCCAGCCTTTATACCGAGTTGAAGAAGTCCGGTGTCCTCAGTGAACTGCACATCTACACCAAGGGCGGCCACGGCTATGGCCTGCGTCCCAGCGCGAATCCCGTCAGTCACTGGCCGAAACGCGCCGAGGAGTGGATGCGGGCGATGAAGATTCTGGCGGACTGAAAATTTCACGACTCCGGGGCCGGTCGTGGGATCGGCGAAGCGCACAAGAACCCATGCATACCCCAACCCGCGTCGCGGACGCGCCGGACAATGCTGCCAAGACCCGACTCGCCATCATTGCCGCTGCCGTCGGCACGATCTTCGAGTGGTATGACTTTTTCCTCTACGGCAGCCTCGCGATCTTCTTCAGCGCCTACTTCTTCCCCTCTGGAAACGAAACGGCGGCGTTCCTGTCCGCGCTGGCGACCTTTGGCGCCGGATTTGCGGTCCGGCCGGTCGGTGCCCTCGTTTTCGGCGCACTCGGCGATCGGATCGGCCGCAAGCGGTCCTTCCAGATCACCATGGTGATCATGGGCGTGTCGACTTTTGCGGTCGGTCTTCTCCCGAGCTTTTCCCAGGTGGGGATTCTGGCCCCCGTGATCCTGGTGTGCCTCCGTCTGGCTCAGGGGCTGGCGGTCGGTGGCGAGTATGGTGGAGCCGCAACCTATGTGGCGGAATACGCCCCGCGCGGTCGCCGGGGTTACATGACAAGCTGGCTGCAGATCAGCTCCACGGTAGGTTTCCTGCTTTCGTTGCTGGTCATCCTTGTCTGCCGGGTCCTGGTTGGCGAGGGAGCCTTCAGGCACTGGGGATGGCGCATCCCGTTTCTGACGTCGATCGCACTCCTCGCGGTCTCGGTTTACATCCGGATGAGGCTCGAGGAGTCGCCGGTCTTCGTGCAGATGAAGGCGGAGGGTCGCGCCTCGACCCGCCCGGTTGCAGATGCCTTTGGGAAATGGGACAACGTCAAACGGATGCTGATCCTGCTCTTTGGGGTCACGACCGGCATGACGGCGATATGGTACACGTCCCATTTTTACGGACTGTTCTTCCTCCAGACGATGATGCAGGTGGATTATCAAACCAGCTACATGATTTTCACCGTCGGATTGATTCTGGGCACCCCCCTCTTCGTGGTGTGCGGGGCGATTTCCGATCGCATCGGGCGGAAGTCCATCATGATCGCCGGGCTCGTCCTCTCCGCTGCCACGCTCTTCCCGTCATTTCACGCGCTCGCCAAATTCACGAACCCCGAGCTGGTTGCGTTTGCAGAGTCAACCCCGATCACCATTTCCGGGGATGCGGGCACGTTCTCGATCTTCTCCAAGCCAACGTCCGAAACAGACCGGGCCAGGAATTTCTTCATCCGCAACGGGCTCTCGTATGAGTTCACCGCCGGACCGGCGACCTCGGAGGTCGTCACCCGGATCGGTTCGGCACAGCTCCACGGATTCAACGAAGAGGCCTACCGGAACGCCCTGGCGGAGGCCGGCTTCAAGGCACATCCGACCAGGCCCAATTACGTGGGAGCCGTGCTGGTCATCGTGTGGATGCTGGCCATGGCCGGCATGGTCAACGGTCCGATGGCGGCGTTCATGGTGGAACTGTTTCCGGCGCGGATACGATCCACCTCGCTGTCATTTCCCTTCCACCTCGGGGTGGGCATCCTCGGTGGCTTCCTGCCGTTCGTGGCATCGGCACTGACGATCTATCACGGCAACATTTTCGCCGGGCTCTGGTATCCGGTTGTGATCACCGGTATCACGGCGGTGGTCGGTTTCCTCTGGGTCCCGGAAACACGCGGCGTCGACATCCATTGAGCCAGCGAAGCCCGTCACAAATCCATGAAATCAAAAGTCAAAGTCGCCGTGGTGCAGGATGGCAGCGTTCCGTTCGATGCCGCAGCCACGACGGAGAAGGCCTGCCGGCTCATCGGCGAGGCAGCGGGCAGCGGAGCCGAGCTCGTACTCTTTCCGGAGGCATTTCTTGGCACCTATCCGAAAGGGCTGACGTTCGACGCGCCCGTCGGGCAGCGGCTGCCGGAAGGCCGCGAAGAATTCCTCCGCTATTTCCAGGGAGCCGTCGAACTGGAGGGACCCGAACTGCGCCGCATTGAGAAAGCCGCGCGGCAGCACCGGGTTTTTGTGGTGCTCGGCATCGTCGAACGCGGCGGCTCCACACTCTATTGCACGATTGTCTATTTCGACCCGAAGCGCGGCAGGGTCGGGTCACGGCGCAAGCTGATGCCAACCGCGGCCGAGCGGTTGATCTGGGGTTTCGGGGATGGATCGACCTTGGATGTGGTCGAGGGTGATGCCGGCAGGATCGCCGCCGTGGTGTGCTGGGAAAACTACATGCCCGCCCTGCGCTCGACCATGTATGCGCAGGGCGTGGAAATCTATTGTGCCCCGACCGCGGATGACCGGCCCACGTGGTTGTCCTCGATGCAGCATATCGCCCTGGAGGGCCGTTGTTATGTGCTGAGTGCGGCCCAGTTCATCCGGCGAAGGGAATTTGGCGAAAACTATCGAAGTGTGCTTGCAGGGAATCCCGACGACGTGGTCATGCGGGGAGGCAGCGTGATTGTCGGCCCGCTTGGCGGGATCCTGGCCGGCCCGGTTTACGACGAGGCCACGATCCTGTATGCGGATTTGGACAACGCGACATTGGTCAGGAGCAGGATGGACTTTGATCCCGTCGGGCACTACGCGCGGCCGGACATCTTTTCATTGAAGGTCGATCGCCGCGCGAGGAACGCCGTTCAATTCCAAGCAGCCGCCGCGGAATCTCCCGAGGCCGGGAGCCCGTAAAGCCGGCCGAAAGCCGCCGCCATGCCCGTAGCGGTGGAGGTTGCGTCCGACCGCGGAGCCGGCGCGGGCGGGAAACGGTTCCTGTATCACCACGGAGGCACAGAGAGCACGGAGGTCGGCCAAGGGTTTTTGCCTCCGGGTCCTCCGCGCCCCGTAGTGCGCTCTGCCTTCCTGGTTCGAGTTTAGTCTCATCTTGATCGCGATTTGGAATCAGTCGGCCGGTCGCTGGCGGCACCCCTCAGTTGGGGCAATTGGGGGCATGGTGCGGAGATGGGGCCCGCGGCCAGAGTGAGACTTCATGGCATCGGCTCTCTCCCACCCGCAGGCATTGCTCGTGCTGAACGCGCTGCCGGAGGTGGGGCCGATCACCACGAACCGGTTGCTCGAGGTGTTTTGCGGGGACGCCGGTGCGATATTTTCGGCGAGCGCGAAGCAGCTCATGGATGTGCGCGGTGTGGGCCCGGCGATTGCCGAATCTATTGTCGAATGGCGCGGGCAGTTCGATCTGGAGAGGGAGGAGGCGCGCATGGCGGCGTGCGGCGTGAAGTTCATCCCGACCGCGGCGAGCGGGTATCCGGCGCTGTTGCGGGAGATTCACGATCCGCCGATAGGATTGTATCGCAAGGGGGCGTACACTGTGGACCGGCCCTGCGTGGCGGTGGTCGGATCGCGGCGCACGACGCACTATGGCCAGACCGTCGCAGCGGGACTGGGCGCGGATTTGGCGAAGGCCGGCTTCTGTGTCGTCAGCGGACTCGCCCGCGGGATTGACACTGCTGCCCATGAGGGCGCGCTGTCCGCAGGGGGAAGGACCGTCGCCGTGCTCGGTCACGGCATCGACGGGGTATATCCGCCGGAGAACCTCGCCTTGTTTCGCCGCATCGAAGACGAAGGGGCGCTCCTGACGGAGTTTCCGTTCACGCGACGCGCCGACCGGCAGAGCTTCGCGATGCGCAACCGGATCGTGTCGGGGATGTGCCAGGCCGTGATCGTGGTGGAAAGCGACATCAACGGCGGATCGATGATCACCGCGAAATTTGCGGGTGATCAGGGCCGGCTGGTGTTCGCGGTGCCCGGGCGCATCGATCAGGCGACGAGCGCGGGCTGCCACCAGTTGATCCGGGATGGAGCCATCCTTCTGACGTGTGTGGATGACCTGCTGTCGGAGCTGAACTACCTCGATGGCCTGCGTCCGACGCCGGTGATGGACAATGCCAGCCGTCACACGTCCGCACCGGTCCCGCCGCAGGACTTTTCTCCGGACGAGAATGCCGTGCTCTCCTGCCTGAGGGGCGGGTCGATCCTTTCGGTGGATGCACTCGGAATGGCGTTGGGCTTGTCGTCGCAGGCGGTATCAGTCGCCCTGATGCAGCTTGAGCTCAAGCGAAAGGTGGTGAAACGGGCGGACGGGGCCTTCGAGGCGCGAAGCGGATTCCTGCGAACATGAGAAGATCGGGGAAAACGTCGGCGGCGGGTATGAGTCCTTGGAGATGAGGTCACGGATCAAGCTGCTGTTTCAGCTTATCAAGGACTCGGTTCGACCGACGCCGGAACCGACATCGTCATCAGCGCCGATGGTTGTACACGAGAGCCCGCTGCCGCCACGGGCGAGTCCGGTGAGCGCCGGTCTTCGGGTGCCGTCCGACGCTGCTCGCGCCGCCTCCTATAAGGCCACGCTTCTTGTGGTTGACTCGGTGCACGACGATGGGACGTTGCCGACGATTCCGCTTCGCGAGACCAAGGCCACCGTCAATGTGGGCGGATATGCTTGGCGAGGTAAGACGGGACGACCGGAGGAATTGACCGTCAGCAGGGCGGGCTCGCATCCGGAACTTACGCTCATCCACGAGGTGGGGCACTTCATCGACCATCAAGCACTCGATCGGCGCGGAACTTTCGCTTCTGAGAAATCCGATTTGCTTGAGGTCTGGAGAAAGATCGTGATTGCGACCCAGACCTACAAGAATATCAAGGCGGGGGCGGCCGGCAAAAAGATCGACGGTCGCTGGCCAAGGCGCCCCTCGTCCGAGTTTACCGACGCTTTGCGGTTCCGTGAGTTATGGGCCCGATCATATACGCAGTATATCGTTCAAAAAAGTGCAAATTCTCAGCTAAAGGTCCAGTTTGAAGTTGCGAAAAAGCATCTGCAGGAATTGTATTTTTGGCCGGACGACGAGTTTGAAGCGATCTCCTTGGCAATCACCGCAATCCTCAAAGCGAAGCTATGGCAACCGTAACTAAAGATTACGTTCAGGTCGGAGGCCTCCGGATTCCTGTCGAGAACATCGACGAGTGGGATGCGCTCAATGAGCGCACACATGAATTCATCGTCGCGGGCAAGGAAGTGCCACGGGACATCCGGCAGCGGATGTACGAGCTTGAGGGCCTGAGCCCCCAGGACGCGGCATTGCTGGCCAGCTGCCCGGAGGGCGGGGAGTTGAACGATTGCCGGGAGATCAAGTAATCGGCTGATCCGGTTTGTATCCCGGTGATCTGCGAGCGCGAACTGCAGGCTCGCGGCGGGGTTTGCCACCATCCAGGATTGGGCGATGATTTTGCTTCGATCCTCATGGCGCGGATGCTTGGTATGCGTTCTGGCAAGTGCAGTCGTGGTCGCGTGGGGCGCGGGAAAGCGCCCGATCACCCATGAGGACGTGTGGCTGATGAAGCGGGTGGGGCGCCCGGCTCTCAGCCCGGATGGCCGCTGGGTGGCGTTCTCGGTCATCGAGCCCGCCTACGATTCCAAGGATCAGTCGAGCGACATCTGGATCGTGAGCACGGACGGCTCCTCGCCTCCCCGGCAGCTGACGCGTACGCGGGGATCCGAGTCCGACATCGACTGGAGCCCCGACAGCCGGCGGCTGGCGTTCTCGGCAAAGCGCGACCCAGATGAAGTGACCCAGGTTTACGTGCTCGATTTGTCGGGCGGCGAAGCGGAACGCATCACCTCGCTCTCGACCGGAGCGCGCACGCCGCAGTGGAGCCCTGACGGCATGAGTCTGTTGTTCAGCAGCGAAGTGTATCCGGGCGCGGCCGACGACGCGGCCAACCGGAAGGCTGCGCAGGAGCTGGGGGCGCGAAAATGGCACGCGCGTGTCTACGAAGGATTTCCCATCCGTGCCTGGGACAAGTGGCTCGATGAAAAGCAGGCCCATCTCTTCGTGCAGGCAGCGAAACCCAAGGCGCCGGTCCGGGATCTCCTCGCCGGGACGAAGCTGGCGGCATCTCCCGGTTTCGCCGGCCGGCAATCAGAATCGGGTGAGGACCTTCCCGCTGCCTGGTCACCCGATGGCCGGCAGGTGATCTTTGCCGCTGCCACGCAGAAGAACAGGAGTGCCTACCAGGCGGTGCCGACCCAGCTCTTTGTGGTCGATGTCGCCGGCGGCGAGCCGCGGCCGCTCACTTCGGGTCCGGACAGCTATGGCGCTCCGAAATTCCGGCCGGATGGGCGCGCCTTGTTGTCGGAATTCACGCCCGGAGGTGATGGACGCGTCTATCATCACGATCGTATCGCGAGTTTTCCCTGGCCGTTCGATGCGTCGAAACGGGTGAATCTCACCGCACAAATTGATCTTTCGGTCGCGGGATATGCGGCCAGTCCGGACAGTCGCACCGTCTATTTTGCGGCAGAGGATGCAGATCAGATCAGGCTGTATTCGGTGGCGGCCACGGGTGGCGTGGTAACGCCGCTCGGAATTGCAGGGCACGGCGTATTCTCCGGCTTGACGGTCAAAGGGGATGTCATGGTGGCCAATCGTGAGAATGCCCTTTCACCGCCAGAGGTGGGAGTGGTCGATCGGGTGGCGGGGACATGGCGGCCGCTGACGCGTTTCAATGAGGCGAGG
>CAZOXB010000202.1:0-7368 GCA_964583635.1 uncultured Opitutaceae bacterium | reverse complement strand
CCTGCGAATAGCGGAAGACGCCGAGCCGTTCAAACCTGGTTTCGCGAATGAATGCACAGAGCTCGTCCACATCGGCCTCGGTCTCGCCGGGGAAGCCCACGATGAACGTCGTGCGGATGGCGATGCCGGGAATGCCGGCCCGGATGCGATGGAGGAGATCGCGGATGTACTCACCGCTGGTTTCCCGTTGCATGAGCGTCAGCATGCGATTGCTGATATGCTGGAGGGGGATGTCGATGTAGCGGGCGACCTTCGGGCAATCCGCAATCGTGCCGATCAGCTCGTCGCTCCAGTGGGCCGGATGCGTATAGAGAAGGCGTATCCAGAAATCCCCTTCAATGGCGTTCAGCTGTTGCAGCAGGGTGGTCAGGGCCGTTCCGCGCGAGGAGTCGACCGGGGTGCGGGGGTTGGGACGCTGCTCCCAGGTGTCCATGCCGAAGAACGTCGTGTCCTGGGAGATCAGGTCGAGTTCGCGCACGCCCTCCGCCACCAGGCCTCGGGCCTCGGCGACCACGCTTTCCACCGTGCGGCTGCGATGGCGGCCGCGGATCTGCGGGATGATGCAGAAAGTGCAGAAATGATTGCAGCCTTCGGCGATCTTGATATAGGCAAAATGTTTCGGCGTGAGGCGGAATCGCGGGGTGTCGTAATCGGGGATGTAGGTCGAATGACGCGTGACGAAATTTTCGGGCGTCGGGTTGGACGAACGCTCCTTTTCGTAGATGGATTCGATGATTGGCGCGACCCGGGTCACCTGATCGAGCCCGATGAAGGCATCGACCTCATGGGACAACTCCGTGGCCAGATCCTTGGAGAAGCGCTGGGACATGCATCCGGCGACGATCAGCTTCTGCTCCTTGCGACGCTTGCGCAGCCCGCGGTTCTGATGGACCTCAAGGATGTGGCCGATCGACTCCTCCTTGGACGAATCGATGAATGAACAGGTGTTGACGATCACGACGTCCGCCTTTTCGGCATCGGGAATGACGGTCATGCCTGCCTTGTGCAGATGTCCGACCATGATCTCGCTATCCACGAGATTCTTGGCGCAACCGAGGGAAATGAGACTGACTTTGATCATGGCGGCGATGCGGTCGGTATTCCGCACCGGGCAAAAAAAACCGCGGCACGGGGGCCGCGGTGAAGGGGGCTACTTCCTGGCCTTGGCGTTCTGCTTGGCAGCCTCTTTTCTGCGTTTGAGGCGTGCGAGACGCCGCTTCCTCTTGATGACCTTGTTGGTTTGTTGGCCCATAAATGAAAACGATAAGGGATTACACCTCCCAAGTCCGGAGATTGGAGTCAAGCCCGCGCCGCAGCAGCGAATGCATGCGCAAACAATGGGCATGATTATCCGCTGGCAACGACGGATCGGATTCCGGTGATGGGATACTTCAGTCACCTATCGCGGGCATGTCGTCGTCGGCGAGCCGTTCTGCGGCCACGATTTGGGCATTCTCATGGCGCCAGGCGTAAAGAAGCGGACCCTTGGTGCGATCGAGTTCCTTGTAGAGTTGCGGGCAGGTTCGTTTCATCACGCTGAGCTCATGGACTCCGCCGGCTTCGCAGCCGAGCAGCCTGACGTAGGGTTTGAAGCGCTCCGGCCTGCCGATCACCCGCGCAAGGTTGACTGGAACGGCAGGTCCTGGGCTGGGGGGAATGGCGGAACTTTCGAGAACGAGAAAAGAGTAGGGAAGGCTGCGCAGATCAATGCCGGCCCGCTGGCCGAATTTCACCCAGTTGCTGTCCGCATGGACCCCCACCGGTGGGGCCGCGAAATGGTGGCACCAGTGACGTTCGTTTTCCGGAGCGAGCATCCCGCACCGGGCCTGGTGCGTGCAGGGTGCGATCACCCGGAAGGAGGGCAGCAGCTCCTCGCGATGCTTCTGCAGGGCGCGTGAAACTTCGTGTGTCCCCGGTTCGACCCACAGGATGGCGCGGGCCTGTGCGATGCAGCGGCTCAGCGTGGCAAGTGCATCGGCAGCGAGCTCATTGAGCACGTGGCTGATCACAAGGATGTCGCAACGATTCTCTGGTTGAGCGGCCTCCTGGACGGTCAACGACGGGAATCGCTCCCGGGCTCGCGCGACGGCAAAACTGCGGGCCGGCGCGGAGTGGTCCCAGACCGAGAGCGTGGGATTCCGCCCGGCCGCGAGGAACCAGTCGATCACGCGCCGCCCGGCGACGCCGGAACCGCAGCCCCAGTCGAGCACATGGAGCATGTCTCCCGGCGGAGGGCGCCAGCGGCGCAGGTGCAATTCGCCGAGCACGGAATCCCATTTCCAGCCGATGCGTTCCCCGTAGGTGAGATCGTAGGCGGCGAGATCGTATTTGGATTCCCAATATCCGCCCTTCGGAAAATTGCCGCTGAGGAAGCCGGCACGCAGTCGATCCAGCGCCGACCAGTCCAGGTTATCCCAGCCCGGGTCGATCATGGCGCGGGCCCGTCAGCCAGATCCAGGTTCAAATGACGCGCCAGGGCGTGGGAGCGCACGCCGAAGAACGCGGCGAATTCACGAAGGCGCCGGAGCCGGTCCTCACGGCCGGGAGCATGCTCCTTGATGGCGGCGATCATGAGATTCCTGGCGGTATGCTCGGTGGAGACGAACTCAAACACGCGAGTGCGGTAGCCCGCCCATTCGAGGAGTTGGGCCCGGAGAGCATCGGTGACAAACTCCGCCTGTCGTTCACGGAAGATGCCGTGCCGGAAGGCGTCCTCCATGATCCGGGGCGCCTGCAGGTGCGGCCGCAGCTCCTTCTGGCAGCAGGGTGATACGACCAGCAGGCGCGCACCTGCCGCGATGCCGCGGGCGAGTGCATCGTCGGTCGCGGTGTCGCAGGCATGCAAGGCAACCAGCACATCGAGGTGACAGCCGGCCGGCCAGGTGGCGGTTGCGATTTCACCCTGCACGAAGCTGAGCGTGGAGAGTCCGGTCCGCCGGGCAACGTCCTCGCACAGGGTGACGAGTTCCTTCCGTGCCTCCACTCCGAAGACCCGGGCCCTGTTCCGCAGCAGGCTGGCCATCGCGAAGGTGAGGTCCCCCTTGCCGCAGCCCATGTCCACGAGCGTGAACGGAGCAGGTTCCGCAGACGTGGGATCATCATCGGGTGCCGTGATGAGGCCCGCCTCAAGGAGAAGATGCCTCATGACCTCGGTGAACCTGTGGATTTGGCGCAGCTTGGCCGCCATGCCCTCCCGGGGGCGCCCCTGGTCGGTGGTGATTCCCAACGCAGTCATCCACGGAACATCGGCGGCGATGAGGCGCACCTTCTCACGGTCATGGGAGTCACCGTGAGAAGCGGGTGCGTGGGTGGCGACCTTCTGTCGAAGGTGCACTCTGCCGTCGTTGGCAATCTCCAGTTGAACCGTCTGCATGGGAGTGAACAGATGAGCGTCGAGAAACTCGGTGCCCAGCAGCCCGCGCACGACTGACGATGCGGTTTCGGGAGTGAAGTTCTTGGTGACATCCCTTGTCTTGTAACGATAGACGAGGGAGAGGCGGGGACCTGACTTGAGCGTCACCGGTCGGACGAAAAGATTCCGGAGCTCGACTTCCCGTGCTGACGGCGCGCATTTGCCCAGCGTCAGCTTGATGAGAGTGCCATCGCGGAAGGAGGATGCCACCATGCTGAGGAATCTTTCCATCGGCGTTGTGTCTGTTGTCGCCACGGGATCACGAAACGACGCACCTTGACCCCTGGCGAGCCCGAAGCATGGAGCGCTCAGGGCCATCCCCGGGAGGGAGGAGATCCTGCGGAGGGCACCGGAGCGGCGGAGGCGCCCCGTGGGTCAGGCCGTGGTCGCCGTCGCGAAGCCGGGAGCCTCCCACAGGGGCCGGCCGTGCCGATAGGTGGCGACGACATCCTCCGGGGTGACGCGGGTGACGATGCTGGCGACCAGATGCTGGCTGGCGCGCAGGTGTGGATGACGGAAATCCAAGACCGCAAAGGAGGCCGGGAGTCCTTCCTCAAGATATCCGAAATGGTCGCCACCCAGCACGGCCCGAATGTTGCTGGTTGCCATTTTCAGGATTTCCGTGGGATTCGGCTGAACCGCGTCCCCGTACTGCGACTTCGCGAGCTTGTAGGTGAAATCGAGTTCGGCGAGCAGGGAGGGTGAGTTCAGCATGACGTTGTCCGTGCCGAGGAGAAGACGGGCGCCGGCCTTCAGCAGGGCGGCGACCGGCGGCAGCGGCAGCCCGAGGCTGGCGTTCGCGCGCGGATTGATCACACCGGTCTTGCCGGAGCGGACCAGCAGCGAGATCTCCTCGGGATTTGCGACCGTGAGATGGACGATGATGCGGGCATCGTAGAGCTCGATGGCCCGAATCAGATCGCCGCGGCCGGTGGTGGCGGCAGAAACGTCGCGATATCCCCGGTTCTCGAGGCAGTGGATCGCACGCAGCTTTCCCAACTCATCAGTGATTGAGCGCAATTCCCGCCACGCTTGGTCCGTGAGATCGTTCATCGTGCTTTCGCTGAAGCCATCCGCTTCGGCGAGCAGCGCCCGGAGCTCGGCCCGGGCCGCTGCCGGCAGGTCCTGCCTGTTCTCGCGCAGCTCGGCTCCGTTGAATGGGGCGCTGTTGAATTGACTCAGGATCACGGACTGGACGCCGGTTTGCTCACTGGCCTTGCGCAGCAACCGCGCACCGGCAGGACCCTGCTCACGGAAATCCAGGTGGCAGACCGTGCCGGTTCTTGCCATGTAACGAAGATGTGCGGCCATATGGGGCAGGTGCGTGGCCTCCGTCAGGCGGGCCAACTCGCGGTACTTGTAGCCGCTCGGACGAAAGAACGCCTCTTCCAGCGTCATTCCGGTCGCGCCGTCGGGAAATACGCTGTCACCCACATGCGTGTGGCCGTTGTAGAGCCCCGGAATCACGACCAGGGCGCCATCGCCCCGGATGTCCAGACGGGATGCCTCGTCCCCGGCGTCAATTGCGGTGACGATCTCTCCTTCCCAGGCGAAATGCGTGCAGCGATGGGGACGCAATTCAGGGCCGAGAAGAACGATGCAGTCGTTGAGGAAAGGCATGCTGGAAGCAGCGCGGGGCGGTGAGGCGAGAGGTTTTGTGGGGTGCGACCGGTGGGGTCTGGTCCCGGAGCAGGCGGTAACGCGTCAGGGCAGGAACTCGGTGGTGACTGCCTGGTCGATGGTGACCTTGCCCTTGGGCAGGATGTTGAGCGACTCCAACTGCCCGATCTGCACCTTGAATCGCTCCCGGCTGACGCGGCCGATCTGGTCGAAACCCGTTTGATTTCTTCCCGTGACGAGGTGTTCATCGATGATCATCTTGCGGGAATAGTTCATGAAGGCGTCGGTGTTCTCGGGATTCGCCTTTTTCATGAGCTCGTGGGCGGGGCTTGGATCATTCACCAGATAGTCCCGCCACCCGCGAATGTAGGCGGCCATGAACGCCTTCACCGTGGCGGGGTTTTTCTGTGTCCAGCCCTTGTTGGCCACAAGAACGGTGTAGGCGTCGAAGCCGGCGTCCCAGGCGAACAGGAAGCGGGGCTGCTGGCCTCCCCCTTTCAGGATGTGATAGGGTTCCGCGATGAAGTAGCCCTGCTGGATGAGGTCCGGGTTGGCGATGAAGTTCGCGACGGAGAAGTTCTGCGGGATCAGGTTGAAATCGATGCCGTATTTTTCCTTCAGATACGGCAGGAACGCCCATCCTGGCCGGGCCATGATCGTTTTCCCGTTCAGATCCTTGAACGATTTCACCGGATTCTCCGCGTGCAGCATGAGGACCGAAGGGTCATTCTGGAACACGGCTCCGATGTTGATGAGCGGAAGGCCCTGGGCGATGGCCAGCAGCACGCTGGTGCTGTCGGCCTGGGAGACGTCCACCTGCCCCGTGGCCACTTTCTGCATGGCGAAGGCGTTGGGTCCGCCGGGGATCAACTCCACATCGAGGCCCGCGTCCGTGAAGAATCCCTTCGCCTGCGCCTGATAAAATCCGCCGTGTTCGGGTTCGGCCACCCAGTCGAGCTGCACCACGACCCTGGCCCGGGTGGTGCCGGCCGCGTCTTTGGCATGGGACGAATCCGCCGGTTCGGATTTGGGACTGCAACCGAACATGGCGAAAACCGTGAGCAACACGAGTGGCAGCGCATGGAGACGAGGCATGGATGGATTCATCATAGACCTGTTTTGAGGAGAGGAAGGGAAAGCGATATGCCCATATTTGCGGGAAGCATTGCCCTAGCCCAATCGCAAAAGACGGCGCGCGTTCTCCCCCAGGATCCGCTGCAATTCGGATTCGCTCAGTCCTGCGGAGCGGGCGTCCTGCAGGTCCTGCAAGAAGGTGGGCTCGCGCGTGATCCGGCGATGGGTGAGAAGAGGGTAATCACTGCCGAACAGGATACGATCCGCGCCGACCAGATCACAGACGCGCCGATAGACCGATGGATGATAGAGGAGAGCGGAGGCGGAGGTGTCGTAAAAGGTGTTCCGGAAAAGCGCCTTCACCTTGGGATTGAGTTCGTAAAACGGCAGGCCCGCACCCCAATGGGCCAGAATGAAGATGTTCTCAGGAAAGTCCTCCACCAATCCCAGGTAGCCTTCGAGCGGAGTGCGCACAACACAGGCACCGGGAGTCATCGACAGGGAGTCGGTCGCGTGGATGTTGGTGGGGACGCGATAGTCCCGCGCAATCTGCATGAGCATCGCGAAGCTTTCGTCCGCAAACGTGAAGCCCTGTGCCTGAGGCAGGAGTTCGCCTATGCCGCGGAAGCCGAGGTCGAGGACGCGGCGCAAATCGTCGCACCAAGCGTTGCCGCCGGAGGGAACGACGGCGGCAAAGGCAGTCAGGCGATCGGGATACGCCTTGATCCAATTGGCGAACCAGCCGTTCTGGAGGTTCGCGGTGGCCTGATTCCTCCAGTACCACCCGAGCAGCACCACACGGTCGACGCCGGCCTCGTCCATGTCGCGCAGGAGCCTCTCCACCGTCGCCCAGCCTTGCAGCGTTGCGCGGTCGGCGGGAGCGACACAATTGACCCAGCCGGATTCACCCCGCGCCTCTCCCCATGCCCTCGGATCGATCGAGACCTCGGGGGCATAGAGATGGATGTGCGCGTCGATGACCACAGCCCCTTGCTACAGGAATCCGGCCATGAGGAAAGCGGAGAAGCTCGGCGGATTCCGGAGGATGCCTCAGGGTCCTGACGGAGGGCGGAAATAGGCTTCGAATTTCGTGCCCTTGAGGCTGTCGAGGCTGAGGCGTTCGCTGACAAATCCGGGCTTGAACAGCGACGGCGCATTTATCCACCCCTTGGCTTCCAGCATCTTGGCCATGAACTGGTGGGGATCCGTGAACGTTCCCTCCTGGAGGCCGAAGGAATTGATGTTGTAGGCGGGTGGATCCT
>CAZOXB010000201.1:0-7408 GCA_964583635.1 uncultured Opitutaceae bacterium | reverse complement strand
GCCAACATGTCGCTCAGCCGGCAGGTACCCGGCCAGACCGCGCTGATCGTCATCAATCTCGACAGCGAACCCAGCGATGCGGTCCGCCGGGAATTGAAGGGCAATGCCAACATTGCGGTTGCCAAATACGTGGAGCTGTAAGCCGCGACCACGCCCCGCCACATGCTGCTCCCCCTGATCATTTCCGGACTCGCCGGATACGTGCTCGGTGCGCTGGCATTCGGCTACTGGGTGTCGCGCTCCCGCGGCATCGACATCTTCCAGCACGGAAGCAGGAACCCCGGTGCGACCAACGTCCGCCGGGTGCTGGGGAGCAGGGCCGGCAATCTCGTCTTCCTCCTCGACGCACTCAAGGGCGCCGCGGCGACCGGCTGGCCATTGCTGGCAGGCAAGTCGGGATGGATCGCCTTGTTCACGCCCTGCGCGCTTGAGGCCGCCGTCGTCGGTCTGGCGGGCGCGCTGGTCGGTCACAGCTTCTCCTGTTTCACCCGGATGCGCGGCGGCAAGGGTGTGGCAACGTCGGTCGGCGGTTTCGCCGTATTGCTGCCGCTGGCCCTGGTCATCGCCGCCGGGGTGTGGATCGCGATCTTCTATTCGACGCGCTACGTCTCGGCGGCATCGATGCTCGCCGCGCTTTCCCTTCCCGTCTCTGCCTTCCTTTTCAAGGAGCCGAACCTCCTGATCGGCGTGGCCGGCGCGGTCGCCGTCTTCGTGGTGTTGCGGCACCGCACCAATCTCGTTCGCCTGTGGAACGGCACGGAATCCAGGTTCGCGCGCAAGCCATCCGACGGAGGCTCCCCTTGAACCTCGCCAGCCAGGGTCCCTCTCCCTTTTCCACCATGTCATCCCCTCGCACACTACGCATCGGCATCTGCGGGCTCGGCACGGTCGGCCAGGGTGTCTGGAAGCACCTTTCGGCCAATCGTTCCGCCCTCGAACGCCGCCTCGGCGTCCGGCTCGAGCTGGCCAAGGCATCCGTTCGCGATCCCAGGAAGCCACGCAGCGTCAACGTGCCCGCAGCCAGGCTGGTCACCGATCCGATGGCGATCGCCACCGATCCCACCATCGACATCGTCTGCGAACTGATCGGCGGCACCACCCTCGCGCGCAAGATCACCCTCACCGCCCTCAGGATGGGCAAGGTGGTCGTCTCCGCGAACAAGGCGCTGCTGTGCGAGCATGGCGAGGCCATCTTTGCCGCGGCACGGAAGGGTGGCGGACACTTCTTCTTCGAGGCCTCCGTCGCCGGCGGCATCCCCATCATCAAGGCGCTGCGCGAAGGGCTCGTCGCCAACCGCTTCAAGCTGATCTGCGGCATCCTCAACGGCACCTGCAACTACATTCTCACGCGCATGGCGGCCGAGGGCGCCGGCTATGCCGAGATCCTCGCCGACGCCAAGCGCCTCGGGTACGCCGAGGCCGATGAGTCGCTGGATGTCGAAGGCTGGGACACCGCCCACAAGGCGGCCATCCTCGCCTATCTCGCCCACGGCATCTGGGTGAAGACTCCACAGATGATTGTCGAAGGGATCACCGCCATCACCCAGGCGGACCTCAAACATGCCGAGACCCTGGGTTACGGCATCAAGCTCCTCGCCATCATCAGCCGCGACTTTGACAAGGACGAGGTCTTCGTCAGGGTCCACCCCACCCTCGTGTCCCGCGAACGCGTACTCGCCAATGTCAACGGCGTCTTCAACGGCATCGCGGTGGTCGGCGACGTGGTGGGGACCACCACCTACACGGGACGCGGCGCCGGACAGGACGCGACCGCCAGCGCGGTGATCAGCGACATCGCTGACGCGGTGGTCCTGCTCACGACAGGCCGCCGGATCGACCCCGTGGCCAACGCTTCACCCGCGACCATCCCGGTCCCGCCGCGTCCCGCAAAGATCGCACCGCTTGAACGCATTCACGGCCGGTATTACCTGCGCACCACCGTCCGGGACCGCCCGGGTGTGCTCGCGCAGATCGCCACCGTGATGGCAAGGCACGGAGTCAGCATCGAGAGCGTCATCCAGACATCCTCGGACCGCCCCGGCGCAGCGGCCCTGATCCTCACCACGCACGACAGCAACGAGAAGGCCATTCGCTCCACGCTCGCCTCGCTGGGCCGTCTCAAGAGCGTGCTCGAAAAGCCCCTCCTTCTCCGCATCGGGGACTTCTCCGAGTAGCCGCCCTGTCATCCTCTTTCGCCCAACGTCCATTCCATGCCTCGCATCGTCCAAAAGTATGGCGGCACCTCTGTCGGTGACGTCGAACGCATCAAGAAGGTCGCCGAACGCGTCAAGGCTTCGCGCGACGAAGGCAACCAGCTCGTCGTGGTCGTCTCGGCCCGCGCCGGTGTCACCAATGAACTGATCGCCCGCGCCAAGGCACTCACGCCGATCCCGTCCGACCGCGAGCTCGATCAGCTCCTGGCCGTCGGCGAGCAGGAGACCATCGCGCTGACCGCCATCGCGCTGCACGGCCTCGGAGTCGACGCCGTCAGCTACACGGGAGCCCAGGCGGGGATCCTGACGGACAAGGTCCACACCAAGGCGAAAATCCGGACGATCAATCCGCAGGCCGTGGAAAAGGATCTCAAGGCCGGGCGTGTCGTGATCGTTGCGGGATTTCAGGGAATCAACGACGACGGGCAGATCACGACGCTGGGCCGCGGCGGCTCCGACCTCACCGCCATTGCGCTGGCAGCCGCGCTGAAGGCGGACAAGTGCGAAATCTACACCGATGTTGACGGTGTATATACGGCCGATCCGCGCGTGGTGAAGACCGCCCGCAAGCTTGATGAGATCTCCTACGACGAAATGCTCGAACTTGCCTCCAGCGGCAGCAAGGTCATGCAGTCGCGCAGCGTGGAGTTCGCCAAGAAATATGGCGTCGTTTTTGAAGTCCGCTCCTCCTTTAACCACAACCCGGGAACCATCGTGAAAGAAGAAGTCGCTTATATGGAACGTGTCGTTGTCCGCGGCGTCGCCGTCGACAAGGACCAGGCCAAGGTCATCGTCAGCAACATCCTGGACAAGCCGGGATCCGCCGCCCGCGTGTTCCGCGCGCTCTCGGAAGCCTCGGTCGTGGTCGACATGATCGTCCAGAACGTCGGCCGTCAGGGAGTTGCCAACCTCACGTTCACCGTGCCGCGCACCGACACCCAGAAGGCCGAGCGCGCACTCGCACCGATCCTTCTCGCGCTCGGCGGCGGGAATGTCGCCATCCAGGAGAACATCGCGAAGCTGTCGGTCGTCGGCGTCGGCATGAAGACACACAGCGGTGTCGCCGCCACGCTGTTCAGCGCACTCGCGGAAGCGGGCATCAACATCGAGCTGATCAGCACCTCGGAAATCAAGATCTCGGTGGTCATCGACCTGGCCCGGGCGGACGAGGCGGCCCGCGTCGCCCACGCCGCCTTCGGCCTCGACAATCTCTGATCCCGAATGGCGTCAAGACAAGGGACGGCAGGAATGGATGCCGTGTGATCATCCTGTCTTCTCTTGGCGCCCTTCACGTCCGACTCCCGACATCCGCCCTCTGGCTTCTGATCTCTGACGCCCGCCTTCCGTCCTCCGACTCCTGACCTCTGGTCCCTGACTTCCCGTCCCCTGCCCATGCGCTTCGTCTCGACTCGCGGCCAGACTCCTTCGCTGGGTTTCAGCGACGCCGTGGCCACCGGCCTTGCGCCGGACGGCGGACTCTTCCTGCCTGAAACCCTCCCGCAATTCTCCCTCGCCGAGATCCGGACCTGGTCCGCGCTGGACTATCCCGGTCTCTGCTTCGAGTTCCTGCGCCGCTTCGCCACGGACATCCCCGAGCCCACCCTGCGCACGCTCATCGGCCGCAGCTACTCCGGATTTTCGCATCCGGAAATAGCGCCGCTGATCCGCCTGGATGGCAACGTGTCCGTTCTCGAACTCTTCCACGGCCCCACCCTGGCGTTCAAGGATTTCGCCCTGCAGCTTCTGGGCAATCTCTACGAACACCAGTGCCGCGAGCGGGGGCAGAGCATCAATGTGCTGGGCGCCACCTCCGGCGACACCGGATCGGCGGCCATTCACGGACTGCTCGGCAAGCCCGGCACCGCAATCTTCATCCTCTATCCGGAGGGCCGCACCTCGCCGCTGCAGGAGCGCCAGATGGCGTGCACCGGCGCGGCCAACGTGCACGCGATCGCGATTCAGGGGACCTTCGACGATGCCCAGTCCATCGTGAAGGAACTGCTCGGCGACCAGGATTTCCGCCTTCGCCACCGCCTCTCCGCGGTCAATTCCATCAACCTCGCCCGCATCCTGGCCCAGTGCGTCTATTATCTTTACGCCTGGCTCCGGCTGCCCGCGCGTGCGCAGGCCGAAGCTGAGTTTGTGGTGCCGACCGGCAACTTCGGCAACGTCCTCGCCGGATGGATGCTGCAGAAAATGGGCGTGCCGCTGCGGGGCTTCCGCGTGGCCACCAACCAGAACGACATTCTCTACCGGCTGTTCACCACCGGAGATTACCAGATCACGGACGTTTCTCCCAGCCTGGCGCCGTCGATGGACATTCAGGTTTCCTCGAATTTTGAGCGCTTCCTTTACTTCAACGTCGGCCGCGATCCCGCGCGCGTCCGCCAGATCATGCAGACGTTCAAGTCCACCGGACGATATCGCTTCGGGAATTTTGACCGCGACACCTTCACGGCCTCACGCTGCACCGACGCGGAGATCACCGGCCTGATCGCCGACGTGTATCACAGGTTCAACTACATTGTCGATCCGCACACCGCCTGTGGTTTCAAGGATCTGGCGCGGGATCGCCCGAGTGTCGTCCTCTCCACGGCCAGTCCGGCAAAGTTCCCCGACACCATCCGTGCGGCCATCAAGGTCGAACCGACCCACCCCAGCCTCGAGGTGCTCAAGACGCGCCCGCTCCTCAAGACCGTCCTGCCGGCCGATGCGTCCCGGGTCCGGGAGTACGTCGACCGCGAGGCGGTCTAGGCGCACGAAATGAAGCGAGGCACATGCATTGGAGGGCCACGGTCCCACGTGGCCAGCGTCACCGCAGACCGGTCTGCGGCGACGCCAATGTCAACCATGGCATGTCCCTGCGGCCACGAGGGACCGTGGCCCTCCAAATGGGCGGGGCCGCATTTCCGCTAGAAACGCGCCCATTCCCACCATGAGGGCTGTCGTACAACGCGTCTCGTCGGCCCGCGTGGCGGTTGACGGCCGCACCGTGGGCGAGATTTCCAGCGGCGGCCTGTTGGTTCTCCTGGGAGTCGGCCCACGCGACACCGCCGCCGACGGCGAATGGCTGGCCCGGAAAATCGCCCGTCTGCGCATCTTCGCCGACGCCGAGGGACACATGAACCGCTCCGTGGTCGATGTAAACGGAGGCCTGCTGGTCGTGAGCCAGTTCACCCTCTTCGCCAGCACCCGCAAGGGCACCCGCCCCTCCTTCAATGACGCCGCCCCGCCCGCGCTGGGACGCGAACTTTACGAGGTGTTCCTCGCCCAGCTCTCCACGGCTGCCGCGCGCCCTGTCGCCTCCGGCGAATTCGGTGCGCACATGGATGTCTCCCTGGTCAACGACGGCCCGGTCACGCTCTGGTTTGACACTGAACACAAAGACTAGCTCGGACAGCCGCAGTCACTGACATCGAACCGCCTCCTTCGGTCAGTACCTCCTGTCTGCTCCTTCCTGGACTTCGCGATCCCCCAAATCGGCGATTCTGGCGTCGAGCGGCGTGCGCCCTGGCGCCACGTCGCTAAGCGGAAGCAACAAGGTTCATGCCACTAAAACCTGCCGCTCACGCCAACCGTCACCGTGACGAAATTGGCGATAAGGTCCCGGGTCCGGTCGGGAGTTCCCATGTACAGACGTTGCTTCTCATTGAAAAGGTTGGCGATGTCGCAGGTGAACACGAGGGTGGGACGGAGTTGGTAGGAAAGCCCGAGATCCACCGTGTTCCTGGCGAAACGGTACTGATGCAAAGACGAACTCGTCGCGGAGTAGGTGTCGATATGGGCGCCGGTAAAGTTATAGAGGACACGTGAGCTGAACCCCCGATAGCGCCAGCTGAGGCTGGCATTGCCGGCTTTCGGAATGAAGCCGGCCACGTCCTTGGTATTCTTCAGAGCCGCGCCGCCAAAATCGCCGACGGCGTCGATCAGGGTATAGTTGACCGAGCCGCTCATCGTACGGAGCACCCCGGGCAGGAAGTTGAATTGCTGCTGGTAGCTGAACTCCCATCCCCGGATCGTCGCCGTGCCGGCGTTGTCACTCGTCAGGCGCCTGAAACCCTCGTACTCCCCATTGTACCCATTGTCGGAGCCGCCCGGCACAATGCCGGCATCCTGGCCGGTGACGATGAAATCGCTGATCTTCTTGTGAAACCAGCCGATCGAAAAACTCCCCACCGGCTCGAAGTAGTACTCGAGCGAAAGATCCCAGTTCTTGGCCGTCTGCGGCAGCAGGCCTGGATTGTTGACGGTGATTGTCTCGTTGGGCTCGCTGACGGTTTCGTTCGGCCGAAGATTCGTCAGCGAAGGCCGGCCGAAGCTCGTGGACCAACTCGCCCGCGCCTTCAGGTTTGAGGTGATGTCATGGGAAAGATGGACGCTCGGAAAGGCTTCCGTATAATCGGACCGGTTGCGGCGGAAGTTATTCGCGTAATCGCGCTGGGCCGTGCCCACAGGGTCGGCCTGCTGCTGGGCGGTCGTGCTGAGGAACCGGGCTCGCACCCATCCCCAGCCCTCGGTCTCGGTCTGTTCGAGGCGCACCCCCGTGAGGTAATTGGTGCGGGCCAGCCAGCCCCGCGCCCCCAGCTTGCCCTGCGCCATGAGGTAACCCGCCGTCGCGGCTTCCTTCCCCCCGCCTCCTCCGGTGTATTTGATCGTTTCCCGGTAGTAGAGGTCTTCCCGCCAGATCGACTCGTCGGCCGGATACTTGCCGGCCGAGCCGCCCGCCATGATGTCCGACATAGTCCAACGCGGAAAGTGGGTGCCGGTCTTGAGGTTGACAAACGGCCTGGCTTCGGGATCCACCGGCAGCCCGGTGGCACCGATGTAGCTCCAGCGGCGCGAGAACTCTTCCAGCTTGAATGATTGTTCGCGCCAGACAAAGCCCGCCTTGATGAAGGTAGCGGCCTCCATGGGCAACTTGTAGCGCGCATTGAACTGGAAATGGGCAACCTCCTGAGACAAATCCTTGTTTGTCTTGGTCAGGCCGTTCGCAATCGGACGGTAGTTTTCCGGATCGCTCCAATCGCGCCCTCCCGTCTGAACCAAGCTCGGGTACATATCCGACGCCGTGCGGTCGAGGATCCATCCCACGCTGGCAATGCGTTGGGTAAGCGACATCTGCCCGCCTCGATCGAGCAGGCCCGATGGATTATGGTTTCGGCTGAAGCCCGTACTGTAGTCGAGCTGAAGACGAC
>CAZOXB010000200.1:0-7426 GCA_964583635.1 uncultured Opitutaceae bacterium | reverse complement strand
GCTTCGCCAAACGGACCCGCTGGTTCCTGAAACACCGTCGCGACCTCGCCGAACAGATCGCCTACCTCAGCCATGACGGCGAGTCGACCGGACGTCATCTGCTGGCCATACCGACCCGGGCAAGACTCGAACGCGTCCTGCGGTATGTGTTCGATGAAAAGGAGTTTCTCTCTCCGTACGGTGTGCGTTCGCTCTCCCGCATCTATCACGCGGCGCCTTTTGAATTCACCGCCGGAAACGAACGTCATCAAGTGTACTACGTCCCCGGCGACTCCGACTCCGGCCTGTTCGGCGGTAATTCAAACTGGCGCGGCCCCGTGTGGTTCCCCGTCAATTTTCTCCTCATCGAAGCGCTTGAACGGTATCACCATTTCTACGGTGATACCTTCACCGTGGAGTTTCCCACCGGCAGCGGGCGCCATGTCAATCTCGCCACCGCAGCGAAGGCCTTGACGGAACGGCTGACCCGCCTGTTCCTCCCCAACGAGGTTGGTGGAAGGCCGTGTCACGGCCCAGCCGCGGCCATCACCTGCGGCACTCATTGGAAGGATCACGTGCTCTTCCACGAATATTTCAACGGTGATACGGGGCAGGGTTTGGGGGCGAGTCACCAGACCGGTTGGACAGCGCTGGTGGCGCACCTGCTGGAGTGAATTTCGGGGCAGGGAAGACGGCGCAAACCCGCGCCTGGTGACCCGGGAACGGTCGCCAGCAACGGGATTGAAAATTCACCCATGGGTCAGGGAAATTACCGCCGTGCCGGGTTGAACCTCTTGACAGACTGCAGGTACTTGCCCGAAATTTAGGATCGACCTGTTTCGCCCCTTTTATCTGCAAATATCCCATCGTCCCCATTCCGGTCCGGATTTATATCGTTTCGTCGAAACGATATGTCACCCTCGAAAGCACATTGCCAGACCAACTCCTCTGAGTCCTTCCCCACCATGACCTCATCCTCATCGTCCTTTGTCCTTGCGCTTGCCCTTATCATGGTCGCGCCTCTCGCGACCCATGCACAAACCGGGGCTGGCAAAGCCCTCAAGAAGTCCACCGCCACCAAGACAAGCGACGACGGCGCCAAGGCCAAGATGGCCAGCGTCACGGGCGTGAAGCACGCCATCGGAGTCACCGACTTCACCAACGATGCCCAATATCACCGCTGGTCGGAACTGGGCACCAACCTGCGCGCGATGCTGGAGTCCTCGCTGTTCGAGACCGGGCGCTTTGTCGTGGTGGAACGAGGCAACCTGGGCACGATCATCGCCGAGCAGGATCTGCAGAAAAGCGGCCGCGCCTCCGAGGCCAAATCCACCGCCGAAACGGGCAAGATCCGCAGCGCCCGCTACATCGCCACCGGATCCGTGACAGAGATTTCCGAGGGCACCTCCGGCGAATCGGGGGGAATCGGCTTCGGCGGCATCCGCATCGGCGGAGGATCGTCCAAGTCCGCCGTGGTTCTGGTCGTCAAATTGGTTGACACCACCACGGGCGAAGTCGTCGCCAGCAAACGCGTGCGCGGCGAGGCCGGAAAATCAGGCCTGCGCATCGGCATCAATCGCGGCGGCGTCGGTGCCGACGCCGGTGCTTTTGGCAAAACGCCGCTGGGTGAGGCCGCCCAGGATTGCATCAACGCGGCCGTTCAATTCATCGCCGAAAGCATGGAGAAGAACGAAGTCGAAGCCTCCGTCGTAGCCTTGGTGAAGGAGGAGATCGTCATCAGCATGGGCTCAAATTTCGGGGTGGAGGTCGGCCAGAACCTGCTGGTTCGCAAGGATGGCGAGATCCTCAAGGACCCCGACTCCGGTGCCATCCTCGATCGCCTTGAAGGCGAAACCACCGGCCATATCCAGATCATCCGCGTTCGCGAAAAAACCGCCTACTGCAAGCTGACCGACGGCAAGATGCCAGTCCGCGGCGATCGCGTGGTGCTCCAGATGAAATGAATATGATCAGATGAATATCCGGGCACACGGTCTTCGCCTGGCATGCCTGCTCGCCGCCCTTGCGGCGACCGGCGTCGCCCAACCCGCTGCAAAGACTGAACCGAAGAGCGGCGACGACATCACGGTCGCCGTGATCGATTTCGACAATGTGTCCGGCAAGGACCTCCCCGGAATCGGACAGGTCGCCCATGACGTCATCAGCAGCTACCTGGTCGGGCTGCCGGGTGTCAGCGTGGTCACGCGGGACAAACTCACTGCGGTCCTCAAGGAGCAGGAGCTCGGTGCGAGCGGACTGGTCGGCAATCGCTCCAAATCCACCCAATTTGCCCAGTTGCTGGGAGCCGACTATATGATCACGGGCTCGGTTCTCCAGTATGCGACCGAACAGCGGCGCTTCAATGCCTTCGGTGTGAACACCCTGACCGTGTTTCATCGCATGAAGGTCGGACTTCAGATCGTCGACCTTGCCACCGCCAAGCTCACCTTCGCAAAGACCTACGATCTTGAATACAAGGATACGGGCGCAACGCGCACGTACGGATACCAGCTTGCCGGACGGGAACGCGATCTCCTCGACGGCCTCATAAACCTGGCGAGCGAGGAGTTGAAACAGGCCGTGGTCGTACACAGCAGTGTGCCCCCACCGGGCAAGCTCTTCAAATTCCCCGTTTCTACAACCCCCGCCGGCGCCGACATTGAAGTCGACGGCGTCTATCTCGGCGCCACCCCGTCCGAGATCGAAGTCGAGGAGGGAACGCACGTGGTCAAACTCATGCTCCAGGGTTACCGTCCCTGGGAAAAGAAGGTGAAGGTTGGTGCCGGCCTCAAAGTCACTGTCTCCCTCGCTCCACTTCCTCACGAAGAGAAAATCGTGATCGAAAAAAAGGTCCCCTGACGCGCGCCGTTCACCGGAGGCAATGTGTCGAACATGTCTCCCCGGTTCAACCGACCCAAAAATTTTCGCCGGTGGTTCCTGTCCACCTGCCGTCCGCATTCACTCTAATCCGCCTGTGCCACCGCCGCTCCCATGAATCGTCTCTCCCGACTCCCACTGCTTCTTCTGTCTTTTGCCTTATTTGGTTATGTCCCCGCCCATGCCGCTCCGATAGCGTCCGGCGAAAATCAGGACGGCACCATCGTCGCCGGTTCCACCGACTCCTGGACCTTCACCCTCGCCGTCAACGACACCGTGCTGGCACGCGTCGGTGAACTTTCCGGAGGCAACTCCTTCACACCCCTGATCCAACTGCGGGGACCGGACAACGTGGTGATCCGTCAGGATTCGGACGGGTCGGATGCCACCGTGACGCAGCGCGCGACTGTCGCCGGCACCTACACCCTCTCCATTTCCGGATCCTCGCCCACCCAGGCAGGCACCTATCGACTTCGCATGCTCAAGATGCCCGGCGCCTTTGTCGTGCCCACGGGGGATGAAGGCGGCGCCCTGACAAACGGGGGCAATCACGATGGGACAATCCAGGTGGGTGACCTCGACCCCTGGACGTTCACCGCCGGCGTCAACGACTACATTCTCCTGCGGGTCGGCAAGGTGTCCGGCGGTACAAGCTATGCCCCTCACATTCGCCTCTATGGACAGGATGGGGCCTTGCTCAAGGACGATGCCGACTCGAATGACGTCGCCATCAATCACCGCGCGACCCTCGCCGGAACCTACACCGTCGTCGTCAATGGCTACTACGCCGGCAACGCCGGCAGCTATCGCCTGACCTACCACAAGGTTCCCGGCACGCTCACCGTACCGGTGGGCGACGAAGGCGGACCCATGGTGAACGGCCAAAGCTACGCGGGGACGATTGGCATGGGCGATCTCGACAGCTACACGATCACCGCAGACGTCAACGACAGCATGGTCTTCCGCATCGGTGAAGTCTCGGGCGGCAATTCCTTTTCACCCCATATCCGCCTCTTCGGCCCCGACGGTGCCTTGCTCAAGGATTCATCAGGAGGCGATGACGCCGAAGTGTCTCATCGCGCGACCATTGCCGGGACCTACACCGTGGTCGTCAATGGCTACTATGCCGGCAATGCCGGCACTTACCGCCTGCATGCGGTGAAGGCGCCCGGTGCGATCGCAATATCGCCTGGGGACGAAGGCGGAGCCTTGACCAATGGTGGAAACCACGAGGGAACCATCACGATGGGTGACCTCGATGCCTGGACCTTCACCGCCGGCGTCAACGATTACATCTTCCTGCGGGCGGGAGAAACCTCCGGTGGCAATGCGTTTTATCCGCACATTCGCCTCTACGCGCCCAACGGTGCCCTGATCGATAGCCAATCCGCCAATGCCGAAGCCGCCATTTCCCACCGGGCAACCCTCGCGGGCACCTACACCGTGGTGGTCAACGGCTACTACGAGGGAAATACCGGCGCCTACAGCCTGCGATATTACAAGACGCCCGACAGTTTCATCGTGCCGGTCGGCGACGAAGGCGGCCCCCTGACCAGCGGCCAGAACTACTCCGGCAGTACACCGGTGGGCGACCTCGATGCCTGGACTATGACTGCCGCCACCAACGACTATCTCGTGTTTCGTGTCGGCGAGGTCTCGGGCGGCAATGATTATTACCCGCACCTTCGCGTCGTCGGACCCGATGGCGCCCTGATCAACGACCAGGCCGCCAATGCCGAAGCGGAGATCGCCTTCCGTGCCACGCTGCCAGGGACTTATACCGCCATCGTGTGCGGCTACTATGCAGGCAACAACGGCACCTACCGACTCAATGCCCTCCGTATCCCCGGCTTGCATACCATTCCGGCCGCTGATGAAGGCGGCCCCGTCACCAATGGACAGAACTATGACGGGAACACTGTGAATGGTGACCTCGATCCCTTCGTCTTCGCCGCAAATGTCGGCAACGGCCTGACCATCTCCGTCGCCGAAACCTCCGGCGGAAACGCCTATTATCCGCAGATCCGGCTGTTTGGCCCCAACGGAGCCCTGATTGCCAATCAAACGGACAACACCGCGACCACCATCAACCACACCACCACACAGGCCGGCCTCTTCACCGTGGTGGTATCGGGCTACTACGCCGGCAATGTGGGCGGTTACCGGCTGACGTTCACCGGCGTCTCCGCAATTCAGGCCCCGGCAATTGTGACCCAGCCGGCGTCGCAGTCCGTAAACGCTGGAGCTACCGCCATATTGAGTGTGACCGCGACGGGGACTGCTCCTCTCGGCTACCAATGGCGTCGCAACAACGTCGACATCCCGGGAGCAACCGCAGCAACCCTGACGGTCACCAATGTGCAGTCCACCAACACAGGTGCGTACACGGTCGTCGTTTCCAATGCCGTCGGCAGCGCCACCAGCGCCATTGCCAATCTCTCCCTCGTGGCTGCGGTGCCGCCATCAATCGTCGTCCAGCCCTCGGGCCAAACCACCGTCGCCGGCACCGCCGTCTCCTTCTCCGTCGTGGCAAACGGCACCGCTCCTCTCGCGTATCAGTGGCTCAAGGATTCCGTGCCGCTCAACGGAGCCACCGCCGCCACATTGACCTTGGGCAATCCTCAAGCCGGCGATGCTGGACTCTACACCGTGACCATCACCAACTCGGCCGGTTCGGTCGTATCCAACGGCGCCACGCTCACGGTCGCACCGCTGATCGCGAGCCGCATCAGCAATGTCTCCGTGCGCACCACCCTCGCCGCCAATCAGATATTGATCGTCGGTCTCAGCATGTCGGGAGGCTCCAAGTCCGTCGTACTGCGGGCCGTCGGACCCGGCCTGGAAGCCTTTGGTGTCCAGGGCGCCATGCCGGATCCGAAGCTGCTCCTCTTTGACGGAAACACCCAGATCGCTGCCAACGACAACTGGGGTGGCGGAGCCGCGCTCAGCACGGATTTCGCGTCAGTCGGTGCCTTTCCATTGCCTGCGGCGAGCCTTGACGCCGCCCTCACCCAGGCGATCGCAGGGGGACGGACCATGCAGGTCAGCGGCACGCAGGCAGGCAACGTCATCGCCGAGGCCTATGATCTGGGTACGGCCACCAGCCCGCGCCTCATCAATGTCTCCGCACGCAATTTCGTCGGCACCGGTGGCGACGTGCTCATTGCGGGTTTCACCATTGCGGGCACCGGACCCAAGACCATCCTGATTCGCGCCGTGGGTCCGACCCTGGCGCAGTTCGGTGTTCCCGGCACCCTGGTGGATCCGAAACTCGAAGTCTATTCGGGCCCGACCAAGATCAATGAGAACGACAATTGGCCCGGCAGCCTCGCCCCCACCTTCGCCAGCGTCGGTGCCTTCGCCCTCGCGGACGGCAGCAAGGATGCCGCCTTGGTGATAACCCTGCAGCCAGGCGGCTACACGGTTCACGTCAAGGGAGCCGACGGCGGCACCGGCGACGGCATGGTCGAGATCTACGAGGTCAGCCCGTAAGGATCACCCCGGCAGGGCCCGCTCCCACCGCCGACCGGTGTCTCGGGGGCGCAACTCCGCCCGCTCGCCCGCTCCCGGCGAGGGGCCTGCTGTCACGAGCGCTCGCCCGCTTTCAGCCCGCATACACCTGCATGATGAAATCCCGGCAGTGGCGGCCGCCCACACGGTTGATGCCAATGCTGGGCGGACGGTGGGATCCTTGTATCCCGATCTTCCCGCCAACGGCCCGAAAGGTGAGGTTTGACCCGTGTCTCCTGGACTCCAGCCTGTGCCCGATGATGAGCGAGTCCGAAGCACCCTCGTCCAAGTCCCCCGACACTCCCCCGCCCAGCGACCCGAACCTTGCTTCCAGCCCGGCTCCGGCGGAGCCATCGGCCACCGGACCGGGCGCGACTCCCACGGCACCTGAGCCGCCGCGGGATACCGACGCCAACCCGACGCCATCCGAGTCGTCCGGGCCGACCCGGGAATCGCTTCCTTTGTTCACTTGGAAGGGTCGGTCCATGAGCATGAGGGACGCAGTGGAGTTTTTCACGCTTGAGGACAACTGGAGCGAGGGTGAAGCCAATCTCTTCGCCGGGCCGGATGACACGCGCGCTCTCATCCATTTCCTGCGGCAGAGTTCCGGTTATCAAGCGACGGCGGAACGCGTCGGTCGCGTCCTGGCACATATCGACGCGCCGGACTGGCAGGACATCCCGCTCGCGGCGCGCCGCACCGTCCTGGCCGCCGCGGCGTGGGTCGCCCTCGCGGGACCGGAGGCCCACGCTTCGCTCCGCCTGCTGGGTCGTGGCGCGGACTGGCCTGGATTGCAGACGCTCTTCCGCGCCCATCCCACGGGCGCGTCCGCGCCGCTCTTTCACGCCCTCATCGCCAAACCCTATATCGCCTTGATCGAGCAGCTCGATGCCTCCACGGCACGCTCACTGTCCCTTCTTGCGGGCAGTGCCGGCGAAGCTTTCGAGCTCGCCTTCCGCCACGGATTGATCGCGCGGGATGCCCTCGACGATCACGCCCAAATCTTCGCCCTGGCCCTTGAGCCCGGCAAGGAACTCGAGTCCCATGTCAAACGCCTGCG
>CAZOXB010000199.1:3330-7485 GCA_964583635.1 uncultured Opitutaceae bacterium | reverse complement strand
GATGACGGTGTTGGCGAATCGTGTCGCCTTGAGCGTGTGGTTGCGGTCGAAGGTGAGGATGACGCCCTTGCAGAGACGATCCTGGGCTTCCACCAATGAGCACAGTCCGTTGGACAGCTTTTCCGGAAGCATCGGGATGACGGTGCCGACCAGGTAGGTGGAGTTCCCGCGGCGCTGGGCTTCACGATCGAGGGCCGTGCCGGGACGAACGTAGGCGGACACGTCAGCGATGTGGATTCCCACGTGAAGTTCGCCGTGGTCGCCCCGTTCCAGGCTCAGCGCATCATCGAAGTCCTTGGCGTCGTCCGGATCGATCGTGAACACCGCCTTCTGCCGGTAGTCCTCGCGCCCCTTCGTGGAACTGGCGTCGACGACGTCCGGGAGATCGGCAACCTCGGCCAGGACATCCCCGGGAAATTCCGGTTCGAGGCTGAACTTCCGGTAAACACCCAGGAGTTCCGCGCGCGGTTCAAATGTCCGGCCCAGACACTCGATGATCACACCCTCCGGCGCCTTGTGCCGCGACGTCCACATCTTGAGCCGCACGACCACTTTGTCGCCGACGGAGGGCACGGGCGACACCCGGCTTTGACTGGGATCCGGCACGGAAATATCGTGGACGAGGCGCGGATCGTCCGGAGCCACGTAAAAGGAGGAACGGATCTTCCGGAGTTGGCCGACCACTGTGCCGCGAGCACGATCCACGACACGGATGACCCGCCCCCGCTGTTCCCGCTCACCGCCGAATCTTCCGCTGTCCCGGATCCTGCCGCCGCCCGTGAATGGGGCGACCTTCACCTCGACCAGATCGCCGTGCATGGCGACGTCGGTGTCCTCGGAAAGAATGAAGATGGGATCCGGCGTGGTGCCCCCCTCGTTAATCTTCCGCTGGGGGGTGACCAGCGCGTGGCCGCTCTGTCGAAAACTGATGCGACCCACGAGCGTGTCGGCTTTGGGAGGGTGGACGGCTGTAAGGGCGATGCGGTCTCCATTGACGCGAGCGATCCGGCCGGCGCCGGCGAGAAGGCGGATTTCATGGGCCAGCGCACCACGCTTTTTCCTGTCGATGCCGAGGACGCGCGCTATGCCGGCGTCATCCAACGGCCTGTAATCCTCCTTCTGGAGCAGCTCGAGGAGCCGCTCTTGCAATTTCTTCATTGCGTTGGCTTGGCTTGCGTTCCGGCCGGCGTGGTCGCTGTCGGCAGGATCACGGCGTGGGAGATTCGTTCGGGCGGAAAGTAGGCCTTCGCCAAGGCGTTGATGTCCTTCACGGAGATGGAGGCGAAGTCTGCCTCACGGCTCCGGCACCAGTCGAGCACTTCCGGGCGCGCCTGGGCGCGGGCGAGCACACTGTTGAGCCAGTACGCGTTGGTACGGGCGCTTTCGCGGATGCTCGTAAGCATGGGCAGTTTGGCGCGCTCAAGTTCGTCCGCGGTGATCCCGGATATCTGCATCGAACCGGAAACCTTGCGAATGGCGTCGTCAATCGTGTCGCCCATGCTGGGATCGATGTCCACCGACGAGACAATGTAGCCATACCCCGGAATGATGTCGCTCGAGAGGCTGCGCGTCGAGGGACTGTAGGTGCCTCCCATTTCCTCGCGCAATTTGATCCGAAGCCGGTCTTCGAGAACGTTGCTCAGCATGCTCAGGCGTCGTCCCACGTGCACGTCGAGGCTGTCCGTGGTCGGCCAGTAGAAGACCGCGAGGCCCTTTGGGATCTGTGAGTCGATGCGGAAGCTCCGTTCGAAAGGTTGCGACGGAAACTTGACCCGCGTGAAGGCTGAAAGGTCGCGCGGTGCGTTGCGCGTCGGAAGAGCTCCAAGGGTGCGGCTGATGGCGGCCAGGGTGGCTTCGATGTCGATGTCCCCGACGATGGCCAGTTCAATCGCGTCCTGCGTGAGTTGCGGAGTCATCCAAGCCCGGACCTCATCAAGCGTCCGCGACATCAGCACCTCGCGCGGCGGCAGGCCGAAGCGGGGATCACCATCTGCAATCAGGTTGGCAATCGCCGTAGCCACCGGTCCCCGCGGGGTGTGTTGGAAGCTCACATACATCTGCTCGAAATTCTTGTGCGCCAGCCGCAGGGCTTCCGGGCGATAGCCGGGATCGGTCAGCTTGGCAGTCAGCAGTTGCAGGGAAAGCAGGAGGTCCCGGGGAGTGGTGCTTCCGGAGAAGCCGATATAATCCTGCCCCATCTGCAGGCTGACATTCACGTTCTTGCCCGAGAGGATCCGCTGGAGGTCGTCCGTGCTGTGGCGTCCGAGTCCACCTGGATCGAAAGTGGCCCCCGCAAGGGTGACGAGCCCGCGCTTCTCCGCCGGTTCGGAGAGCGAACCCATCCCCGTGCGCAGGAGCAGGTGGATGCGCCCCGCCTCGAACGCGGTCTTCTTGAGATTCACGCGGACGCCGTTCTCGAAGCTGACCTGGGTGATATCCAGATCCTCGACCCGACGGCGCGAGGCGATCTTTCCGGCGGGCCCGAAGTCGGTATAACCCCATGCAACCGTGGCCTCGCTGGCGGGTGCCTCCACGCGGGTGGCCTTGGATCGGCTGTAGGCGGCAGCGATCGTTTCCTGCGGGTTGGGAATGGTGGCATTGCCACTCAGGAAAACGAAACGATGGTCGCTTTTCCATGCATCGCGGAGAGCCTGCAGGCATTGCGCGAGCGTGATTTTCTCCAAGACAGGTTTGTAGATGTCGAGGTCGGTCTGGGGGTGGGAGGTTACATTCTTGTGCAGGATGTCATCAGCGATTTCACCCGCCAGTTGCGGCGAACGCCGCGTCGGGGCACTTTTCACGGCCTGCTCGAGGTTGTTGATGAAATTGGCGCGGACTTCCTCCAGTTCGTCCTTCTGGAAGCCGTGGGTCAGGGCGCGGCGCAGTTCCTGTTCGCCGACGCCGAGCGCGGCCTCCCAATTCTCCGCCTTGGTCGTGAGATCGACGGACGCCTCCCTGAAGAAATCAAAATTCTCCGCAACGGAGGCCGATGCTCCGATGAAGGGGGCGTTCTCCTTCTTGGCGAGGATGCGGAAACGCCGGTTCAGCATCGCATGGGCGAGTGAACGCGGGAGATGCTTGGTCCGGTTGGCGACGGTATCCGGCTCGAAGGAATAGGGGAAGAGGCTGCTGATGCTGACCGATGTGTTGGGAGATTCGGGCTCGGGATGGAAAAAGGCATGGATACCGGGTGTGGTGACGATCCTGCCAAGATCGGGCTGGGGCTTGGCGGGAGCGCGGGCCTTCATCTGGCTGAAGGTCGAGGTGATGAGCTTTTCGACCGTGTCGACATTGAAGTCGCCGACGGCGACGACCGAGATCAACTCCGGGCGGTACCAGGTGTCGTAGAATTCGACGAACTGTTCGCGCGGGCTGTGTTCGATCACCTCGGTCAGTCCGATCGGCATGCGTTTGGGAAGCAGGGTGGAGCCCAGCAATTGGTCGAACTGGGCGACAAAGGTGCGGAAGGACACGCTGTCACGCGCGCGTTTTTCGCTCAGGATGATTCCGCGTTCGCGGTCGATCTCCTCCGGCCGGAGCAGCAATCCTCCGGCGTAGTCGGAGAAGACGCGGAAGCCCTCGGCGAGGGTGGCATCCTTGGTGTCGGCGAGTTCCAGAAGATAGAGGGTGCGATCGAAGGAGGTGGAGGCATTGGTGTCGCCGCCGAAATTCATCCCCATGCGCTGGAAGAATTCGACCAGCGTGCCGGGCGGATAATGTGCGCTGCCGTTGAATGCCATGTGCTCGAGGAAATGTGCCAGTCCGCGCTGCTGGTCGGTTTCCTCAAGCGAACCGGCCTCGACCAGCAGACGAAGCGAGGCGCGGCCCTTGGGTTCGGCATTCGCAGCAATGGCGTAGCGCATGCCGTTGGCCAGCTTGCCGAAGCGGATCGCGGGATCCGCCGGGATGTCACTGCCTTCCTGCGCAAAGGCTGGCGCCGGAGCCCCGGCGGCGAACGGGAGGCAGCCGAACAGGGCCAGCAGGAGCGCGAACGGGATTCTGAGTTTTCGATTGGGCATGTTTCATGAAGTCAAGGGCTGCCGCCACGGGTCAACGGGATTGGCAGTCACCCTGATCTTTTGGGTCGAAAGGACCAATGGCCGGAAGTCGGGTGCTGTCGTCCTGTCATGGATCGAAATGCAATGTCGATGCACT
>CAZOXB010000199.1:270-3320 GCA_964583635.1 uncultured Opitutaceae bacterium | reverse complement strand
CCTGACTTCCCTGTTGCGCTTTGTCCATCAGCCACCTCATTTCCGAAGGTTTTATGGCGTACGATTGGCTTAAAGGCGTTGCTGACGACTATGACGTGATCGTCATAGGAAGCGGCCTGGGCGGACTTACCGGAGCCAACGTGCTGGCCAAGGCCGGACACCGCGTGCTGCTTCTCGAGCATCACTACCAGTTCGGTGGACTGGCAACGTGGTTCACCCGAAAAGGCGGGCACATCTTCGACATTTCGCTGCACGGATTTCCCAGCGGCATGATCAAGTCCTGCCGCAAGTATTGGACGAAGGAGATCGCCGACGCGATCGTGCAGTTGAAGGACATACGCTTCATAAATCCGCAGATGGATGTCCGGACGACGTTCACGCGGGAGGATTACAGCCGTGTCCTGATCGAACAGTTTGGGCAGAGTCGGGAGACCGTTGAGCGGTTTTACGACCATCTCCGGTCGATGAATTTCTACGACAACAACCCGGAGACAACCCGGGAGATGCTCGAGCGCTTCTTTCCGGGCCGGGATGACGTGCACCGGCTCCTCATGGAGCCCATCGCTTACGCCAACGGTTCCACGCTGGACGATCCTGCGATCACTTACGGAATCGTGTTCTCGAATTTCATGGGGGCGGGCGTCTTCACGTTTCAGGGGGGCTCGGACCTGCTGATCCGGAAGATGGTGGAGGAACTGCGGAGGAACGGGGTCGAGTGCCGCAAACGCGTCCTGGTCGATCGTATTCTCGTGGAGGATCGCGATGGCCGCAAGGTGGCGGCGGGCATTGTGGGCACGAGCGGGCGCGTCATCCGCGCCCGGGCGATCCTCTCCAACGCCAATATCAAGAACACGATTTTCCGTCTTGCGGGCCAGGAAAACTTTCCCGCCGATTTTGTCGACGCGGCGCAGGCGGTGCGGATCAACTCGTCCTCGTGCCAGGTGTACTTCGGGATCAGAAGAGGGGAGACGATCCCGCATATCGGGGATCTCGTCTTCACCTCACGAGCTCCCGCGTTCAGCAGTGATGAGCTCACCGACTTTCACACGACCAGTCGCACCTTTTCCGTCTATTATCCGGAGACCCGGCCAGGATCCGAGCGCTACACGGTGGTGGCGTCGCTGAATGGAAGATATGCAGACTGGCAGTCGTTGTCGGAGGAGGAGTATGCCGTTCACAAGCGCCGGTTGATCGACGAATCCTTGCAGTCGCTGGAAGAGTTCATACCCGGAGTGCGGAGCAAGATCGACTGGATGGAAGCCGCGACCCCGCGCACGATCGAACGCTACACCACCCACATCGGCGGCACTTCGTTCGGAACAAAATTCGAGGGATTGAAGGTCTCGATGGACCTGCCCGACAAGCTGCCGGGATTGTTTCACGCCGGCAGCGTCGGCATCATCATGTCCGGATGGCTGGGCACGATCAATTATGGGGTGATCACCGCCAACAAGATCGACAAACATCTGTTCGCGCTCAGGCGGGCAAACGCACCGGAAAGCGCTTGATCCCATCGGCTGCCGTTTCGCGGCATCCATGAACAAAAAACCCCACCGCCGGGGAGACGGTGAGGTTTGGGAGAGCGGGAAGCGCGCGAGCAGTCTCAGTCCGGCTTCTTGAACTGCTTGTGTCCCTGTTTCTGGATTCCACCAAGCTTCGCGACGAATTCGGCGGCATCCGCATTCTTGTTGGCCTTGAGGGCCGCTTCGAGAGGTTCGATGGCAGCGATGAACTCACGCATCTTCTTGTGATAGGCGGCGACGAACGCCTCGCGCTTGTCTGCGGGCTGGTCGTCCGCCAGGGCAGGGGTGAGTTTGACCGCCTTCTCCGCGTCTTCGCGGATCTGCTGGACGAGGGCCAGCGAGCTGGCGTTGTTGGCGGGGTCCTTGACCTGACGGCGCAGCTTCTTGTAAGCCGAGCTCAAGTCTTCCATCGTCTTGCCGAGTTCGGTTGTCGGCTTGTCATCCTTGTGGGCGGGTTGGGCGCGAAGTCCGGGAGCAACCACCGCGCAGATCAAGAGGGCGAGAAACAGATTTTTCATGTAGATATTCGGATCAAGTCCGGCAGCAGGGGCCGGTGCGGGCAAAGCAAATCCAAGGGGCCAATTGCGCAAGTGTCTTCTTGTTTAACGTATGGCGGTGTGGATTACGATGGAACCAAATCTGATTTGCCCGCAGTTGGCATCTGGTTCACGGTGAAGTTTCATTACGCCGATGACTGCACGTTTTTCGCTTTTTTGTCCGGTCTATTTTCTGGGATTTGCTTTGCTGCTGACTTCCGGGATGAGGAATCTGACGGGGCAAGTCCTGCGACCGGTCAAGGGCAGCTCCCTTGGTCTGCAGAAATGGTCCGGTGATTTGAATGTTCCCGATCCCGTGGCCGTGACGGTGGATCCGATGGGACGCGTCTATGTGGCGGCCACGACGCGGCGCAAGGCGGCTGACCTTGATATCCGCGAACATGCCATGTGGATTCCGGATGACGTCGCCCTCACCAGCGTCGAGGAAAAGCGGGCGTTCCTGACGCGTGAGCTGGCTCCCGGCAAATTGAGGCAGCCGCGTGGAATGTTGAAGGATCACAACGGCGATGGATCGATCGACTGGCACGACTTGACGACGCCCAAGGAGCGCATCTACCAGCTGCGTGACACCGATGGGGACGGCACGGCGGACCGCATGACGGTGTTCGCGGAGGGCTTCAACAACGAGGTCAACGGCATCGCTGCGGGCGTCCTGTACCACGATGGCTGGGTCTATGTCACCGTTGCGCCGGAACTCTGGCGACTCAAGGACACCGACGACGACGGGGTGGCCGACATCCGCGAGCGACTGATTGACGGCATCGGCGTGCACCTCGGTTACGCCGGACACGACATGCACGGCCTGATGGTGGGGCCCGACGGGCGGATCTACTGGAGCATCGGCGACAAAGGCATGAACGTGACCTCGCGGGAGGGGCGCCGCTTCTTCTATCCCACCGAGGGAGGGGTGTTCCGCATCGAGCCGGACGGCAGCGGCTTGTCCGCCAGCGCGGAAACCAGCGCGGCGGCG
>CAZOXB010000199.1:0-260 GCA_964583635.1 uncultured Opitutaceae bacterium | reverse complement strand
TCGCAATGTGCAGGAACCGGCCTTTGATGACTACGGCGATCTCTTCGGTGTCGATAATGATGCGGACATGAAGGAGGAGCGTGAGCGCTTCGTCTACATACTCGAAGGTTCCGACAGTGGCTGGCGCTGCAATTATCAGTACATGCATGAAGCGAGTCCCTGGATGACCGAGGGCTTGTGGAAACCGGCGTTTCCTGGTCAGAGCGCGCATCACCTTCCTCCGATCTCGAATTACTCCGACGGGCCAGCCGGCTTCCGGC
>CAZOXB010000198.1:0-7520 GCA_964583635.1 uncultured Opitutaceae bacterium | reverse complement strand
AGCGTTTGCCGAGATTCGGGAGAACATACGGAAAGCCGCGAAGGGCGCATGACCGTTTACCGCGTCAAGCTTACGCGCCTCGCGCAAGCTGATCTGAACGCAGCAGCTCTTTGGATTGCGAAGGACAATCCCGCAGCCGCGGGGCGCTGGTTGGATGCTGCCAGCGAGGCGATCACCGCCCTCAAAACGTTGCCCGACCGCTGCCATCCTCCGGTGAATAGTTAAAGTATTCACCGGCCGGTTTTACGGGGAGAACGGCCGATTCATTCTCCTCATTATCAGTCCGAGCCCAGGTCGTTAGGCCGCTCCTTGAGATGGTGGTAGGACCTGGATTCGAACCAGGGAAGGGCAGAGCCCAAGAGATTTACAGTCTCTCCTCGTTGGCCACTTGAGTATCCTACCAAGGAAGGGAGCGGCTAGTTCACGGCGGAAGAGACGAGGCGCAAGGTTTTTCTCCTTACGCCAGCGGCTGGCTTCAGGCCGGACTGAGCGTGGAGTCCGCCACCGCACCTGCGGGCTGCAATCGACGCGCATTCAGTTGGTTGCCGGCGCGGATGAGCACCTGGGTAACGCTGGTGGTGCGAATGGGCTTGCCCACGTAGTCGTCCATGCCGGCATTGATGCACAGCTCGCGATCACCCTGCATCGCGTTGGCAGTCATGGCGATCATCCAGGGCCGAATGGCGGGGGAGTGGAGCGCGCAGAGGCGGCGGGCGCATTCCAAGCCGTCCATCTCCGGCATCTGCACATCCATGAAAATGACGTCGAATGGTTGACGCGATAGCGCGGAGAGCACCTCGATGCCGTTGGCAACACACTCGATTCTATAACCGAGCCTCCCCAGCAGCAGGCTCGCCACCCGCTGATTCACCGGGTTGTCCTCCGCGAGCAGGATTCGCAGGGGATGCTGCGCTGAAAATGTCGCGGCATGAGTGGGGGGGCAAACGGCCTCCGAGGTTCCAGGCGTGCGATCGAGTGCCCGAACTATCGTTTCGCAGAGCGTGGAGGATTTCGCGGGTTTGGTGAGAATGCGCGCGATGCCGAGTCCCTTGAAGCCGGCACCGGAGTCGCCCAGGGATGTCAGGGCCACGACGGGAAGTTCAGTCGCATCGCGCCGCTTGCGGAGCTCACGGGCCAGATCGTAGCCGCACATCCCGGGCATTTGCACGTCGATGATCGCGAGGTCGTAGATTTTTCCTTGGTCGATCCATTGCAGGGCTTCACCCCCGGACGACGCAGCCTCCGCAATCAGCCCCCAGCGCTGTGCCTGCAGGCCGAGGATGCGACGGTTGGTCGCATTGTCGTCCACAATCAGGAGGCGCCGGTCCTGCAGGACTTCACGGCCATGGATCGCGCTGCATGGGGAAACGGAAGGGGCGGCCTCAAGGGGCAGTTCAAAGGTGAAGGTGGAGCCTTCCCCCAGGGTGGATTCCACCCGGATATTGCCGCCCATGAGCTTGACCAGGCGCTGGGTGATGGCGAGGCCGAGGCCGGTGCCGCCGTATTTGCGGGTCGTGGATGCATCGACCTGACTGAAGGATTGAAAGAGTCGATGGATACGGTCGGCCGGGATGCCGATGCCGGAGTCACGCACCGAGACCCGCAGGCGAGGGGATGCACTGTCATCGACACAGCGGGAGAATGTGACGACGACCTCGCCGCGCTCGGTGAACTTCACCGCATTGCCGATCAGGTTGATGAGAACCTGGCGGAAACGCGTCAGGTCTCCGATGACGGATTGCGGCACGTCGTCCTCAATCCAATAGAGCAGGTCCAGCTTCTTCAGGGACGCGACGCCGGCGGCGAGATCGATGGCGCTTTCCACGCAATCGCGGATATTGACCGGCAGGCGTTCGAGTTCGAGATGCCCCGCCTCGATCTTTGAGAAGTCGAGAATGTCATTGATGATGCCAAGGAGCGCATCACCGCTGGTGCGGATCGTTTCGGTGAATTCACGCTGAGAGGCGTCGAGTTTGGAATCGAGAAGGAGATCCGTCATGCCGATCACGGCATTCATCGGGGTGCGGATCTCATGGCTCATGTTGGCCAGAAATTCCGCCTTCGCGAGGGTCGCTGCCTGGGCCTCCCGGGCGAGTTGCTCCGCGCGCGCGGTGGCCTCCTCGAGTTCCCGATTTCGCTGACGGATCACCTCCTGCGCTGCATGCTGCTCGGAAATGTCGAGATTGCAGCCCACCACCCGCTGCGGCTCCCCGTTGGCGGACCATTCAACCACCACACCTGAAACGAGCACCCAGACCGTGTGCCCGAACTTGTGGGTGAAACGCAGGGTGTAGCGGTAGGGCGTGGCTCCGCGCGTGCGGACATGGGTCTCAAAGACCGATTTGGCCAGGGCGAGATCCTCCTTGTGAACGAAACGCTTCCACTCGTCGGGACCATCGGGAAATTCCAGATCGGTGTAACCGAGCATCCGCTTGTAGCTCTCGCTGTAGTGCTGGGTGTTGGCGGCGGGCCGCCAGTCCCAGTATCCCGCAAAGGATGACTCGAAGATCCTGAGCAGGAGTCCGCGTTCCTGTTTCAGTTCCTGCTGCGCCTGCAGGCGGGCCGTAATGTCGTAGCGAATTGCGATGTAGGTCTCAATGGCGCCCTTTTCGTCGAGAAACGGCACGATCGTGGCGTTTTCCCAATAGTAGTTCCCATCCTTGCGGCGATTGCGAACCTGGCCATGCCAGGTTTCGCCGCGGCTGATGGTCTGCCACAAGTTCGCGTAGAATTCGGGGGAGTGAAAACCTGAGCTGAGGATGCGGTGATTCCTGCCCAGCAGTTCCTCACGGGTGTATCCGGAGACGCGGCAGAATGCGTCGTTGACGTCGCTGATGGACCCGTGCGGATCGGTGACCGCCACCGACGCATGTTCATCGATCGCCCGGCGCATCTGTTGGAAACGCTTGAGCGTGTGGGTGAGATCCGTATTCTTCAGCGCCAGGTCGCGCTGGATGTTCTGCCGCTGTCGCAGCATGCGCAGCCACACGAACCAGATGATCGGCGTCACGATCACGGCAAACAGCACCGTCGTTCGCACGGCGGTTTCCGTGCTCGATGCACTGGGCAGACGCTTTCCAACGTAAGTGGAGATCACTTGCGCGGAAACCATGGCGGTCAGACCCATGAGACCAATCCATGTGGGATTCTGGCGAAGACTCTGGGACATGGGGATGGCGCGTCTCCGGCTGCGGATTCAGCGGCCTAACGGGATAATCCTTTGTTCAGGGAGACGGGAGCGAGGAGCGACACGTGTGACGAAATTATCGGACGTTTGGGATCCACCTATAGAAAATGTATTGAATTCGCATTGAGCGGCTTGACCGGTTCGAATGCCCTCCGTCGATCGCACGGTTCATCCATCCGTCAACCAAGCATGGGACCGCGACGCTCCGGATCTCTCATCAACGGCCGTCCTTATGGCCATGGAGCGGCAGTAGAATTCTGGGGTGTAACGGCCAGACCTGCAACCGCACCGGTGAATCGGTCGGATCCCTCAAGGCACTTCGTAGAGTTCCACCAGAACGCTCTGCCTGCCGGGTCCGGGTTGACGGACGTGCACCGTATAGGCGCCGGGCGGAAGATCCACCAGTATCGCGGCATCGCGACTCGCGCCGGGCAGGCGAAAGGCACCGGTTCGCCGGAAGGCGGCCCGGAGGTCGGAAGCGTCCGACCAGTCGGTGTTGGCTGCCACCACGCTGGCGCCGGCGAACAGTGTCATTTCCACTCCGGCGGCCGCATCGGTTACGCCGAACCTTTCCAGTGAAGGCCCGACGCCACGTATCAGCACCCGACGATGCCCGCCAGCCACGACAAAGCCGGTGATCAGGACCTCCGCCTCTGAATCCATGCGCTTCAGCACAGACAGGTTGGCAAGCCGTCCATTCGGCCCGGCCGGCTCACTGCCGGCATCATAGACCTCGCCGAGAATCCAGCCGCCAGTTTCCATTTGGCTGTCCAAGTGCAAAGTATAACCGCCAGGAATCAACGGCAGCAACAGGGCGGCATCCAGGCTTTCCGAAGAACCAAACGCAAACGCGCCAACGCGCGACGCTGCTTCAGTCAGTGTTCCCAGTCCGGACCAGTTGTCGTTCGTAGCCACCTGTCGCCCGGCGGAGTCAAACACGGCCATGCGGGGATCGGACATCCATCGGGTCACCCCGAATGGCTGCAGCGCAGGCCCCGCCGCTCGCAACAAGAGGGTGCGGGCGGGCGCATTGGGCGATCCGGCGAGCACCATTCCCATGATCAGGGGTCCAGGACCAACTCCTTGCTCCGTCAAAGTTGAAAGGTTCGAAAGCACGCCGGTGCCGATATCGGCGGGAAGGTCCGGTTCCGGTTCTGGAATCCCGTGGAGAGAGCCCTGTCGACGATGTGCCACAAGATCCAAATCGATTTGGGCATCACCCGTGCCCCAGAAAAGAATTGAGTCCAAAGTAAAGGCTTCCGGGGCCGCGCCGCCACCGGCCGTGGTCCAAGCGATCCACTCGCCCGCAGCCGCGAGATCCCACTCGTAGAGGTGCCATTGACCGTCGCCGCGCATGGCCTGCCGAAACCCCCGTTGGCCGCCGGCCGCATCGATTGCGATCGATGCCGACAGGCCGGCATGGCCCGTGCGGGCCCAGAAGCCCACAAATCCCGCTCGTGTGCGCGACTGATTTTCAGATGGAGCGCCAGTCACTCCCGCAAGATGCCGCAGGAACCATCCTCCCGGATTTTCACTGCCAGCCAGTGAAGGCGGGCCCGCCCGCAGCACGAGGCGCTGGAACCAGCCGCGTTCAAACGCATCCGGTGCCTCCACCGCGGTGTTCGAAGACGAACTGAGCAGGCCGGAGGTGGCGGGAGAGGCGGTCGGTAACTGGGAAAATGGGCCGCGATCGCCCGCAATAAAGTCGGCGTAGATCAACGCATCGAGCATTGAATGTGCGGTTTGGCTGAATACGGCCAAACTGGTGCCAACGGCACGGTCGCTGCTTCCGGAGGTGCGATTGACCGTCCGTGCCGTCGGATCGGCAAACACAAGGGTGGACGACCCGCCGCCGTCGAGATTGATGGCTTCCGACGCGCCGTATTGGCGAAGCAACTCCGCAGTCTCCGTGCTGCGCATGCCTTCGCTGACGCCGGTCTGTCGTCCGTCAACGACCATGAGCAGCAAACGGCGTCCGTCCGCGGAAAGCCCCGCAACGGTGCGGGGATGCAGCGCGGTGGGTTCACCAAAGGGCTGGCCTCCGGCCGTCACCCGCCCGGCCGTGAGGATGCGCTCGCTGCCGCTCACGGCGTTGTAAAGCATCAGGGCGGGAGTCACCTCGCGCCCCGTGCTGGATGCCCGGTCGACGATGGTCCCTTGATTGGTCGCGGACAGATTCATGGCCGGCCAGATGCGGCTCGCATCGTCGCCGTCAAACGGCGAATAAACGTCTCCGTTGGACGCCACGATCCCGCGGTTGAGATAATTTGGTGCGGAGTTAGCACCCGAATAAAAGAAGGAGGCATTGATCCCGATCTGCGCGCCCACTTGGGCGACAAAGGAGCGGGTCGTCTGCAGCACGTTTTCACCGGTTCCGGATGAGGCGTTTTTTGGCGTGATCAGAAAACGCAGGCCTGGCGTCGTCAGATCTATATCCAATACGTGAATACTCAGTGAGCGCGGGAGGGTCTGTGTTCGTCGGGAGTAGACAACCCCTTCAAAGGGTCGCGTCACGAGGCTTTCCGCGGCAAGGTGGCACTGCGCCCAGGCGGTCACCAGCAGCACCCAGGCCCAGGCGATCCCTGGGGTTGCCAGAACCTTCCGCGAATTGCCGGGGGCGGGGGTGATCCATCGTGTCATCGGCTTTCGTCCTGCATCCGTGATCCGTCTGCTCCGGCCTTCCGCGTGGAAAGTGGAGATCCGCATGAACACGGCCCGCAGCCGTCCAAGGTCGGAAGGGGTTCCCCTCACCGGAAGACAAGCGGGAAAACGATGACGACAATTGCGGCCCATCCCGCGTAGATGGGCAGGAAGTCCGTTTGCCATTTCTCCAATCGTGCAAAGGTGCCACGTCCGGTCATAAAGCGGGCATGGAGCACTGCAGCTCCGGCGAGGTTCACCATCAGGATGATGTTCTCGCCGAGAGCGGCCACCCGGTTGGGAGAAAAACCGAACTCGCCGATGCGCGCGCCGACGCACGCCAGTGCGACGGCGTTCGCGAGAAGGGCACTGACCACGAGCGCCACCTGCATGGCATCGAAAGGCCCTGGCGGGGCCGAAGCATCTCGTGCGGATATCGAATAGAGCAGGAGCCCCAGCACCACCACGAGGAGCAGGTCGAAGCCAATGAGCAGGCCGCGGTCGATGCGGATTGACCGATCCGAAAGGAGCAGCGCTCCCAGGAAGGCCAGGATCATGAGTGTGAACAGCGGCGTGAACAGGCGGGTCAGGATCGGGGCAATGTTTCCGACGGCGGCCTGTCTTGAATCTGCGAGCCACGAAGCGATCAGGACGGCGCCCACCCCTCCGCATGGCAGCAGCCATGAACCGATGAATGGCCCGATTTCGATGCCGATTGAACGGAATGTGATCGACATCAGCAAGGTCAGGACGGCGCCCCCAAGGCCGATCAGCACGTAAAGTATGAAGAGTTCTCCACTGAAGCGGATGAAGTCCATGCGTCCGCCCACTTTACTCCATCGCCCTCCGGCATGGGCGATGCCAACGGCAAGCCAGAGGGCGATCGGCAGATGCAACCCCTGCAGCGGATCCGGCTGGGCGCCTTTCGGTGCAAAGGGCGCAACGTTGGCAAGAAGCCCGGCTGCGACGAAGGCGAGACCGATCCATCCAATCGTGGTGGGCGCGAGGCGTCGCTTCCACGCGAAATAGGCGGCCAGAAACGGCAATGCAAAGAGGCCCAGGTTTCGGATGTGGAATGGGGCATGCGCCTCCATTTCGAGTCCAATGAGAGCGGGCATCTTGATCGTCGCTGCTGCCGCGACCGCCAGCCCGATTGCCACTCGTGCCTGGAGATCGAACCACCGATTGGGTTCCGCCTGTTTTGAAGCCGTCAGGAAAAGCTGCTTCCACAGACGGTCCAATCGTACCTGTGCGGCTTCCGGGGAAGAAGCGTCCATGTCACCGATGCGTTTGAGCGCCACGAGAAAGGCCTCGTCATTCGTCAAGCCGAGCTCGATGAGTCCAGCCATGTGGTTGCGGAGGCGACCCTCAAGTTCGTCCGCATTGATTGCAGTCTTGGCCTGCCGAGAACCGATCTGGGAGCGCCATTCGGCGATCCAATCCTCCATGTTCCGCTCACGATGGGGTTCAGTCATGGCCGATCTCCTGAATGAGCTGGGATTTTTTGTTTGGCGATGTCCGATCGCTTCGCTCTAAAAGCGGAAAGCAATGACCCCGCTACTTGTCTTCCATCGAATTCGCAAGTCATTTGGAGCGGTGCAGGCGTTGCGAGGCGTGGATTTTGACCTCAGGCGGGGCGAGGTGCATGCGTTGCTGGGTGAAAACGGCGCGGGGAAGTCGACGCTGATCAAGG
>CAZOXB010000197.1:0-7537 GCA_964583635.1 uncultured Opitutaceae bacterium | reverse complement strand
CCCGCGTTCGGCCGCACGGATGGGCCGCGGCTCTTGACCGTCGCCTATGGGATCTATGCCAATACGGCGCGCACGGACAACGACCACCAGGTGTTGTTGCAGTACGACATTGCCGACTGGGCGCGTTACGAGCGCCCGCTCACCGAGGCCGCGCCGCACCACAGCGGGCCGGCCGAAGTGCACGGCAAGTTTTTTGTGCGTACCGGCAACACCACCTACGGCGTGCAGAACCTCGCCTATGACGATGTGCAGCAACGCTGGTTCATGGGGGTGTACAAGGGGACCAAACCCGCCTTTCCGAACTATCTCCTGTTTGCGGTGGATGCGCGCACCCAGCCCGCCGAGGGCGATCTGCTGGGCGTCCCGGGCACTGGTGGCAACGGTTTTGAAAAGGGCCGTCTGCTCGCGCTGGCCGATGACGGCCTCAAGGATGCCGCCACCGGCATCCGCGGATGGAACCAGAAGGCCGACGTCGGCATCCAGCCGATCGGCAAGGGACTGTTCTATCTCTGCGTGAATTCCGGGGCCCGCCTCCAGCAAACCGCCGACCTTGCGCTGTATCGTTGGACGGGTGTGCCGACCGCACCGTTTGCGACGGTTACGGCAGCGGAACGGAATGCATTGTTGAGTCCGTAACCGGGAAACGGCGGCGCCGACGAAGGCCCGGCCCGGACCTTCACGCACCAATTCCGATCATTCTCGCCCGCGGCTCAATTGCCGGCTTTGTCGGGGGCGGGAGGCTGGGGGTCGTCGAACTGGTTTTTCCCGAACGTCATCCCTTTCCGATGTTCGGCGACCGCGTCCTCGATCCGCTTGAGTACCTCGGGATGGTCCTTGGCGATGTTGACGTGTTCGCCGGGATCATGGGCGAGGTGGAAGAGGAGTGGCGGCTCGTGTTGCTGAGGTTTCCCCGGGCCATAGGCCACCTGGGTCCAGAAATGGGCCTTGTAGGGTCCCAGTCGGCAGGCGAAGAGACGGTTGCCCCGATAGTAGAAGAACGGTCGTTCCGCCAAATCCGCGCCATGGGTCAGCAGGCCGCCGATGTCCGTGCCGTCATAGGCACGATCCGAGGGCATTGTGCCACCCGCGAGCTTCACGAACGTGGGAAAGAGATCCATCGTGTTCACCGGCGTCGAGACGATGGCGGGCTTGACGTGGCCGGGCCACCAGGCGATGCCGGGCACGCGCATGCCTCCCTCCCAGGTGCTGCCCTTGCCGTCGCGCAGAAGCCCGGAACTTCCGCCTTGCGTCCCCATGGTCAGCCAGGGGCCATTGTCACTGGTGAAGATCACGAGCGTGTCTTCGGCGAGGCCGTTGTCGCGCAGGGTGGCGAGCACCTGTCCGACGCTCCAGTCAATCTCCTCGATGACATCGCCGTAGATGCCGCGGGCGCTGCGGCCCTTGAAATCCTTCGAGGCAAACAGCGGCACGTGTGGCATCGAATGGGCGAAATACAGGAAGAACGGTTGCTGCCGGTGCGTGCGGATGAACTTCACAGCCTCCTCCGTGTAGCGTTTCGTGAGGGTTGTCTGCACGGCGGGCTGTTCGATCACCTTGCCGTTCCGGATGAGTGGCACATTCCAGCCGTCCGCCGGCGGATTTTCGGAGCCCGAGGAACTGCCTGGCAGGCCGGGGCGTCTGTCCATGTCGTTTGAGTAGGGGAGGCCGAACGAGTCGTCGAAGCCCTGATCCTGCGGCCGGGCGCCGGGATGGATGCCGAGGTGCCACTTGCCGATGTGGGCGGTGGCATAGCCCCGGGCCTTGAGGGCTTCCGCGATGGTGATTTCTTCCGCCGGCAGTCCCCCCTTCGAATCGGGAAAAAGCACGCGCCGGTTGCCCGCCATGCCGCTGCGTGGCGGGTAGCGTCCGGTGAGGAGTGCCGCGCGGCTGGGGGAACAGACGTCGGCCGCCACATAAAAATCAGTGAACCGGATGCCCTGTGCCGCCATTGAATCCAGGTGTGGCGTGCGGATACTGGGGTGCCCGTAGCAGCCCAGGTCGCCGTAGCCCATGTCGTCCGTGAGGATGACGATGAAATTGGGCGTGCGCGTCGCGGCGCCGGCGATGACGGTGGTGAAAAGAAGAAGGACGGCGAGGAGGGCGGGGAGCGGGGATTTTAGCATGGCGGTGAAGATCGTCCATTCTGGCGCACGGGAGATCCGGGCGCACGCCGAATTTTCCGGGAAAATCGGCCGTTGAGTGCCGCCATGAACGCCGGCGGGCAGGGTGAAAAGCACCCGGCTGGCGCAGTCACGGATTCCCGCGGGCAAGGAAACCTATTCGGAAACCACCGGATTCGCCAGCGTGCCGATGCCTTCGAGCTCCACCTCGACCTGGTCTCCCGGTTGGAGCCAGAGCGGCGGTTTGCGGGCGTAGCCGACGCCGTGCGGGGTGCCGGTCAGGATCACGGTGCCGGGCAGGAGCGTGCGGCTGCCGCTGAGGAAGCTCACGAGGCTGGCGACGTCAAATACCATGTCCTGCGTTGTCCAGTCCTGACGAATCTCGCCATTGACCCGGGTGATCAGGCGGAGCCCGTTGGGATTTTGGAGTTCGTCGGTCGTTACCAGAACGGGGCCGAGCGGGCAGAACGTGTCGAAGCTCTTTGCGTGGCAAAATTGTCCGCCGCCCAGCTCGAATTGCCAGTCGCGCGCCGAGACATCATTGGCGATGGTGTAGCCGAGAACGTGGTCGAGTGCCGACTCCCGGGAAACGTTTTTGGCGGCGCGACCGATGACGACGGCGAGTTCGCCCTCGTAATCCACCTTTTCGCTCGGGCAGGTGCGCGGGAGGACAATGGGATCATCCGGATTCTGGACCGCGGAGGTAATCTTCATGAACCACATCGGTCGCGCCGGCACGCCCTTGCCGCCCTCCTCGGCATGCTTCCGGTAGTTGAGGCCGATGCCCAGGATGTTGCTGGGCATGACGGGGGCAAGACGCTTGCCGGGTCGAACGATGGCGTCGGTCATTCGGTGCGTGCCGGAGAGAGGATCGCCTGCGATGACGCGGGCCGAGCCGTCGGGCTGCAAGGCGGCGTAGGCGGGGCCGCTGGACGTGAGGTGGCGGATGATGCGCATGGGAAGGAATTGACAGCGTCAGTACAGGCGGGGAAAGGCTGTTATACGAAACTGAACGCGAACACGCGGAGAATAGGAGAAAAGGCAGGGTTCACGCGAAGCCGCGAAGCCGCGAAGTGTTTCATGAACGGATGGTCTTCTTCGCGTCTTCGCGCCTTCGCGTGAGGCCTCCGAAATCTGGAATCGCAGCGCTCCTTCGCTGCTCCGCGTGAAACTGAACCACCCATTCGTCGGCGTTGGCGGACCAGTCGATCGTGGGAAAACCCTGCTGGGGGGCGGGTTGGCCGAGGAGCTTCGCCTTGGAGGTCGCCACCATGAGGGTTTTCAGGGCGACCACGCCGTCGGTCATCTCCACTCTTGAAATTGCGACTTGTCCCAGCCCGCGGATCGCGATGCGGAAGAGTGCGGCCGGGTCGGTGACCGGCACCGCCAGTTCCCGGCGGAGGCGGGTGTGGGGGCGGGCGGCCTCCGCGCGAAACTCGATCGTGAAGCGGGCGCCGATCTGAGTCCATGTGCCGTCGCGCTTCCGGGTCTCGATCACGATCTTTTGCAGCGCCGGCGCGACGGCATGGACCATCAACTGCAGCTGCCAGGCTCCGGTGACAGGGCTGGGACCGTCGACCAACCGGTTGTCTTTGCGCACGTTGGTCAGCCATGTGCGCCACGTGCGGAGCCGGAGAGTGTCGGCCCGGATGGTCTGCAGATTCCGGGCAAACGGATCGGGCTTTCGTGTGCGCGCCCACATGCCGATGGCTGCGGCCTTTCCGGTTTTTATCGTTTCGAGAAAGGCGTCGGCCTCCTTTCGCAGCGTACGCAGCTCCCCATCGAATTGGGAGCGATCCCCTCCAGCCCTCAGGCGGCGCAGGCGCCAGACGCCCCGGGCCGCCGTTTGGACGAAATCGTCGCGCACTGCGAGATAGTGACGGAAGGCTATGGCATTTTCGAATGCCACCGGCCAGCGGCGTTTCCGCATGCGTGCGAAAAAACGTGCCTCGGCGGTGTGGCGGGCGAAAAGCCGGCGCGTGCCGGTGTTGTCCCAGCGGTCATGAACCTCCCAGCGGGCGTAGCCGCTGAACGGGTGGGCGTCGCAGGCCAGCGCATGGCGTGCCCAAGCCAGGCATTGCCGGGCCGGCGCGTGGGGCTGTGTGAGGGCGAATCCATGGGCGAGCATGCCCGGGTTGTCATCGATCTCCGGCGTCTGCCATAGTGCGGTCGCGGCGGCGTCGACCACCGAGGTCGTCTCGATTGCCAGGCAGGAGGCTTCCCAGGAGGTGACAAGAAAGCCAGCGGCGTTGACCTGCCGGCAACGCTTCCACCACGATCGCAGGTTCCCGAGGCGATCCGAGAAGATGGGCAGAGGCTCGTGGCGGAAAGCGCCGTTCATGGGGCAACCCCAGTAGTCGATTCCCTGCGCGCGCAGCGCTGCGGCCAGATCGTATTCGAGAAAATTATACAGCTCCATGCGCGGCCGGCTGCGGAAAGGGTAGTAGTACCAGTCGTAGGCCGCCATTCCCCGCGGCAGCAGGGGGATGGCTTCCGGAATCAAGGCGAGCATGTCGGCCCACATTCCCATCTGCATGCCCCGTGCGGCCACCCGTTCGTTCAACCGGCTGGCATAGCGGGCGAAATGGGCTGCGAGGCCGATCTCGGCAATTTCAGCCCGGCTTTGTGGATGGCGGCCAAGCTGGAACGACTCATCGAGGCCGACGTGGATTTTGCGTGCGCTGCAGAAAACCTCGACGTCGTTGAACAGTTTCTCCGCGAGATCCAGGGTTCCGGGCAGCACGGGGCAGATCTGCCCGTGTTCCAAAGGCGTGCCGTCTGCACGCCGCAGTTCATTCAGATGGCGCAGCTCCGGCGACTTGATCAGGTACTGCGTATGGCCGAGCAGGTTGACGATGGGGACGACGCCGATGCCGACCTTGCCGGCATTTTCGACAAGGCGTGCGAGTTCACGGTGGGAGTAGGCGCCGGCGCGCGCCACACCCGGCAGCGAAGGGTATTCGACGGCGTCTTCCAGATGCAGATACAGCTCCTGATATCCCCACGCCGCATAGCGGGGCAGTTGTCGCCGCAGCCAGTCGATCCTCTCGATCTGACGGGCCAGATCCCACTGGAATGCCCGGATCATGAAAACGCGAAGCAGTGGAGACGCGGAGGACGAAGCGAAGAGAAGTCCGCATTTGGTCCGGTCACGACGAAGTGGAAAACATTTTTGCCATGAACGGCCCATGCGGCCACGCTTGAGGAATGCAGGTTATCGTCCGCCATTTGTTTGTTTCGCCCGGGCACAATTATTTCGGCCACCATGGACGTCCTGCGGGTGTGCATTCAACCCTGGAAGTGACGGAGGTCCGTTGTTGCGCGGGCCGGGGCATCGAGGGAGACCGGTTTTTCGATTACCGGCCCGATTACAAGGGGCAGATCACGTTCTTTGACCATCGGGTGTTCGAGGAGCTGAAGCGTCATTTCGCCCTGCCGGACTTGAGTCCCGGAGCCTTCCGCAGGAATGTCGTGGTGGAAGGACTCGATCTCCCGGCCCAGGTGGGCGTGCGGTTTTCCTTGGGGAGCGTCGAGTTTGAGGGGGTCTGCGAATCAGCGCCGTGTTACTGGATGAACCAGGCAGTATGCGAAGGGGCCGAAGAATGGCTGAAGGGGAACGGCGGATTGCGGGCCCGGATCGTGCGCGACGGATCGCTGGCCGTAGGGGTGCATGAGTATGCGTTCGACCGGGTTGCATTCCAGAAAGTAGGGCGGTAGGGGCAAGAGCCGGAGGTTGCCCGGCAGGCGCGGACCATCGCCGGGAAGATGGAAGCCCGCTTGGTCGGCAATGACCACGTGCAGCGCCTGGGGAAGGGAGTCGGCGATCTGTTGGAGGAACAGGGCGTGGATATCGCGATTAATCGCCGGGGTGAACAGCAATCCGGTGGCATGCGCCCTACGCCGCGCTCGCCTCTTCCAAATGCTTCATCATGTATGACAACTTGCCACTCCGTTTGGGAAATCGGGAAGTTGGGACAGTCTCTACCTATCACCGGCTCGCATCATGGCGGGTCTGTAGAGGATGGTGCGTCTGGGATCAGAAGCTGGACGCCGCCAGATCAATTGCCAGGCAGGAGTTGGTGCGACGGGCTGGGGTCGGCTCTCCGCCCACGATAACATAGCTGTTGTGCCAACGCGCTGCGGGTGCATTGACGCGTGATGGCCCCGCGGAGAGCGGCGCAACCGTCCGCCATCGCTGCGTGTCCAGTTCGAAGATCAGAACGTCGTCGGGCAGCGACTTGACCGTGCTGCGATCGGTGACGCTCTCAATTGAGCCGTCCACACCGCCTACGATTACGATTCGACCGCTGGTCGACAGAGCCGGACTGGGCGCACCCGCCACGGAACGCGGCACGTCCGCAATCCGGGACCACCCGCCGGACGGACCGGGGACGAAACAATAGGCGTCTGCCAAGTAGGGCGCTTGATTCTGGGCAGTGCCGTCGGGTCCGGGCTGAATTTGAATGCCTCCAAATACATAGAGCGCATCCGCAGTCGTCGCCACGATCGGCATCATGCGCGGTGGGCCAGGCAGGGGCGGACATTCACGCCATTGCGCTCCTGGATTGGATAACGACAGCGCAAGCACGCTGCCGAGCGCCGTTGTCGAATCGGGTCGATTGCGCCCACCGACGACATAGAGCGTATCTCCCAGGACTGCTCCGCCCATCTTGAGGCGGGGCTGGGGCAAGGAAGGGAGCTCACGGCAGTGCAATTTCCGGCCATCCCAGCGGAGTGCAAAAACCTCGCGATGGGCGGTCGTGGCGTCACCGCCGCCAGCGCAGACCATCTCGCCACCGAAACTCCCGCACACGCCATCTCCGACCGGATGTGGCAGGTCCCCGATCAGTCGCCAGACGCCATCTGGAGCGGGCAAGAGGAAAACCTTGGACGACCAGACCTTCCTGCCCCCGTGCCACCACGGTATACCCCCGGCGAATTGGTGGCCGCCGGCCGCCAACAGCCCCTCATCGGTGGCCGCCGCAAACATGCCGGCGAATCCTTCGGGGTCGGGCAACGGCGCCAGCTTTCCTGTAGGAAGCGAGGTGCCCCAGAGGAAATAAGGGAATAGGACTGACAAGAGAACGCCGGGGCCGCAGCGGGTCATGACGGGCAGGGTGGCGCAATGCGGTCGAACGCCAAGCAAAATCTGTTGACTAAGTGAATACAGTAAAGAAAACAGTATAAAAACAATGAAGATCAAGGATGTGAGGGTGTTTTTTGTGAATCCAGGCGAACGGGTGAGATATGGCACGGGCTGGGGCAAGAACCTGGTCATCGTCAAAGTTTACACGGACACGACGATCGATGGGGTGGGTGAAGCCTTCGCCACCGGCAAGGCGCGGACGACTGAGGCGGCGGTTTACGAATTCGCCCGCTGGCTGATCGGGCGCGACCCGCGGGAGATTGTGCGTCAC
>CAZOXB010000196.1:7222-7560 GCA_964583635.1 uncultured Opitutaceae bacterium | reverse complement strand
CCGTGCGGGTGAGCCCGTGCTGGGAGGTCGCGGCGACCATCGACTGAACCTTGTCCACCGTGACGATATCGTGGAAGCGATCTGGCTGGCATTGACTGCACCCGCGACGATTCCCGGACAGGTATTCAATGTCACGGACGACGAACCTGTCACCAAGGAAGCCTGTGTGCAGTGGTTGTGCTCGCGGCTGAACCGTGCCTCCCCTCTTTTTTCCGGATTGGCCGCGCCAGGGCGCCAGCGGTTGACGCCGGATAGGGTCATTGATAACCTGCGCATCAGGAAAACGTTGGGTTGGAGACCGCAATATCCGGGCTATCGGGATGGCTACGATTCCCTAC
>CAZOXB010000196.1:0-7212 GCA_964583635.1 uncultured Opitutaceae bacterium | reverse complement strand
TGGTGCTTGAAGCCCGCGCACGGATGACTGTCTCTGACATTTTGCACCGCTCAACTTCGTTCACATTCCCATGGCCGGCGTAGGCAAACTTCTCAAACAAGCCCAGAAGATGCAGAAATCGATCGAGAACCTGCAGGGGCAGCTCGAATCGAAAGAGATCGACGTCACCGCTGGTGGTGGCGCGGTGAAAATCAAGATCAACGGTGCCGGCAAGTTTCTTGCGCTGTCGCTCGATCCGGAATTTCTGAAGGAGGACGCCAAGTTCGTGGGCGATGCGATCCTGCAGGCCGTTCAGGACGCGGCCAAACAGGCAAAGGAACACAACGATGCCGAGATGCAGAAGGTGACCAGCGCCTTCCAGATGCCGGGCATGTTCTGACCGGACGCGCGTGGTGTAGTCTGCACGCGCCGGGTCGATCCGCATGGCTTCCGCCTTCGAACGTCTTCAGCAGCGGCTGAAACAGCTTCCGGGGCTGGGATATCGTTCCTCGGAAAAGATCGCACTCCACCTGCTGGTCGAAAAACCCGAACGATTGCCCGCCCTCGTGGAGGCTCTGCAGGAGGCTTCCCGCTCGGTACGGCGCTGTGCGCGATGCGGCAATCTGGCGGAGGATGAGTTGTGCGCGATATGCGCGGACGAGACGCGTGCACGCGGCGTGGTCTGCGTGGTGGAGCACGTCCCTGACCTGGTGGCCCTGGAGCGCAGCGGAGCCCATCGCGGCATCTATCACGTTCTGCATGGCAAACTTTCACCAATCGGCGGCATCGGTCCCGAGCAGCTTAACCTGGCGACCCTGATCGAGCGGGTGCGTTCCGGTGACGTGAGCGAACTCATTCTCGCCCTGTCCAACGACGTCGAGGGCGAGGCGACCTGTCATTACTTGACCTCCCAGCTCCCGCCTGACCGCGAGGTCAGGGTCTCACGCATCGGCTTCGGTCTTCCCAGTGGTGGGGGCGTGCTTTATGCCGATTCGGTGACACTCAAGAGCGCGTTGGAGAGTCGGCGGAGTTACTCATAAATATTCATTCTGCGGGGGCGGCTGCGATGAATCTTGACCCTCGTGATTCAGCGCGGCAGGGGTGTTCTGTGCGAAATATTTCCCCATCGCAGTGGAGTTTCGGTTTTTGATCTCCGACCATCTCTTTCCCACGATGAAAACACCCGTCAAGCAGCATCTTTTTGAAGGTATCCGGCTGAGGAGTTTCGCGTTCAGTCTCCTCGGGCTCAGTCTGGTGATCGGCGGCGCGGAAACCGCGCGCGGGGCACTGCCCCTTCCCACCGGAGCGACCGCCGCGCCCAACGGCGCGGCGACCGCGGCTGCGTTTTCCAAACGCATCACCGCGCGCGGCAGCACCTATGGCGCCTGGACGGGCGGCATGGTGGCACCGCAATTTGGACGGGCCGGCTTCTACGCCCAGACGCACGTCGACGGGCAGGATCGCACGGGAATCACCGGGCTGCTGGAGTTCGATGCGGCGGGAAACACCACGACGCGCATCTCCCCGCTCCAACTGGGCGTGTTGATCAACCAGGCCACGGATCCGGCGCAGTTTTTTGCCCAACAAACCACGGCGACGGAGACCACCTTCGGACTTTACACGAAGGCGGGTGGCGCACCGGTCTTCCAGCGCCGCCTGACGACGGATCCCGCACAGACCATCGTCGTGCCCGCAAATGTGCAGAATCGCTTCTATGTCATCCGGGATCTCGGAGCCACGGTCGAGGTGCTCGCCGTCGGCAATGATGGCAGTCTGGTCTGGGGCCGCTCGCTGAGCGCGGCGGGCTTCGTCACGAGCACGCCGAACTCCACGCCCATCGTCTTCGGCATTCCCCTGGCGGATGGTTCCGTGCTGGTGCATGTCCTGCGCATGCAGGTCTCGCTCACGCCGCCGTTCTCCTTCGGCTATGAAACCACCATCATCAAGCTGACCTCGGCGGGAGCGGTGGAATGGGCGAAACGTTCCAACAACAATGCCATCTTCATCGCCATCCCCTCGGTGACGACCTCCAATCTTTATTTCACCGGAACCGAGATGCCAGGGCTGGGTGGCGGCACCACCACGCGGACGCTGGTGGCCAAGACCACCGCCGCGGGGGGTGTTGTCTGGAGCAAGGCCATCTCGGGAGGCGGCGGCACGCAGATTCCCGCGATTGCAGCGGCGGGCGAGCTTGCCAACGAGCGGGTGCTGCTCACGGGGGCGATGGCCGGTGTGCTCGGAGCGACCAATCCCGCGACCAACGCCATCATCGCGGTGCTGAGTTCGAGCGGCGCCATCGAGGCGCAGACCCAGATCTCCACCGGCACCGGCACCGTGAACATCGCCGTTCCGCAGTTTGAGGAGAACCGCCTCTGGGTGGGCCTGGCTTCGGGCGGGGCGACCGACCTGGTGCGCCCGGTCTATGTCGGCCGGTCAGATCTTTCCCTCAGCAGCTTCAGTTGGAAACGCTACAAGAACAACATGAGCACCGTGGTGGTGACGCCGGACTATGACAGCGACGAAGTGGTGGCCTCCTTCTTCCATAGCACTGACCACGCCATCGAGGTGGCGACCTTCAGGGACGACTTTGGCGCGAGCGTCAGCACCGACCTCTTCACCGATGCGACGCTCACGGCGAGCAGCCCGAACCTGACGGCGGCGGATTTCACGTTCGCTCTGAACAACGTCACGGTGACCGCGACGCCGATCTCTCCCACGCTGGCGACGGGTACGACGCTCACCTTTGAAACCCTGCCCACCACGGAAACCAGCATCGGGTCGGGCGGGGGAGGCGGCCCGGTCACGCCGGTCAGCATCGCGACGCAGCCCGCGTCTTTGACGGTGGCTCAGGGGGCCGGTGCGACGTTTTCTGTGGGCATCAACAACCCCAGCGGCCTGGCGGTGACCTACCAGTGGAATTTCAATGGCAGCCCGATCGCCGGGGCCACGGCAGGATCCTATACGATCGCATCCGCCCAGGCATCTCACGTGGGCAGTTATACCGTGACGGTGACCTCCAATGGCTCCTCGCTGACGAGTTCGCCGGCGACGCTTGCGGTCAATCCGGTCACGCCGGTGACCATTGCCTCCCAGACGGGCGCGGTTTCGGTGAATCAGGGTGCGCCGGCATTCTTCAGCGCGTCGATCAACAACCCGAGCAGCCTGACCGTGACCTACCAATGGCGCTTGAATGGGGCCGCAATTGCGGGAGCGACCTCTTCCAGTTATTCAGTTCCGGCCGTGCAGCCGGCGAACGTCGGCTTCTACACGCTGGCGATCACCTCCAATGGCACCACAATCACGACGAATCCTGCGCCGCTCGCCATGACCCCGACGCAGCGTCCCGCGGGAACGGCAGTGCTCTTCAATTCCGACATCGTCCATCCTGCCACCGGCAACGTGTACGATCAGTTCCTCCTGACGGGTTCATCGGCCGGCGCCTCGGCGACAATCACGGCGGATCCCGGTCAGATCGCCCGCATTTCGTTCATCGACATGAACGACGACATCGTGCAACTGGAGTACTCGGGAGCGGGCGTGCTGACGGTCACGCTGGCCAACCCCTCGGGGCCTGCGGTGGCGGTCAATTACAATCAACCGACGGTGAGCTACATGAAGGGTCACGCCAGCGTGATGATCACCGGCGCCGACGCCACGACCAACTTCAGCGTATACAGCGTGGGTGCGGCCACGGGCAACGTGCTGGTGCTGAAACCGGGCGTCACCTACGATGGATTTGCCGACCTCGCACTGCTGAGCATCACGAGCACGACCGGGCAGTTTGCCGGCGTGCGCATTGGCAACGTCTCCTTCTATGGTGTCTCCGGGAATGTCGGGGTCTACGCGCCCGGCGTGAACTTTGCCGGACCGTTCAACATGTATGACATCGATGCATGGGACAATGCCTCCCCCAAGCTCCTCACGGGGACCATCGGCACCAATATCCTGATCACCGGCGGCAATCTCCTCCAGACCAACGGCCGCGCGATCGAAATCGGAGGCGTGACGGGTGTGAAGATGAACCCCGGCATGCGTTCCGACGGCCTGCTCCTGCCCGCGCAGGCGAATCAGGGTCGCCTCGAACGCAACGGAACGGACGTGACGTCAGCAGTCATCATCCCGCCGACTCCCTGATCGGCACCGGACTTCGCGCCTTTGTCGCCACCAGCTTCAAGGCGCATCCGTTGGGATTCGTTTCGAGTTCCTCATGGATCTCGGTGAAACCGTTGAGACGCAGCACGAGTTTCAGGTCCTCCCGTTCCATCCAGTGCGAGTGGGTGTCGGGCCCTCCCCAGAATCGTGAATAATCGATGCCACCCCCGTAGCCGTGGCGATGCAGCCGCAGGTCCCTGCCCTTGTAGCGGATCGCATGGACACCATCCGATCCGGCACGGACGAGCGGATTCTCACGGGCAAACTGTTCATCCCAGTAGACCGTCCACAGGAATAACGCACGCGCTCTCAGGGCAATGAGCTCAAGGCATTTGACCGGATCCTGCATGTGGTAGAGGAATCCGCTGGCGAAGACGACATCGTAGCAGGTTTCGCTTGTCTGCAGGAAGGCCATGGCATCGCCCAGGAGAAAACGCACCCGCGCGTGCCCCAGCACCTCCCGGGCAACCAGGCACTTCAGAAAAGCCTGCTTGTTGGCTTCGATGGCCGTCACCGATTTGACCCCGTTCCTGATCAGGCCGAAGCTGTGTCCACCCTCGAGCGGGCCGAGTTCGAGGAAATCGCATTGCGACGTGTCCGCTCCGAGCCGGTTGAGATGGGTGAGTGCCCAGCCCACGCGAGGATCATCAAACAGGGGTGTCTCGCCGGTGCTCACACCCTCGATTGGCAATCGCGATGCCCACCGGCCCTTGAACAGATCAAGGGTCTGCTGGGCATGGGGAGACGCTTCCGCATAGGGATTTTCAACCGGGTGTTCTGCCATGGATGGGGCCGATGATGGGCCGAGCCTCCGATTGAAGTCGAACCCATTCAAAATTCGCAGTCGCGGCGTTTCCAGAAACACTGGGATCATCGACGCGGCGCCGGGATGGCAACGGCGGATTTCCAGAGGCGGTGAGGGGACTGGGTCAGGTGTAACCGCTCCGGGTGGCGTTCAGTTGTCGCAGCAATGCCTCCGCGCAGGCGCGGGCGAAGGACGGGGTGTTGATGGTCACGTCCAAGTCGACGAGCGGGATGCCGGGGCGGAGGTGTTTGCGAACGGCCGCGAAGAGGGCGGCGTCCGCCGCCGGGTCATGGAAGGGTTGTCCGGGCTCACCGATGGCGCTCAGGCCTTTCAGCGGAAGGAGGACACTCACCGGGCCGCGGTAGGCATTGGCCTTTTCCGCGAGGATGCGACCGAGTTCGGCGGATTCGACGGCGTTGGTGCGCAGGAGCGTGACCTGCGGGTTGTGTTGGTAAAATCGCCGTCCGGCAAAGCGGGCGGGAACGGTCTGCGGCTCGCCGAAATTCACCATGTCGAGACAACCGGGCGCCAGCACCGTGGGAATGCCGGCCTTGGCGGCGGCGTCGAGGCGCGTCGGTCCTGCGGAGAGAACTCCCCCGACGAGCTCATCCGCCCATTCTGTGGTGGTGAGATCGAGCACTCCTGAAACCAGACCGGAAGCAATCAGGGACTCCATGGAACGCCCGCCCGTGCCAGTGGCGTGAAAGACCAGCACTTCATAGCCCGCGGCCTCGATCAGGCGTTTCGCCTCGTTCACGCAGGTGGTGGTGTTGCCGAACATGCTGGCGGCGACGATGGGCTTGTCGGCGGGTTGCAGGTCTCGGCGGGCCTCCGCGGCCCGGACCATGCCGCAGATTGCGCCCGCCGCGTTCTCAAAGATGATCCGGGAAATCCGGTTCACGCCGGCCACATCGACGAGTGACGGAAAAAGAACCAAGTCGGTGATGCCTATGTAGGGGGCGGTCTGTCCGCTGGCCAGCGTGCTCACCATGACCTTGGGAAAACCCGGCGGCAGGCTGCGCATTGCCGCCGCACCGATGGCGGTTCCGCCGCCACCGCCCAGGGAGATGCACCCGTGAATGCGCCCGGCAGCCGCCAACTCGACGAGCATCCGGGCGGCTCCGTCGGCCATGAGGGTGACGGAGGCACCGCGGTCCCTGCGCGCCAGCACACCCTGCCAATCGGCCACTCCCGCGAGGGCGGCAACCTCGGACGCCGCAATATCGGTCGGCGGACCGTCATGCGGGAGCGTCGAGACGTCGATGAGCAACGTTGAGAATCCCTGCCGACGGATGACCTCGGCGAGAAAGCGGTGTTCTTCGCCCTTCGTATCAAAGGTACCCAGAACGGCAATGGTCGGCATGGGGAAAAGGTGTCGAGTTGAGGTCAGAAGTCAGAAGTCGGAGGTCAGAGGTCAGAGGTCGGAGGTCGGGAATCGGGGTAGGAATTTTGGGTCAGTATTCCCTGGGAGCCTTTTTCGGCTGCCTCTGGTCGCTTCTCTCCGATATCCGGTACCTGATGCTTGGCTCGTGACATCTGGCCTCCGACCCCTGACCTCTGACCTTTCGCATCATTTTTCATTCTGGCTTTGCGGCCCAGCGGACGGCGTTGGTCAAAAGCTGCCGGAAGGCCGGGTGGTCATGCGTCCGCTGGTCGTGTCCGAGGGTGATGCCGACAATGCGTGCGTGAGGGTGTTGCGTGACCCACACGGCCGGATGCGGCCTGCCAAATTTCTTCGACGGTGACGTTTCGGCGAGCACGGTGATCGGGGCGGTGCCCGCAGGGATCTTGTCCGGCCCGGCGTTGAAGTAATAGAGCTCGTCCTCCACCGTGAAGGAGGCGGGTACGCCTTTCATGACCGGATGGTCAGGCTGGATGGCGTTGACGGAGAAGGGCGCGATCTTGTCGTGACCGCGTGCGCCGCCGCCCACCAGCGTGGCATTCAGCTCCGGCCACTCGGGATAGGCGTACCAGGTGCCGGGGTGGAGCAGCACGATGCCCTTGCCGGCCGCGGCAAACTGCCACAACGCCCAGCGGAATCCGGGGGCGTCAAAGAAACGGCGGTTGACGCTGATGACCGCGACGTCGGCCTCGGCGAGCGCCGCGGTGGCCTGGTCGCGATCTTCCGTGTAGTGGACCGCGAAGCCCGCGGCCCTCAGGATTTCACCGTCGTCCCTGTCGAAGAAGCGCGCAAAGTTGTGGGAACTGCCACCACCGATCAGCAGCACGCGCCGTTTGGCTGCCCCCCATTGCACGGGTGCCGGCGTTGGCAGGGC
>CAZOXB010000195.1:0-7564 GCA_964583635.1 uncultured Opitutaceae bacterium | reverse complement strand
AGCTCGGGCAGTGGTGCGATCAGACCTGCGGTCATGGCGAACTTGCCGTTCCGGGTGGCGGCCGCGGCGACGCGTTTGCGGGCGGCCACAACCCTCGGATGATTCAGCTCGCCGATGTGTCCGATGCGATGGCTGAAATCGCCGGGCCCGAAGAGCAGTCCGTCAAAGCCCGGGACCGCGGCGATGCGTTCGACCTCCTCGAGCGCCTCCGGTGATTCGATCTGAAGGATGAGGAGGCGCTCCTCGTTGGAGTGGCGGACATAGTCCTCGATGGGCGTGAAGCAGAAGTTGCCGTCGACATTGCCGCCATCGAGGGCGCGTTTCCCGACCGGATGAAACCGCACCCATTCGACAATCTGCCGTGCCTCGCTCTCCGAGGCGACGTGCGGCACAATGATACCCGTCGCTCCCGCCTCGAGCGGACGAATGTAGTCGCTGTAGCTCCCGCGTCCCACCCGCACCAGGGTATCGATTCCATGCACGCGGGCGGCGCGAATCTGGTCCTCGATCGCCAGCCAGTCATTGGGCACATGCTCCGTGCAGAGCCAGACGGCATCGACACCGGACAGCGCGGCAACCTCGATCACCCGAGGGTCCGAGAAATTGATCTTGAGGACCGCGGGCAGTTTGCCGTCGCGGAGGAGTTTGTTCACCCGGCTGGAGGGAGGGTTCATGCAGGAAGTTGGGAGATGATTTCGGCGAGTTCGACACGACGGGAGTTCTCTGCCCGGCTTTTCAGACCAGCGATGACCAGGGTCATGAGTTCGATGGTTTCATCGAATGGATAGGGATCCGTGCCGGTCCGGGCGAAGTCAATGAAGCTCAGCATCTGATTTCGGAAACACGTGTACGTATCCGAAGGTTTGAAACTGAGATGACCCGAGGTCCCGCAAGCATGGATGACTCCGAAGCAGCTTCCGCCGTCGGCAATGACGGGCAACGTCACTTGGACGCCGTCGCGATGCAGCAGATGCGCGATCTCGAGGCCCGGCTGCGTTTCCAGGCGAATCGAAACGAACCCGGGGCCGACAATGCGGTAAAGAGGCTCAAGCAGATGGATCCCATATTTTTCCCAGCTCTTGCAGCTGACGCCCGACAGCCATCGCAGGTTTCCGAGCGAGGGAAGCCGGGCAATGCAATCGTCCAGTTCCCGAGCGTAACGCAATCCGGAGGACGAAAGAATCCGGGCGCCGGCATTCTTCCATGCCATGAACGTGCTCAATTCCCCGATGCTCGATGCGAGCGGCTTGTCGATGAAGACCGGAAGTCCTGCTTCGACAAATGGCCGGGCGCGCCGGACGTGGTCGAATCCGTCATCCGTTGAAATCATGACGGCGTCGACCGCTCCGATCACTTCCTCGGGCCTCGCGACGACGTTTGGGATCAAGGATGCAGCGGCGACCAGAGGCGCTTCGGCGGGATTGTCGGTCCAGATATGGGTGACCTGCGCTCCCGCGATGCGGACGCTGCCGGCCGGTTGGGCTCCGAGGTATTGCGGAATGACGGGATAGGGGCATGCCGCCATCGCGACGGGATCGAAGCCATTGACGATTGCCGACCACGAATAGGGATGGCCATTGCCTTCGATCATGCCCAGCATGGCCAATCTGAGGGGAGCGGCTTTATTTGCGGTCACAGGCGAGATTCAAAAGGTGCGTTGGTCTGGAAATCGTATACACTCGTATTTATTGAAGAGTGAACGGGCCTGTCAATTCCGATATCGTGAATCCAATGTTCGGCAACGATGCGCGCCATGAAAATCCGCTGGCTGGCCTGTCATGGCAGCAGACGAAATCTCGTGCCGGATTGGCGTTGTCGGATTCCGTCATTTTGACCGCGGATTGCCCGATGCTTCGAACAGCGCGCCAAAGCACGGATCCGAGCGGCGGTGGATGGGTAATGCATTCTCCTTGTATGCAAAAAGATGAGCGTGATGCTTCGAATGTCGGGAACATCCTCCGAAGATACGAGGGGACGAAATCGCCCCTGTTACCGCTGTTGCCCATTTCCTTTAAGGCTTGTCAATCAAGCAAGCTCATGAGGCGACCGAGGACATCTGCTCAGATGCGAGCGCCCGGGTCATGTCCCGGGTGAAAAACAGCCGGTAGGCGAGTAGCATAAGAATTCCCGCAACGATGTAAATAAACGAGGATAGGCCGAAGATGGTGGCGAGGCCGAAGTCTTCCTTGAAGATGCCGGCCAGCAGCACCCCCAGTCCGCCGGCCGCGGAGCCGCAGGTGTTGAAAATGCCGATCGCGGTCGAGCGATAGCGGGCGGGGATCACTTCACAGATCAGCGGATGCTCGCTGGGGAGGCCGATGGCGCGAATGAGGGAGGAGACGACCATCGCGGCGGCGACCAAGGCGAAGCCGGGCGATCCCATGAAGAGAAACAGGAAAGGGGCGCTGGCGATGAAGGAGAGTCCCTTGAGGAGTGCACGGCCGCGGGCTTCGCGCAGGGCCATCTTGTCGGAGAGCCACCCGCCGATCGCGATACCGATAAAAACCGGCGCCTTGTACAGCGCCACGCCCGCAAGTCCGGCCGCACCGAGCTTCAGGCCGTAGTTCTCGGTGAAGAAAAGCGGCAGCCAGGAAAGGAAAATCCAGGAGGCCACTCCTGCTGCCATGGCACTGGCGAGGAGACAGTAAAACGACGGTACCCGCAGGCAGTACGTCCAGGCCTCGCGGACCACGGACTCTCTCACTGCGTTCGTTGGCGGGACAGGTGTTTCGCGTGCAGGGATCTCCGCTGCCCTTGGTACATCGCTGAGCAGAAACTTGGACGAGAGGGCGAGAATCAAACCGAGGCCCCCCAGCAGCCAGAATCCCAGGTGCCAGCCGTAATGTTCGGCGAGGACGCCGGCGAGGGTGCCGCCCAAGACCAGACCGAGGTTGAGCCCAAGCATATGGAGTCCCATCGCTTTGCCGCGGGTGGCGGAACCATGGTGGTCGCCAAGCAGCGCTCCGGCGGCAGGGAGATAAAAACTCTCGGCCATTCCCAGCAGTACACGAAGCGCCAGGAGCGCAAAGACCGTGTGGGCGAACCCCGTGAGGATCGTGATGCTGCTCCATGCCACCAAGCTCCACATGATGATCTTCGAACGGGAAAACCGATCGGCAACAGTCCCTGCGAAGGGGGAACAAAGAGCGTAGGTCCACAGGAACAGCATACCGGCGAGCCCGATCTGGGCGTCGGTGATCCCTGTTTCCGTCCTCAGCGGCGGGATGACCGACGAAAGTGCCGTACGGTCCGCATAGTTCAGTCCGGCGGCAAAAAACAGAAACCAGACAACCCGCCAAGGCTTGGAAATCATGTGAGGTAGAAATGAGGGGTGACGTGAATGACGCTTGTGGATCGCGGCGGGCCAAAGTCCACGGCCCCTGCACCGACTGGGCCATGAACAACCATGTATACATACACGCGCAGCAGAGAGCCTTCGTCAAGAACCAAAATCTGCCGGATTGTGCAGCGAACCGGTGATTCCACGTTATCCGTGAGGGAAAGGAAATTCAATTTTCTGGAATCCTCTTGACTTCGAAGTGAAATACCTATGTATACCCAACTCGAATGACCCGTCGATTTCGGCAGATTGCCCGTCTGCGATTCCCCACGAGGGGAAAGCCCTTGCCCGTGTGTGCCTCGATCCGCACGCCGCCGGTGGTCGGGCTGCCGCGCTCCGAACGTTGACCCCATTTTCTGATGAAAATCTCCGATGTCCGAACGGTTCTGCTGACCGGTCCTTCGAGCAACGACCCGTACATCCAGGAGGCACGCCAGCGCCGGAGTGCCGCCTTCATTGAAATCGTCATGTCCGACGGTCAGGTCGGGGTGGGCGAGACCTACGCCGGCTACTTCTGTCCCGAGGCGGTGCCGGCGATTGTGGAGTTCTTCAAGCCGATCCTCCTCGGGCAAACCGTGGAGGACATCCCGGCGCTGTGGCAGCGCATGTACCACTGCGGCAATTTCTGGTGCCGAGTGGGATTGGGCGTGATTGTCCTCAACGGAATCGAAGCCGCGCTCTGGGATCTGAAAGGCAAAATGCTCGGGCAGCCCGTGCATGCCCTGCTGGGGGGCGTGAAGCACGATCGGCTTCCCGCCTATGCGACCGGTGGGCCGTGCAATTACCCCAAGGATCGGTTGGCGAAGAAAATGGATTTTTATCTCTCGCTCGGATTTCGCGGGTTGAAGGTGGGCGCTGGCAGCCGCACCGCCGGGGAAAAATTTGTCGGCCGCACCCCCGCCGAGGCGGCTGACTTCGAGGCGGACAAATTTGCCTACATGCGTCGGCACGTTGGCAACGAAGTGTGGCTGATGATGGACGGGCACATGGGCAACAATGCGACGTTCACCTGGACCACCGAGATCGCCATCGCGGTGGCCAAGGCACTGGAGCCATTCAACCTATTCTTCCTCGAGGAGCCGCTTCACTATACCGACCCGTGGGGCTATGCGGAGCTCTGCCGGGCGACGACCACGCCGATCGCCGGTGGCGAATGTCTGACCGCTGCCTACGAGTGGCGCGTGTTTGCGGATCAGCATTCCTTCGACATCGGCCAGCCGGACGCCTCGTTCACGGGTGGGTTGGGAGAGTTTCTGCAGGTTGCCAGAATGATGGCGGACCGCGGTCGGAAGATTGCCACGCACGCTTGGGGAGCGGGTGCCTCCCTGATGCAGAATGTTCATGCGGGATTTGCGGCGCCGAACACCTGCATGCTGGAAATTCCCCCGGCGTATGCGGGCCTGCACTCCGACCTGATCGATGGCGGACTGGTGATGAAGGATGGTTACATTCTGCCGCCTGATCGTCCCGGACTCGGTGTCACGCTCACGGACGAAATCAAGCGGCGCTATCCCTTTGTTCCCGGAAGCGGCGAGTTCAACAGCGTGCCTGGCAAGATTCTTGTTCCCTGAGCATTCTATCCTGAACGCGATCGCCATCCCCGCCATGCCCCTCAAAATCCTCATCGATGTACCGGTACACGCTGAGGGGCTCGCGCGTCTGGCGGCATCGGGGCATTATTCGATCGACGTGCTGACTCCTCCGCGGGAGAAGCCGTCGGCCATCGCCCGGGAGCGATTGTCGGGCGTGGACGTGCTCTTCTGCACGCAGCCGCCGCAGAACATGACCGATGCGGATTCCTTGCGATGGATTCAGATTGCGTCTTCCGGTTACACCCAGCTGTTCGGGCTCGACTTGCCAGGCCGGGGTGTGCTCGCGACAAATGCGCTCGGCTGTTTTGATGTGCCGATAGCGGAGTGGGCGGTGGCCATGATGGTGGCGCTTGCCCGCGACCTGCGGCGGATGCTGCACAATCAGGATTCGGCGGTCTGGGATCGCTCGCCGGTCTTCCAGCGGGAGATTCGCGGCCTCACGCTCGGGCTCTGGGGCTATGGTGGAATCGGACGCGAAACTGCGCGCCTGGCGAAACAGATGGGCCTCAAGATCCATGTCATGACGCGCAACGGGGTGGGACCGCGCCGAAACACTTACTGCGTGTCCGGCACCGGCGATCCCGAGGGGCGGCTGCCGGATCGCGTCTTCACGGGCGGGCAGGAACTCGAATTCCTCAGCGACTTGGATTTTCTTGTGCTGGCGCTGCCGATGACGAAGGCCTCCGAAGGCATGATCGGCGTGCGCGAGCTGCGGGCACTGCCGGCCACCGCCTTTCTGCTCAATCCGGCCCGCGGCCCGATCGTCCAGGAAGCGGCGCTCCTTCAGGCGTTGCGTGAGAAATGGATCGCCGGGGCGGCACTCGATACCCATTACCGATATCCGATGCCGCCCGAGCATCCGTTGTGGAAGTTTCCCAACGTGATCTTCACCCCGCATATTTCGGGTTCGAGCCTGAGTCCGCGGTTCAGGGACCGGCTTTGGGACATCTTTGAGCTCAACCTCGAACGCTTTCGCCGCGGCGAGCCGCTGCTCAACGAGCTTACTCCGGCGCAACTGGCAGGCGCCTAGAGATGGCTCGGGTTTTGACTGAAAAACACGAAGGCGCAAAGGCGCGAGGAGACGCGAAGATCATGAAGACAGGGCAGATGAATGAATACCAATCCCGACACGAAAGAAAGGCCGCCTCCGCGTCCCCCTTTTCGTCTCCGTGCTTTCTTCGATCCGGGCACGGCGAAGCGTGCCCCTCCAACAGCCAGAGTCCAATTTGGGCATGATGACCGGTGCTCCTGCTGTGACCCATTTTTGCTGAGATCGACCAAAGGATTTTGCCCACAATGAATATGCTTCACCTCCGTCACCTTGTCTGGCCGCTGAAATGGAGCGGCCTTGTTTTCTTCCTCGGCGTCACCGCCAGTCTCGTTGCCGGCCAGATGGACAGCGGCAAATTCAAGCCGATTTTCGACGAACTCAAGGGGCAGACGCTCTTCGCGTTCGACAACGTCTCGATCCCCTTCACGCGCAGCCTTGAGTTGGAGCTGAACCGACCGGAAAAGTACCCGGGCAACCCGGTGGTGGAGCGTGGCCCGCGCAGTTCGCCAGATCACTGGGGCGTCCAATTCTACGGATCAATCATCAGGGTCGATGGCAAGTTCCGCATGTGGTACGCGGCGCTCGATGGCGCGCGCGGGGAGCAGGGTCCGGCCAATCCGTCGTTCTGGCGCCTCGCGTACGCCGAAAGCACGGACGGCGTGGCGTGGCAGAAGCCCAATCTCGGGCTCGTCGAGTACAATGGAAACAGGAACAACAATCTGTGCCTGGTCGAGCCGTTGATGGGCCCCATCAACGTGAAGGTCATCCATGAGCCGGAAGATCCGGATCCTTCACGCCGCTACAAAATGGTCGGGCACATCTATTGGATGAAGGGGCGGACCCGCCATGGCACCCTGGTGCCGTTTGCGAGCGCGGATGGCCTGCGGTGGCGCTCGTTGATTCCCGCCGTTCCCGACAATGCGCAGATCCTCGAAAAGGACCTGGTCATTCCGAACATGCATTTCGAGCCGGCCGGCGGCTTGTTCAAATGGGATGGAATGTATTACGCGTCGGGCCAGAGTCCCTATGATGGCGTCCGCGACACCCATGCCCGCGTGGTGCGTCAGTACCGGTCAAACGATTTTGTCCATTGGTCGCAAACCGCGAACGTCGCCTATACGCGCGAGGGCCAGCATGTCGCCGGCCGTCAGGGCAACGACGGCAAACAAGCGCATGAAGGCATCAGCGTGTGGAATCGCGGCAACGTGCTGGTGGGCCTCACCGGTCTCTGGCAGGGCGGGCGCACCTGGCCGGAGGTGACGATCGATCTGGGGCTACTGGTCAGCAACGACGGGATTCACTTCCGCGAACCGATTCCGGAATTCGTCTACCTCCCGATCGGACCTGACGGAGCTTGGGATCAAGGCGGACTGATGCAGGGCCAGGGCTTTGAAAATGTGGGTGGCAAGACTTACCTCTACTACGGCGCTGCCGACCCGCGCACGTGGACGGCGGGCGACAAGCCGATTCCGGCGCGCGGCGGGGTGGGGCTCGCGACGCTTCCACGCGACCGGTTCGCCCACCTGAAGGTCCGCAACTATGGCGAGGGCGCGGCGGAATTTGTCACCCACCCGATCGACT
>CAZOXB010000194.1:1942-7573 GCA_964583635.1 uncultured Opitutaceae bacterium | reverse complement strand
CCGGCGATGCACGCCGACATCGCGGCTTGGGCCGCAACGCCGCCGACCTCGCTTGCTCTCGCGCCGGACACGGCGCCGCAGAAACCTAACGAAAGATCGGACCGCCCCGCGGGCCGGGTCGCGGAGCTTGGGCCGTTAGCCGAAAAAGGAAGAACGATGCATACATCTGAAGAATCTGAAAAGTTACGGACCCGGCTATCCAAGTGGCGCAACACAAGGGCAGCGGCCGCTTGGATATTGGCAGCAACCCTCGTGCTCGTTGTCGTACAGATTGTGATGCTCGCCCAAGGGAGAGGGAATCTGGCCCAGTTGACCTCTACGGTGTCGGGAGCCATTATCTTCTTCAGTATCGCACTTTTGGCGAAGAAGAAGATTCAGACGATTGCGCATGAGCTTTCGTCCTGAAAAAGATGTGGGCTAGCCAGCCGGCACAGCGCAACGCGGGTAGCCGTCGGGTTTCGGACGACTCACCCGCACCCGGAACCCCTTCCGCGCCCGCCCCGTGTGGCTGACCAGTGATCGTTAGCCGAAGATCTCGGCTGGCATTCACGGCCTCAATGTGCATCTTTTTGGCGATGAAAGCGGCGTTCACCTACTGGAAAGAATCCGACGGCAAGTATCTCGGATATCTCAACTCGCATCCTGACCACTGGACCCAAGGCGAAGATTTTGAAGATCTGAAAACGCATCTGCGAGACCTCTACGAAATGTTTTCAGCCGAAGACATTCCGGGCATTCGCAAGGTCGCAGAGTTGGAAGTGGCATGAAGCGACGCGACTTGATCGCGGAGCTCGGGCGCTGCGGATGCGCTCTCCTGCAACACGGCGCGAAGCACGACATCTATCACCAGCCGAAAACTGGAAGATCGGAACCAGTTCCACGTCATCGCGAGTTCAATGAGTTTCTTGCGAAGAGAATCCTGAAGGCGCTTGCATCAACCGAAGAAGAAAAAGGCTAACCAGTAGGGATGAGAAGGCGGGTGTATGATCGCCCCGCCTTATGAATACGAAAAGACCTGCTGGTGAAAAACTGCCCGTTGGCATGGACCTTGGGGATCGCCACCACCATGTGTGTGTTCTCGATGCAGCGGGCGAGATCCTCGCCCGGGATGTGTGATCGCAAACACGCGCGAAGTGGTGAGCGCGTATTGCGCGCGTTATCGGGGTGCGACCATCGTGATGGAGACCGGCACGCACTCGCCGTGGGTTTCGCGGCTGGTGACAAGCCTCGGTCATCCGGTGATCGTGGCCAACGCCCGTAAGCTGCGCGCCATCCCGCAGAGCCAGACGAAGTGCGATGACGAGGACGCGGAGCTGCCGGCGCATGGCTCGCGCCATGCTGCGATCGTGGTTCATCCTTGACGTCAGCCAAAAGACCTCGCTTGCGCCGGCCGCAAGTTTGTCCAGAATTGACGGCATGAAGACTTTCACCGCAGTCGTTGAGCGCGATCCTACGACGGGGCTGCTTGTGGGTTACGTGCCCGGCCTTGCGGGTGCGCATACGCAGGCGAAGACACTGGATGAGCTAAAGGCGAATCTGCAGGAAGTCGTTGAGCTCGTTCTTGAGTCTGGTGAGCCACAATTGGAATCCGAGTTCATCGGCACGCAGACAATCCAAATAGCCTGATCGCGGGTTCGATTCCCGTTCTCAAGCCGACGGAAGTTTTCCGGATTTTGGAGAAGATTGGGCTCTCTGCGGTTCGACAGCGCGGCTCCCACATTCAGTATCGTCATCCTGATGGCCGTGCGACGACAGTTCCGATGCATAAGGGACGCGATATCTCGCCGACTCTTTTACGCCAGATCGCGAAGGATTTCCACCTTACAATTGAACAGCTCCTTTCGTATCGCTGAAAGGCCCAACCAGTCGGGATGAGAAGGCGGGTGCATGATCCCACCGCCTTATGAAAACAAAAAAACCTGCTGGTGAAAAACTGACCGTTGGCATGGACCTTGGGGATCGCCACCACCATGTGTGTATTTTCGATGCAGCGGGCAATCGCAACCGCAGGCCCTGGCGCAGGCGGCCTGACACGCCGCCCCGATTCATTTTTCCAACCCTTTTCCCAAACAGGTCTGATCCGTTGGCCACTGCGATCTGGCGCCAGCGTGAGCCTCACCGTTCAACGCGCCGACAAGCAAGCAGGGCCGCCCTTTTCCGAAGCACATTGGATTCCTCCCTGCACCAGCGCGGCCATTGACGCCGCCACTCCGAGTGCGTATGTAAGCCTGAGCCGTCGGAAAATGTCGCGAGCCCCCGAGCCAGATCTTCAAAAAGGTGAACCTTCTTATATTTTGCTATCGACACGCCTTCTCATGGAAGGCGCTGGAGGCAACGCGCTACCGCGCGTGCCTCAGCTCTGACGTTCGGCGAGATCAACCTGAGACTCCGATGAGGATTTTACTGCTGCTTGCGCTGTTCTCGTGCCCAACGTTGCGTGCGGCCGATATGCCCGGTGAGCATGCTGATTATTTGTCACCGTCGGGCCGCGTGATCGCTAGGGTGGGAATTGCCGGGCCGGAAGCTAGCCCAAGCACGCGTTTTCGCATTCGGCTCGTGTTTGAGACTGCCACGAAGCAGCGTATCGGCGAGATATGGACCGGCCTCCGACATCATTGGGCGGTTCGTTGGACTGCCGGTGACGCCTTTCTAGTGTGCGGCGTAAACGAGGAGACGGAGGGCTGTCCGTTGGAGTTCTACGTCTACGATTTTTCGGAAAAGGGAAAGGGCGGATATCGGCGACCCACGGAAGAGGAGCGGAAGGAGGTGCTGCAAGAATACCTGCGAAAGTATGGTGCGGAACCGAGCCAGCCGAAGGCGCCAGAGCCAACGCCGTCAGCTGGCACGTCGGCTGCGGAGCAGCCTTTGGCGCCAGCTGCCTTCTTGGCTCATCTTTGACGTTAGGCCTCACGATGGCGACCGACGTTCCGGTTCCGGATGCAATCCAGCGCATCGCCAATGCATCAGATCGCAAGCTTGCCTGGGAATTCTTCGTCTTCTTTTCACGATTTGAGTACGCGCTGAAGCGGCACCAAGCCTATCTCATGCCAGGCACTGGTGACGCACAGCCCAACTGGGATCGCTTCGCATCTAAGAACGCGGCCAACTTCAGTAGGGATACATCGCCTGCACTTCAGAAGGCAGTCGAGTTCTATATCGCCCAACCGCCACGTAAGCAGTTGAGGCACGAAGGCGAGATGAACTGGTCTGCTCCACAAGAGTGGGATGGACGCGAACCACGGCTAGTCTGGCTTCTTCGAGTCATTCGGACGGTACGAAACAATCTCTTCCATGGCGGGAAGTTTCCTCTCTTGCCAATAGAGGAGCCAAGCCGCGATCGTGACCTCATCGCCAATGGTCTCGCAATCCTCAACGCTGCGTTGGCGCTTGACCCCAGCGTGCAACGTCAGTTTCTCGAAGACCTAGAGTGAGGCTTAACCCGTCGATGGGCCGCCGGGCCCCATTCCCGCACCACCCGCCCGTGCAGGTCGTAACCAAATCGCCGGGTCTGGCCGCTGCGGAAAATTGCCTCCGGCAGGACGTAACCCAATAGGTTACATCCCGTCCGAAAAAGGATGCTGGAAGCCGTTGACCTGCACGCTGCGTTGTCTGGTTCGTCATGGACAGGCGCGTTCCGCCGACCTTCTGGATAAAAACGTTCAGGCCATTCTTGTTGACGCTGGCGACGTCCGGCCGGTCTGAGTGATGAGCCGGCCGCAATCGTCGTCGCAAAACATCGCCGTGATCGGTCTCTGGATGCGGCCGTTGTGGGATGGCTCCCGGAACACTCCGTGAGGCGGACCCGCTGCGCCACGCCTTGATCTTCACCGCACCGCCAGCCCGGGTGGCGGTTGGATCGATCAGCGTTGACGCACCGTGAACACGTAGCTGCCGGATCCAATGGACAGTGTCGCCTGCCGCGAATCGCGAGTGATCTTCTGAACACCCTCGGATTTGTCGGGATCATGGCCGCCTTCCTCGATGATTGCTTCCCGAGTCGCCGGAAGATGAACCGTCGCCGTGGTGTTCGCCGGGATGGTTACGCGCAGTTCGAACACCCCATCGCGCAGCGTCCAGTCACTCACGATGCGCCCGCGCACGGAATCATAGTGTGCCCGGGCCGCGGTCAGGTCGCCGACGGGATTGGGGCCGATGATGATGTTCCTGAATCCCGGGGCTGACGGATCGACCCGGATCCCTGCGAGGTAGCGCACCATCCAGGCATTCACGTCGCCAAGGAAGGTGTGATTGCGCGAGGCGGTGCCATCCCAGTGCTCCCAGAGTGTCGTCGCCCCCTGGCCGATCCACCATCCCCAGCCGGGCTTGGTCGTCTTGCCCGCCATGGCGTAGGCGAGATCCGTGCGCCCGCGGTCACTCAGAGCCGTGAGCACATACTTCGAGCCGAGCAGGCCGAAATCGAGATGTCCGTCCGTCGCCTTGATGGCGTCGACCAGCGCGGCTGTCACCTGCGCATCATCCGACTCCCGCACGAGGCCCTGGTACAGTGCCGTGCCCTGCGCGGTCTGGCTCCCAATACCGTAGCGTCCGGTGGCTGGATCAAAAAAGGTCCGGTTGAACGCGTCGCGGATCGACGCCGCGAGCGTCTCATACTTCTGCGCGTCCTTCTTGTTGCCAAGACGATCCGCCACGTTCGCCACGATCTGCACGTCACGATAGTAATAGCCGGTGTCGGTGATATCGACCGGCGTGACAGTTTTCCATGGCGCCCAATCGCCGAGACCGTAGGCAACGATGTGGTTGTTGGCGCGGGTGGCCAGGTAGTCGACGTACCGCTTGAACCCCTCGTAGTTCGCCCGCAGCAGGGAATCATCGCCGTAGTATTCGTAGAGCTGCCACGGAATCAGCAGGAACGCGCTGTCCCACGCCGGACCGTTGTAGCGCTGGTAGCCCCATCCGCTCGTCGGAATGATGCCGGGCAGCGCGCCGTTCATCATCTGCTCGTCGGCGATGTCCGAAATCCACTTGTGATAGGCAGCCATCCCGTCCGTATAATAAAGGCCCTGTTCGAGCGCGATCTGGGCATCGCCAGTCCAGCCGTTCTTTTCGCGGTGGGGACAATCGGTCGGAATGCCAAAAAAGTTGCCAAGGTAGGACCAGCGGCCCGCCTCCCACACCTTGTTGAGGATGCCATTCGACGACTCAAATTTGCCGGCGGGGGGAAGGTCCGTGTGGAAACAGCGGATGGAGATGTTCTCCGGGGAGATCCCCGACGGCAAGCCGGTGACCTCGATGTATCTAAATCCATGATACGTGAACTGCGAGTGCCAGCGCTCGGTTCCCTCCCCCTTGAAGGTGTAGCGATCGGTCTGGACCGTCTGGGTGGAATCCCGGCGCGTCACGAAACGCTCCATATCCGAGCGGTCCAGCCTGCCGTCGGGCGAGAGTGTCTCCCCGTAACGCAGCGTCGCGGTCGTGCCCGCCGGCGCGGCGATTGCGATCTCCGCGTTGCCCGTGAGATTCTGCCCCGCGTCGACCAAGAACACGCCCGGGGCCGTCTCCTTCACACTGACCGGCGGCATCGTACTGATAAGCCGGATCGGCGGCATCGCCTCGGTCGTGGGCGTCACCGGCAACGTCGTCCTCGCGGGCGAGCACGCGCTCGTCACCGGC
>CAZOXB010000194.1:0-1932 GCA_964583635.1 uncultured Opitutaceae bacterium | reverse complement strand
GAACACCAGGATCAGCAGCAGGCCCAGCCAGTACGGCGGCATCGCCTGGGCAACCAGGCGGCCCTTCGGTGCATCGACCACCACGGCCGGGGTCCAGTCGGCGTCATTGAAGAGGGGACGATCCCATCCCAACTGCTCCCGGCGGGCATCGTAGCTCTCGCCGCTGTAGACGCTCGAGAAGGTGATGGCGCTGTCGCTGGTCTTCCATCGGTCGTCGGAAACGACGGTGGCCGTGCGCCCATCCTCGTATTCCACGCGCAACTCGAGCTTCAGGCGCGGTGAGGCGCGCCACGGAGCGAGGTCGAAGAGCCAGACGGCAAGCACCTCAAAATTGTACCAACCGTTGCCCAGGACCACACCGACGACATTTTCCCCGAGCTGGAGCGCGGAGGTCACGTCATGGGTGACATAGAGCACGCGGCGATCGTAGCGCGTGTATCCCGGATCGAGCAGGTGATCGCCAATGCGGCGACCATTGATCGACATCTCGAAATAGCCGAGCCCCACGACGTAGGCGCGGGCCTTCTTCACCTTGCCGTCGATGCGGAACGCCCGGCGCAGCAAGGGCGGCGGCGTATTCACCCGCGTCTCCATTCCCGCGAAGGGTGCGCGGGCGATCCACTTGCCATGCCAGTCCTGCGGCGCCAGCAGTCCCATCTCCCAGAAAGCCGGCTCGCTCCACGCGGAGGCCCGGTCGTTTTCATCCCACACCCGCACGCACCACCAGGCGCGCTGTCCCGAGACAAGGCCCGTTCCCCCGTAGGAAATCGGATTCGTTTCGGGCGACATGACCTTGCCGCTGTCCCACAGGGTTCCGCGGCCGGACCGCAATTCACCCTCGGTTGCGGCGACAAGGATCTGATAGGCGGTCTGCCGGCGCGCGCGGCCCTCGCCGCTCACGATCCAGCTCAGCCGGGGTTTGGAGGCATCCAGGCCAAGTGGATTGGTGAGATATTCGGAGCGCAGCCGTTCGGCGGCCAGCGGTGCCCTGGTTTGAGCCATCGCCGCGCCGCCGAGAAACAGGGCGCCCAGAAGGCAGAGGATGAGATGACGGTGCGGTTTCATGGGATTGATTGTTTGATCCCGGAAATGGTCCAACGCCATCGCCCGCGGATCAGTGCCAAAGTGCTCGCGAATCGTTGCCATGGCCCCCTCTTCCGGCGCCTGACCTCCAACCTTTGCCGGGCCGCTGGGGCGGGGATGAGCCTGGAGGCGGGTTGGCGGGTTGGAATCATGAAAAGCACTGGAAAAGGCGCGACTTGGGTGCTCGGTTGAACATCAAGGGTAGCCTGAACGCGATGACGGCACAGCAGGAATCCATCGTTCTGTCCCCGGCAACGAGATTTTTTTTGCGAGGTTTGGAATACTTGTCCCAAGAGGCAGCACTCGCTCCCGGGCGCCGAAGTCGGGCCGACCTGTCCGCGGCCCATGTGAGCAACGCGGATTCGCACAGGAAGAAAGGCCTTGCTTTGCCGGAACCCGATTCTTTAATGCTAACCCTTTAACCACTTCGAATATGGCCCGCATCTGTGCAATCACTGGTCGTCGTCCCACCAAAGGCTCTCGCATCAACCGCAAGGGGCAGAGCAAGAAGAGTGGAGGCATTGGCACCCACGTAACCAGCATCACACCTCGCAAGTTCCGCCCCAACCTGCAACGCATTCGCATCCGCACCGAGAACGGGGGCACCAAGCGAGTCTGGGTTGCGGTCAAGGCCATCAAGGCCGGCTTGGTACAAAAGGTCTGATCCGAAGCGAGTCAGTCCTGTCACTTTCAGGGGCCACAGCACGGGCTGTGGCCTTTTCTTTTGCCCGCCTCCGGTGTCAGCAGGCGCCTCACAATGCGCGGAAGATCATGGCGGCATTCTGGCCGCCGAAGCCCAGATTATTGCTCAGGACGGTCCGCACCGCACCTGCGCGGGCCACATTGGGA
>CAZOXB010000193.1:0-7589 GCA_964583635.1 uncultured Opitutaceae bacterium | reverse complement strand
GGGTTCGGCCATCTCCTTGAGGGCTATATGCAGTGGCTCATCCTCGAATGGTTCGGTGGAAGCAGCGCCGACTTCTTCTACAATTACCAAGTGCTCGTAGACGGCAAATGGGCGGAGCGGGATATAGCCGTGTTGTATGGAGACACGCTCTATCTATTCGAAATCAAAGGTAAGGTCCATGATCTCAGGTTGAGAGAGTCGGGATCATTCGAGGCGTTCGGAAATTTGGTCGAGGAAGTGTCAGTCCAAGTTTTTCAAGCCGCTGCGGCCTTTATCTCCGGCGGGGTCAAGCGGGCAGACAGCAAGCCTCTCCCAAAGTTTTTGACAATCATTCCTATCGCGCTCATCTACGACCCGATTCCGCTTAACGTTTTCACCGGAGACCATTTCGATCCTTGGCTGGAGCAAAAGGCGAAGCACCCGCTGTTCCGGAAGGACGGGGCCCGCCATCCCGTTCAGCTCTTGGGCCTCGAGGATCTGGAAGATTGTGAACGAACGCTGAGGCTGGATTTGAGGCCTGAAAATTTGCTGGATGTCATCTCCATTCGTGCCCAAGAGCCGGAATTCCGGTACAAGGAGATCAGGACGTTTTCGCGGAGTTCCAGTAAGCCAATCTGCCCTGCAGCTCTCGCCAATCTTAGCTTTGATGCGCTGCAGTTCGTAACAAAGACGTCACGGGCGTTCTTTTCAAACACGCTGGCACTCGATGCGAAGTCGTAGGAGGGGTATGGTATGATCCGGAGAGATGGGTGACAGATAAACCGGGATGATGGTTTACCTATTACTCCGGATCATACCTCTGTGGTACATTTCACGGAGAGAGGGGTTCGCAGATTGACGGAAGCTGCCCGGCCGGACGCTTTAATCGACGGTGTTGAGGGACGTAGGCGTGTCGCAGACCGCCAAGATGACAGGATTGTCGTATCCGTGGAGCGCGGCAAATGCCCCGAATCCAAGCTGGCCTGCCTCTGCGTTCAGCTCGGAGGGCGGCCGCGGTGGTTCCGGGCGGGAAAGTCCTGCGCCCACCGGCAAGGTTGTCACCCGGCAATTGGACGCCTCAACACCCGGCAATTGGACGCTTGCCTAACCGTCAAATAGACGCTCGCATAACCGGCAAATGGACGCCAAGCCTCTCCCCCGCGCCTTGGCGGCGACCGTGCGCGCCGCGCTGGCGGACACCCCGGTGGTCTGCCTTCTGGGCCCGCGCCAGTGCGGCAAGACCACCCTGGCCCGGTCGCTCGCCCCGCGTTTCGGCTACGTGACCTTTGACGAGGCCGACGCCCTGGCCCTGGCCCGATCGGATCCGAATGGGTTTCTGGCGGCGCTGCCCGACCCGGTGATCCTCGACGAGATCCAGCGCGTGCCCGAGCTGCTGCGCGCGCTCAAGCTCTCCGTGGATAGCGACCGCCGGCCCGGCCGCTTCCTCCTCACCGGCTCCGCCAACCTGCTGCTGCTGCCCAAGCTGGGAGATTCCCTGGCCGGGCGCATGGCCATCATCGAGCTGCAGCCGCTGACCGCGGCCGAGCAGGAGCGCGCGGCCGGGGGCTTTCTCGCGGCCTGGATCGCCGGCCAACTCAAGCCGTCGCTCGCCACCGCTCTCCAACCATCGCTGTCACCTGAGCTTGCCTCCCGCGTGATCGCGGGCGGATTTCCCGAGCCGCTGACCCGTCCCCCGGCCCGCGCGCGGGGCTGGCATCGCGACTATGTGCGCGCCCTGTTGGAGCGTGACGTGCGGGACGTGGCGCGCGTGAAGGATCCGCGCGATCTCTCCCGTCTGCTCTCCCTGCTGGCCCTGCGCACCGGCGAGCTGCTGAACATCTCCACGCTGAGCAACGAGCTCGATCTGCGGCGCGAAACGGTGGAAAGCCACCTCGCCGCCTGCGAGCGCCTCTACCTCGTACGGCGGCTCCAGCCCTGGCACCGCCACGCCGCCAAGCGGCTGATCAAGACGCCCAAGCTGCATTTCGTGGACAGCGGCCTGGCCGCCACTCTGGCCGACCTGACCGCCGAGGACTGGCACGACCAGCGGGACCGTTTCGGCCACCTGCTCGAGACCTTCGTCCTGCAACAGCTCATCGCACAGGCCGGATGGACCGACCCCGACCTGCGTTTCTGGCACTATCGGGACAAGGACCAGGTCGAAGTGGACCTTGTCATCACCCGCGGACGGCGCACCTGGGGCGTCGAAATCAAGGCCACGGCGACTCCGACCTTGGCGGACATCTCCGGCCTGCGGCGACTGGCCGCGCAGTGCGGGGGCGATTTTGCCGGTGGCGTGCTGTTTCATGCCGGCGCCCACCAACTCACCCTCGGCGATCCCCGGTTTCTGGCCGTGCCTTTGGCGAAACTTTGGGAAATGTAGCCGCGCCATGTTTCCCATGCATTCCGATCCCCATGCCTGAATCCCAGCACACCGAATGGAAAGATTCGTGGCGGGAGGATTCTCTCCGCTGGGTATGCGGCTTCGCCAACGCCGAGGGCGGCACCTTGCACATCGGGCGCAACGACCGGGGTGTGGTCGTCGGGTTGACGGACGCGAAAAAACTCCTCGTAGACCTGCCCAACCAGGTGCGCGACATCCTCGGCATCCTGGTGGACGTAAACCTGCGCCGGGAGGCCGGCCTGGAATTCATCGAAATCCGGGTGGAGCCGTATCCGCATCCGATCAGCTATCGGGGGCACTATTATCGGCGCAGCGGCAGCACCCTGCAGGAACTGAAGGGCGCGGCGTTGGACCGTTTTCTCCTCCGTCAGCAGGGTCGCACCTGGGACGGCGTGCCGCTGCCGGGGGTGAAGGTCGCGGACCTTTCCGGGGCCGCCATCCGCCGTTTTCGCGAACTGGCCCGCACCAGCGGCCGGCTCGACCCGGCGGATCTGCGGGCCTCCAAGGCCGCGCTCATCCAGAAGCTCCAACTCACCGACGGCCGTTATCTCAAGCGTGCCGCCGTGCTGCTCTTTCATGAAGATCCGGAGAAGTTCGTCACCGGAGCCTTCGTGAAGATCGGCTTTTTCCGCTCGGAGTCAGACCTCGCCTACCATGACACGCTCCACGGCGACCTTTTCACGCAGACCGCTCGCACCATCGATTTGGTGCGGACCAAATACCTCAAGGCGGCCATCGCCTACGAGGGCATCCAGCGGATCGAGCGCTATCCGGTGCCCGACACGGCTCTGCGCGAAGCGGTCCTCAACGCGCTCGTGCATCGCGATTACGCCGTGGGAGCGCCTGTGCAGATCCGGGTTTACGAAGATCGACTGACCCTCTGGAACCCTTGCGTGCTCCCCGACGGCTGGACGGTGAGGAACCTGCTGGGGGCACACCCTTCGACGCCGTTCAATCCCGCCATTGCCAACGTGTTTTTCCGTGCCGGCGAAATTGAGACGTGGGGACGCGGCATCCAGCGCATCATCGCCGCCTGCAAGGAGGCCGGCACACCCCGACCACGCCTCCGCCTCGAACCCAACGGCCTCTGGCTCGAATTCCCCTACGCGCCCGAATATCTCAAGGTCATGGTGTCCGGCCCACCCCCATTCACCCCGGAAGTCACCCCGGAAGTCACCCCGGAAGTCGGACGCTTGCTCTCCGCCTTCACCGGCGAGCACTCCCGTCGCGAGCTTCAAGATCGGTTGGGCCTGCAGGACGACGACCACATGCGCATTGCCTACATCATGGCCGCTCTGACTGCCGGCCTCATCGAAATGACGCTCCCTGACAAGCCCAACAGCCGCCTGCAGAAATACCGACTGACAGCCAAGGGGCGGTCGGGGCTGGCGAGTCTCGCCAAGTCATGAGCAACTTCGGACAATCCGAGCGCGCGACGCAGGATCGGGTCATCGCCCTGCTCGTGGAGCTTGGTTATCGCTACCTCAGCGACTGGTCCGAACGGAACCAATGACCCGTGCCTCTTCACCAACATGCCTGTACTTTAACCCAGCGTGGATCAATTCTCGCCACCTGTAGCTAGGTCAGTTCTGAGCGCTTGCCGAGACTCATTGCACACTCACCGCCTGATCGGTGAGCTTCACTGTGTCGGTGCGGCCGTCGGGCCGGGTGATGACGAGTCCGCCGTTTTTCCAGATGGCGTCGAGTGACCGGGCTGGAGTGCCGGGGTCAGGCCATAGAACGGCGTAGAGGACATGCTCCTTCGCCGGTTTGGGTGAATCGGCGGAGAAGTGTTTTTGTTCGCTCCATTTCTGGATGGAGGCGTAACTCGCCGCGGCGCTTCCGTGGGAGTATTTCGGGTCGACCGGGGTGGTGAACCGGTCGGTGACCGTTCCGGTCCAGAGTCCGCCTTGCGGGGAGACCAAGCGGGCGGTGAGCGTGGCTTTTTCGGCACGGATGATCGCGGTCTGGCGCGGTTTGTTCCAGTCGAGAGAAGTTTCGGCGTGCAGCAACCAGCTCAACCGGCCGGGTTTCTCCAAGCTCACCACATCGCGGATGACCACGTAGCGGTGGTCGACGAAGAGAAGGTCGCGCGTCACGCGTTTCACCTGGCCCTTGGGCTGGGCGAGGGCATAGGCGGGCGTGGCGTTGCCGGTGGCCAAAACAAAGCGCTCGCCGGTCTGGTATCGCGTGATGCTGCCCGTCGCGTTCTTGTCCTGGGACTTCTGGCCGATTCCATCGATCAGCACGTCGTTCTTGGATTTTGTCTGCCGGGTCCATTGGTCGTGGTGCGGCGAATTGTGAAATTCGCGATACCCGGAGGCGATGGCGAGGTTCTGTCCATAGGCATTCAGCACGAACGCGTTTTGATGTGCGTGGCTGTGGCTGAAACTGCCGTAGGGCGATGAGACGAAGGTCACCTGGATGTCGCTGTCAGACTGGCCGAGCGCGCTGTGCAGGGAAACCCAGCCAATGTCGCTGAAGTACCGTTCACGGGGCAGATCCGAGAGCGGACGGGCGGGCGGCATCGGCAGGGCCGAGGCGATGAAATTGCGCACGAGGAATTCGAGCGATGTCGGGTAGGTGCGATCGAGGCCGGCCAGGCCGCGTTCATCGGGTGACGGGCGTTCGTCCGTGCAAAGCTGGGCGAAACTCAGCAGGTAACCATCCTGGGTCACGCGGGCGATGTGGGTGAGGTATTCGGCGACCGCAGGCTCAAGGTTGAATTTGCCGGCATTAGAGAAGTCGCCGAAGCCGGACGCCAGGTAGGGTTGGACGTTGTAGACCTGGAAGTAGCCGTGGTTCCTCCAGTAGGGCGATTGGTAGGCGGAGGGATCGCCGATAGCGAGGAGGGTGTCCTGGAAGAGCGCGTGTTCGATGTTGCCACGCCAGTAGGCCGGGCCCTCCGCCCAGCCGCCCTGATCGCCGCCCCATGGGGGGAAACGGTCGCGATAGAAGTCATAGGCGTAGATCCACCAGTCGCGCGCTTCGGGGATATCGTCCCAGAGGGCGAGTGCGGTGAGCGCCGTCATGGGCATGAAGCGAATCGGATGGCTCGACGGCGTCACGGCGAGCGAGTTGCGGACTGTCTTCGAGATGCGGCCCTCGCGTTCGATCCACTCCACCGAGCGGGTGCCGCGTTTGCGAAAATGGGCGAGTACCGTTGCACGTTCTTCCGGCGTGAGTTGTCCGCGGATCTGGTCGAAGACCAACGGCAGTTTTCTCCAAAGGCGGAAATGTGCCTCGTCGTTGTAGGTGATGTCGGTGGCACCGGTGGACGGTCCGTTCGGCCAGCCCGACGGATCGAGACTCCAGGCGCACGCCGAAAGCAGAAAGCTCTTCGCCTTTTCCAGGTAGCGCGGTTCGCCGGTCACCATCCAGAGGTGGGTCGCGGCCTCCGCCACGCCGGAAACGACCCCGCAGACATCCTGGGCCTGCCGCCACAGGTCGGCCTTGTCGCTGTCGCGCTTCCGCGGGTTCGGATCGCCGTAGGTGAGCGGTTCCTTCGGGAAGGGAAGGGCGAGGTAGGTCTTGTCGAAATCCGACCGGACCTTTGTGAACGCGGCCTTGCCCGGGCCCGAGTTCACATAGGCGCGGAAGGCGTCAAGACGGCCGGACAGCACACCGGTGCGGGGTGCTTGGGTGGGAACATGACGGAGTTCGGGGGCGGGTGTTGCCGGGCGCGCCTTGTCGGCGCCCTGCACCGCCCCGAATGACGTCGTGAAGAAGACGCAGGCGATCGCAATCCAGCCGTTGGGAGTCGAAGTGTTCATGAGGGAAGGGAGGGGAGCGACCAGTGGCGGATTTCCCATGGTCCGAGGTGGGGATGTGAAAGCCGCCAATGCCCCGCCTCACCGCGCATCACCTTCCAAGGGGCCGACTGCGGGCGGTCCTTGCCGGAGCAGGCGAGCGCGGCTAGGGTAACCGATCCTTGGATACGCTCGGTTCGGAAGAGTGGGGTGACGTGATACGGTGCCATGACGTGCGTCCGCGGCTTGTCGTTGTCCAGGCGCGTGTCCCATCCGGGAATGGAGTCCGGGGTGAGGATCTGCAGCACGGTGCAGCGTTGATCCGCCGCCCAAGCGCTCATGACCGGACCGGGATCCGAACGGTCCGCGTCCGGTGTCGTCAGCGGAAGCGCGAAGCCGCCGAGCCTGAACACCGCCGGCTGACGCGCGGTGATGAGATGCACGTGAAGAAGCCAGCCGGCACGCCACCAGACGAATGTCTCGACGGAGGTATTCACCTGTCCGACCTTGAAGCCGAGATTGTAGCTGTAGCCGATATGCCCGTCGTCCATTTCGACGGTGACCGTCGAGTGGCGCCCATAGAGCTTTGCGTTGTCCAGTTGCTGGGTGAGGGCGCTGTCGAAGGAAAAGGCTTCGCCCGGGGGAAACGCGTAGCAGAAGCCGACACCGGTGCGGTACGCGAGCTTGCTCCATTTCCACGCCCCGTAACGGAGCTGGGTGTTGGACACCATGGATCCGCTGTTGAGGATCTCCACCTCTCCGGCCACACCCCGCACCAGCAGACCGGCGGAGGGAATCGCGCGGACAAAATCGCCCTGCTCGGAGGGAAGAGGTTCTTCTGGCGCCGTCCAGAATGCGTGGGTCGGCGGAAGGAGCAGGGGGGTCAGTCCCTTGGCGCACCAATAGACGGAGCCCGCGCAGGAGTAGGGCTCGACAATGGCGTCGAAGCGGTCGGTGAAACCGAACGCGAGACAGCCCTGCTCCTGGGTGATGGGCCGGCTGAGGAAGAAGTCCAGGTTGCGCGTGCAGAGGCGCCGCAGCATGCCCGGGGGAAGTGCGGTGGCGTTTTCCGCAACGGCGAGCCCGAAGACATTGACGGCGTTGAAGCGATAGGTGATCGAGCGTCCGAACGCGGGATGTTCTCCGCTGGCGGCGAAAAAATGGCAGTAGTCGGCGACGAACAGCCGCGCCCATTCGTGCCAGCGGCGGACCCGCGCGGCGTCCCGTTCACCATGAAGGCGGGTCCAGCATAGCCCGTAGAAATAGAACGCGTAGGCGTTGTAGTGATCGAAGGCCTGATTGATGCCATCCTCAAACCATCCCCCGCCTCGGTACATCGTTTCGAGCTGGTTCAGATGGGCGACGATCACTGCGCGATCCGTGCGGTGGGCATGACCGATCTTCCCGAGAAACTCGAGAATGTGCACCGACATGAACAGGTGATTGTTGTTGACGAT
>CAZOXB010000192.1:0-7623 GCA_964583635.1 uncultured Opitutaceae bacterium | reverse complement strand
GCACCGATCCGGGAAACAAGACCACCCGCCGGTCCTGCGTTGCCTTGTAGATGCGGTTTTCCTCGTCCCAGCGTGCGACATTCCCGAGCAGCCCGGCCAGGACACTGCGGTGAATCGCGCGGTACCCGGCTCCGCCGAAGGCCATCAGGCCCTCGCCGGCGGCCGGGTCGCCCGACGGCATGCCGTCGAGCACCGAGGACGGCTTGAAGTCGTCGCGCTGCTCCAGCACGTCCATGAGCTGACCGTGGATGTCGCGCCATTCGCGCAGGCGGACGTAACTCAGGAAATGGTCGTGACAGAAACGCCTCAGCCTGGCCTGGGAAAGCCGCTCAAACTGCTCATGGTAGGCATCCCAGATGCCAAGCAGCGAGAGGAAGTCGGAGTCGGGATGCCGAAAACGGCGGTGGGCCGCATCGGCGGCCGCCTGCTTGTCAAGGGGGCGCTCGCGGGGATCCTGGACGGAAAGTCCCGCGGCGATGATCATCACCTCCCGGAGACACTTCTCGCGACGTGCCTGCAGGATCATTCGCCCCACCGTGGGATCCACCGGCAGCCGCGCCAGTTCCCGCCCCACCGGGGTGAGCGGACGGCTGCCCGTCGAATCCGGGAAGGCCCGCGTACCCGCGATCCGGTCCAGGGGAGCCTCTGCCGCCGCAGGCTCCAGGGCGCCCAGTTCCTCCAGCAGCGTGTATCCCGAGCGTATGGCCTTGCCCGCAGGCGGATTGATGAAGGGAAACCGTTCGATGTCCCCCAATCCGAACGCCTTCAGGCGCAGGATGACATCGGCCAGGTTGGCCCGTTGGATTTCAGGTTGGGTGAACCGCGGGCGTCCGCCGTAGTCCTCCTCCGAATACAAGCGGATGCACACGCCCTCGGCCACGCGGCCGGCGCGCCCCTTCCGCTGGTCCGCACTCGACTGGGAGACAGGCTCAATCGGCAGGCGCCGGGTGCGCGCCTGCGGCGAATAGCGGCTGAGCCGCGCCAGACCCGTATCCACGACATAGCGGATGCCGGGGATTGTCAGGGAGGTCTCGGCAATGTTGGTGGCAAGTATGACCTTTCGACGCGACGTGGCCGCAAACACCCGCTGTTGCTCGGCACTGGAGAGCCGCCCAAACAGGGGCACGATCTCGTGGCGCGCACCCGCATTTGTTCCCTTGCCGTCAAGCAGGTCCCGCAGTTCGCGGATGTCGCGCTCGCTGGGAAGAAACACCAGCAGGTCTCCGGCATCCGTGCCGGACAGGATCCGATCCACCGCCTGGGCGGCGCCGTCGACATAATGCAACGCCTCGACCCTGGCCGAACGCTCCGCCTCACGGTCGGGTTCCTCGGGATCATCAACGTAATCGCTGCCCAGACCGTCGAGCGGCGAATAGAGCACTTCAACCGGAAAGGTGCGACCCGACACCTCGATGACCGGAGCTCCGTCGAAGGCGGCGCTGAAGGCCTCGGTGTCGATCGTCGCCGAGGTGATGATGATTTTCAGCTCAGGGCGCTTGAATCGCAGCGAGCGGAGGTGACCCAGCAGGAAATCGATGTTGAGCGAGCGTTCGTGTGCCTCGTCGAGAATGATCGTGTCGTAGGCACGCAACAGGGGATCCCCCTGCACCTCCGCCAGCAGCATGCCGTCCGTCAGGAACTTGATCACGGTATCACGCGACGTGCGATCATCAAACCGGATCTTGCAACCCACCGGACCGCCCCACTCGGCGCCCAACTCCTCCGCCACCCGCCGGGATACCGAAAGTGCCGCCACCCTCCGCGGCTGGGTGCAGGCAATCATGCCCTGGGATCCGCGCCCGGCCGCGAGGCACATCTTGGGAATTTGCGTCGTCTTGCCGGAACCCGTTTCGCCGGCCAGAATCACCACCTGATTGGCCTGTAGCGTCGCGATGATTTCCTCCGCGCGGGTCGATATCGGCAGATCGGGAGGGAATTCAACGCGGAACGGGAACGGCTTTTGGTCTGGCTTCGGCACGACGGAATCGCGGAAATGTCCCTTCCTTCACGATGGCTGGCAAGTTCGACGCTCCTCCTCCTCTCCCACACGAGGTCCTGAATCGGGTCCTGCGAGTGGCCCATATTGACGGTCGCTTGCTATTGTTTATCGCCGGCGGTTTTGCCCTGATTTCCGCATGGGCTGGCGATCACATCGGAGCGATCGTGGGCTGCTGCGCGGCCGGTGCAGGTGCCTGGGAACTGCATGGAGTCGGCCGTTTGCGGTCGCACGCGGTCAATGGCGTCAGCGATCTGATAGGCAGCCAGATCCTCCTGCTGGGAGTCATCTTTGCCTACGTGGCCTATCAACTCAGTCATTTCGACTCGGGGGGCATCCTTGCGGCCGTGACGCCCGAATTGAAGGAGCGGTTCAACGAACTGGGAATTGGATCGGATCAGTATCTGCCGCTCCTGAAGCAGTCCTACTATATCGGATACCTCGTGGTCGCCTTGGTTTCCCTGGTCTATCAAGGCGGCCTGGCGCTCTTTTATCGCCGCTCCCGCAGCTCCATCGCCCGGGCATTCGAGGACGCGGACTGAATCCAGGTCAATCTGCCGTCTTGGCATCACCTCGGAGCGGAGAGGCCGGCGCATCCGCACCCTGCCCGGCCAATAGATCGCCGGGGAAATTGAGATTGTGAAACCATGCGGCGTGTTCGGCCTGGATCGGCAATGCGGCCAACTCGCCCCGTTCCCATGCCCGCATCAACCGCGGCTGCAGCGCACGGTCTCGCTCTGACAAGGCAAGGCGCCATTCCGGCAACCAGGACACGGGATACACTGCCGCGAGCGGTTCGAAACTGCCGTCGGCGTGGCGGCCGCAGGCACCTGCCCCATTCCGGCAGAGCCGGGTCAATTCCCGCAACCATCGCGCCGGCAGATTGGGAAGATCAACCGCGAGCACCAGCAGATGGGTCGACCGGCAGCGTTCGAAAGCCGATACGATTCCAGCCAGGGGTCCCCCGTCAGGCACGCTGTCCCGCACCTGCTCAGGTTCATCCGCGGCCCAGGTCTGCTCCGGACGGACCGACAGATAAACGGTGGTCGCGCCGGCTTCCATGAGCACGGCCTGCTGACGTCGCCACAGCGGGACGTCCCCTGAAAGACGGAGGCAGGCCTTGTCCACGCCCATGCGCAGGGAACGTCCGCCCGCCAGGAGAACAGCGTCAAGACCCGCTGGTCCGTCGTCGGCAGCGTTCATCAGGTCAACCCGATTCCGGAAGAAACGTCGGGAAAGATATGCCCTTCGCCGGAGCGCAGGGGCCCAGGCATTGGGCGACATGGAGTTCGACATTGCGTGCACCCCACGCGTATGCCGTCCGCACGAGATGACCCGCCGCGCAGGGAAGTAGAAACAGCTGCGTTCTTTCCCTCAGGCTGTGCAACGACACCCAAAGCAGCGCCATCGCAGCCTCGTCGTCCACTGCCACCCCCGGACCCGTAATGGGACTGCGTTCGTCATGACTCGAAACCAGGAAGCCCCGCAGGTCGCCCAGCGGTCCATGATACACCCACGTGCGCCAGTCTCCCACCCCGCCCTCGAGGAAAAATCGGTAGTCCTGTTCGCGCGAGACACCCTGCAGCGCAAGTTCAAGACGAGCCATGTGCGGAGTATCGGCACGAGTCGCCGCCCTCACGCGGTGAATTCCCTCCGGCGGCGGTGCGCGCAATCCTCCGGCAGGCACGCACAATGTCATGTCCTGGTACAGCGTGTGTGGCACGAATCCGAGGCGGGTATAAAGGGAAAAAGAGTCCAGGTTCAGCGCACTCGATACAAGGCGGAGCGGCTTCCTCTCCTGCCCCGCTCGCTGCACGACCGGTTCGAGAAGGGCGCGCGCCACACCACGGCCCTGCGCGGAAGCCGCGATCGCGACAATCCCCACCGCCAGGTGCGTGGGCCGCGGATGCACAAAACAAACTCCCATGATCGCCCGCGTGCGCGAGTCGCGCGCAACAAGCGCCTCGCCGGGATCAAGCTTGGCATACACCTCCGGAATCAGCCGGAAAGGCTCATGGCTCTCTCCAAACCGTTTCCCCTGGCCCAAATTGCGCTGATACCAGTCGACGAGCGACACATGAATCAAACGCGCCACCTCCTCGTGGTCCGCCTCAGCCAGGGTTTCGATGGCAAGGGATTTTTCCCGTCTCGATTGGGTCACACCCTCAGCCTGCATGGGTTGATTGCAGGGGTAAACCAAAACCGCGGAGGACTTGCGCTCAGGAAAACAGATCCGCCCAGGCGCGCTCCGAGGCATGAAATCCGCACATCCCGTGAACGCCCCCGCCCGGTGGCGTCGACGAGGAGCACAAATAGACATGCTTCGCTGAAGTTCGATACGGCGAGAGGCGGAGCGCCGGACGGTTGAAGAGCTGCCCGAGGTCCATCACGCCGCCGCTGATATCGCCACCCACGTAGTTGGGATTGTGCGCCTGCATCTGGGCCGGCGAATGGGTGCGCCGGGCAAGGATCAAGTCCCGAAATCCCGGCGCAAAGCGTTCGACCTGGCGTTCGATCGCCTCGGTGCGATCTTCCGTCGAACCGAAGGGCACATGGCAGTAGGCCCACCCGGTGTGTCTTCCTTCCGGCGCCCGCGACGCGTCGAATCGGCTGGCTTGGGTGAACAGAACGAAGGGGCGTTCAGCGCACCTTCCGTCCGCAACTTCACGCTCGGACCAGGCCACCTCTTCCAGTGTGCCGCCCAAATGAACGGTCCCCGCAGCACGCGCCTCCTGCGAAAGGAAGGGCACGGGATCCCTGAGTGCCCAATCGACCTTGAAGACGCCGGGACCATGGCGGTGCCGTCGCAGTTGACGCTGGTACAGTCCCGAGAAGGCCGGTCCGGCGAGCCGCAATGCCTGTCGCGGCGTCACATCGAGCAGCACCGCACGCGACGCCGGCAGTTCCGCCAAGGTGGCCACGGGCCAGCCCGTCGTGATCCGTCCTCCGTGGGCCCGATAGCAGGCAGCCAGCGCCTCCGTGATCGCCTGGCTGCCACCCCGAGCCAGCGGCCATCCGACCGAATGGGCAAGGACCAGCAGAACGAGGCCGACCGCCGAACTCGTGGCGCGTGACAGCGGAATGCCCGCATGCGCGCACATTCCGGCCCAAAGGCCGCGACCCTCGCGGGTCGCAAATCTTTTCGCAAGCCGCTCCGCGGATCGCAATGCATGGATTCCAAAACGCGTCATAAGGGCGGGATGCCTCGGCCAGCGCATGGGTCCCCAAACATCTTCGGAAAGTCTCGGCCAACATCTCAGGTGAGGTTCGATCATCGCGACATAGTTGTCGCCATCGCATCCGAGTCCTTGGGCTGTCCTGCCGAGCGAACGGTGTAACACGGCGGCGGTTCCGCCCTCGAAGGGATGCACGGCCGCGATGTCCGGGTGAATGAATTCGAGGCCGTATCGTTCAAGCGACAGACTCTGGAAAAAGGGCGATGCCGCTCCCGTCGGATGTACGGCCGAGCAAATGTCATGGCGGTATCCAGGAAGCGTCAGCTCCGCCGTGCGGGCACCGCCGCCCACCGTGGCGCTGCCTTCGATCAACAGGGTCCGCAGTCCGCGTCGCTGCAGATTGATCGCTGCCGCCAGGCCATTGGGTCCTGCTCCGACGATCACGGCATCATACTCCATGGGAAAAGCTACAGGCGGTACGTCACCCACCCTGTCAACGGCAATGCCCGGGGCCCAGCCCGGAGGGTTGCGTTCAACCTCTTCCATCCCATGTTGGGACCATGACCGTAGTGCACGATGCGAACCAACACCGTTTTCGAATCGCCCAGCCGGAAGGTGACGCCATCCTGGAATACGAATCGACGGGGCCGCGGGAGGTCACCTTCACCCATACCTTCGTGCCACCCTCACTGCGAGGACGCGGCTTGGCGGAGAAGCTGGTGCAATCCGGCCTTGCCTGGGCCCAGCAGGAATCGCTCGACGTGAAGGCTTCTTGCAGCTACGTGGCGCGCTACCTCGAGCGACATCCGCAACCGCGAATCTCCGAAGGCCGCCCGGCGGGCCCGACGCCTGAGGCAAGGCATTGAGCGAAACTTGCGATCCTGCCGATCGCGGCATTCCTTTCCGTTCAGGAATCGCTTCCAGCCACTTTCATTTCCACCCGTGGATTTCAAAGACTACTATGCCATACTCGGCGTGCCGCGCACCGCGTCCGCCGACGACCTCAAGAAGGCCTTCCGTCAACTCGCCAGAAAATTCCACCCGGATGTCGCCAAGGACAAACGGGGTGCCGAGGAAAAATTCAAGGAGGTGAATGAAGCCTACGAAGTCCTGAGCGACCCGGAGAAGCGCCGCCGTTATGATACCCTGGGTGCCAATTGGCAGGACGGAGCTCCACCTCCACCCCGCCGCGGCGGCCGGCGTCAGCCCGGTCCCGCCGGCACGGAAGAGGAGTATGAGTTCAACTTCGGCGGCAGCACCGGTTTCAGCGACTTCTTTGAACAGTTTTTCGGGCGGAGCCGCGGGCGGCGGATGCCCACCATGGATGAGGACGACCACCTGCGTGGCGGCGCCCGCGGATCCATGCGCGGACGCGACATCGAAGGCGACATTCTCGTCACGCTCCGCGAAGTCCTGAATGGAGCCCAGCGCACCATCAACCTCCAGCGAAGCGATCCCTACTCCGGCGAAGTCGAAAGCCAGACGCTGAAAGTGCGGGTGCCCGCGGGTGTGCGTGACGGACAGGTCATCCGTGCACGCGGCAAGGGCAGCCCCGGCATCGGTCGCGGCGAGCCGGGCGACCTGCTTCTGCACGTGCGCCTGGCAGCCGATCCCGATTTTCGCGCGGAAGGATCCGATCTGTACTACGAACTGTCGGTCGCCCCTTGGGACGCCGTGCTCGGATGTACGCGGAAAGTTCCCACCCTGAGCGGGCGCATTGCCGTAAAAATCCCGCCTGGCACCGCCAATGGACACACCCTGAGGGTCAGGGAACATGGGCTGCCGTCCACCGACAGCTCGACGCGGGGGGATTTCTATGTGGTGGTGTCCATCGACGTCCCCACGCAGATCACCGCGGAACAGCGCACACTCTGGGAAAAGCTGCGCGCCCTTGCGGGTGCCCCATCCTGACCGGATGGCGCGGCGCCTTCCAGCCGGGTTGCGCACGCCGGGAGGGCCACGTTCTCCGTGCCCCTCTCAGCCGGACTTCCTCAAGCGGCCTTGATCGTTCGCGCCTTGCGATCATAGACGAACCTGCGCCCGGTCTCGTAGGAGCGCACGGCCATCAGCACGGCAACGGCATGTTGGAAACCGGCGTCGATCGACGCGTGCGGCGTCTTGCCATCGCGCATGCACTGCAGCCAGTTCAGGAAATGATTCGGCTGATCGATCGGCGTGACCGGGTTCTGCCCGCGGATCCGGCCATCGCGCCGGCCGCCTCCTTCGGCACTGTAGACCGGCGCGTTCCAGTTCTCCATCTTGAGGACTCCCTTGTCCCCGAAAAACTTCCGGGTGTCGCCAAAGCCATTGCCGAAATTGTTCGAGCTGGTGAGCTGGAATCCCTCCGGGTAGATCCAACTGGCCTGCACACAGTCAGGCACCGTGAATTTATTCTCATCCTTCCAACTGAAGATCCCGCCGTTGCACATGCAGGAGTCGGGAATGCTGCAG
>CAZOXB010000191.1:0-7627 GCA_964583635.1 uncultured Opitutaceae bacterium | reverse complement strand
AACAGTGTTATTCTGCCTGACTCGATTGCCTTACTGGGGCGGGGTTCATGGGGCATACGATAGTCTCTCTGAAGAAGCATCAATCCGCAGTTTGAAGTTCAACGAGTTGGAAGCCGAGGTTTTTTGGCTTTGGCGCGGAGTTTGGTCCGTGCCCAACCGAACCGCACCCGGTAATATCGCGAGTCGTTCGTCGAGGGGATTTCCAAAGGACGCAAACAGTGCGAAAGTCGTGAGGTTCGGCTTGTTCGAATTGGACCGCATGTGTCCGAGGACCTGCCCCTGGCCGCGCGTCGGCCTGCAGGAGGGTCCTGCGAGGTCGGAGCGCCCGACCGTCAATATCCTGCGTCGGTTAGTTGCCGGCGGACCACGGCGAGCGCGGCAGGGGCCTGCCGGAGGATGTCGTTTTCAGACCAGACGCACTCGATCGTGAGATGGCGGCACAGGGCCGCGGAACGAAGGGCGCGCAGGAACGGGCGGAAGTCCTCATGATATTTTCCAGGCTCGGCGCGGTCCCTGTTCTCCGCGAGGTGCGCATGGGTGACGAGAGCCGCGTGCCGGGTGATGGCGTCGGGTGATTCGCCGTTGCGGAGCATGTGAAAGATGTCCACCAGCAGGCGCACGTTCGGATGGTTGCTTCGTTTCACTGCATCGGCGCCTTCGTCAATGGTGTTGACGATATTGGATTCGTCGCGCTTCAACGGCTCAACCACGATCGTCACGCCGTGACGTTGGGCGATCGGGGCCAGCAGATTCAACGCAGCGACGTATTGTTCGAATCCGCGGGCGAGCGGCCAGCCGTCGGGCACCATGCGTGCGGCACCGGAACCGAACACGATCGTGGTCAGGTCGATCGAGGCGGCGCGCGAGAACGCGGCCTCGGCGAAATGCCCCATCCGCTCCACATCCACCGCGGGGCCCGTCACCTTGAGGTCGGCGGGAAACAGGCAGTTTGCCGCCGGCGTCGGCAGCGGGCAGGCGCGCGCGGCGGCGGCGTTGGCCGCAAACGCGCTCTCCGGCTGCTCGGGGAGCAGGAAGTTCTGCACATGGGCCTCGATGAAATCGCAGGGAGGCTGGGAAAATCCCGCGACGACATCGGGGGTGGTGCAGAGGCCTAGTTGCATGAGTGACGGCGGGTGAGCGGTAATGGAGTTTGGGACGGCTGGGGAACCTGAGGAAGCAAAGTTTGACCCGAGAAATCAAGGAGCGAACTGCATCAGATTCGCGAGCTCTCCCAAAACGGGAAAACCCGCGATGGAGGGCCACGGTCCCTCGTGGCCGGATGGTGGGATGCGACGTTGAATCCGTTTACGTGCCGGTGTTTTTCAGCGCGGCGCGTTCCCGCGGCCACGAGGGACCGTGGCCCTCCGGAAAAGGCGTCAGAGCGTGCCGGCCTGGAGGTTGAAATAGGCGGCCGCGTTGTCGTAGCAGATGTCCCGGATGAGTTTTGCGGCGGCGGCCTCGTCGTCGGGAATCAAGCCCGCCTCGATGTCCTCGCCGATCATCCGGCAGAGCAGGCGGCGGAAGTATTCGTGGCGCACGTAGCTGAGGAAGCTGCGGGAATCGGTCAACATGCCGACGAATTTGGAGAGCAGGCCGAGCTGGGACAATGCGTTGATCTGCCACTCCATGCCCTCCTTCTGGTCGAGGAACCACCAGCCCGAACCGAATTGCAGCTTTCCGGGGATCGTGCCGTCCTGGAAATTTCCCACCATGGTGGAGAATGCGTAGTTGTCCGCCGGATTCAGATTGTAGAGGATGATGCGCGGCAGCTGGTTGTCCCGGTCGAGCGTGTCGAGGTAGCGCGTGAGACCGCGGCATTGGGGGAAGTCGCCGATCGAGTCGACGCCGGAATCCCCTCCGAGCCGCTTGAGCAGCCGGCTGTTGTTGTTGCGCAGCGCGCCGAGGTGGAGCTGCTTGGTCCAGCCGCGCCGGGCGTCGAGCCGTCCGAGGAACACCATGATGAACCAGACAAACTTGGAGGTCTGTTCGGGAGTCGCGGTTACTCCCGACCGCGCCTGCGCAAAGATGGCGGCGGCCTCGCGTTCGGTGCAGTCGGCGTCGGGCAGCGCTTCCAGTCCGTGATCGGAAAGGCGGCCGCCGACCGAGTGGAAAAAGGCATGACGCTGATCGAGCGCCTCGAGCAGCGAGGCGAGGTCTTTGACCTCGATGCCGCTGCGCTGGCCGAGAAGATCGCACCACGGATTGAACACCGCGGGTGCATTCACCGCCATCGCCTTGTCGGGACGGAACGTTGGGTAGACCTTCGTCGGCAGGCCGCTCCGGGCGATGGCTAGATGATGCTCGAGCGTATCCGCAGGGTCGTCGGTCGTGCAGACGACATTGACGCGGTTTGAAGTGAGAATCCCGTGGACGGACATCGCCGGCGTACCGAGCCGGGCGTTGGCGGCCTCCCAGATTTTCGGCGCGTTCGCCTCGTTGATCAGCAGGTCGATGCCGAAATAGCGGCGCAGTTCGAGGTGCGACCAATGGTGCAGCGGATTGCGCACGAGCTGGGGCACGGTTTTCGCGAAGGCCAGGAACTTGTCATAATCGCCCGACGCGGTGCCGGTGATGAGATCCTCCGAAACTCCAGCGGCCCGGAGGGCGCGCCACTTGTAGTGATCGCCGCCGAGCCAGATTTCCGTCAGCGAGCGGAACTGTTTGTTCGCCGCGATCTGGTCGGGGGGGAGGTGGCAGTGGTAGTCGAAAATCGGCTGTTTGATCGCATGCTCGAAATAGAGCCTGCGGGCCCACCCGGTGGTGAGCAGGAAGTCTTCGTGGAGAAACGGCATGCTCATGGTTCGGGAAACCTGTGTCTGGCGATTGACGTTGAAATGTTGATCCGGATCGGGACCGCTTTCGCCTTCCCGCCGGGGTTCAGCGCCCGAACGACTTTGCGAAGTCGTCGTTCGAGACGACGACCTTCCGTTTCGGACGTTTGGTCTTGGCCGACTCGGCAATTTTTCGCTTTAGCATCCGCTCATATTTTTTCCCATCGAGAGGGAGGGAAACAGGGGAGTCGGTCCATGCGGAGTAGAGCATGGCGTTGGCCAGCTCGACTGAATGAATCCCTTCGATTGCCGGGGAGAGCAGCGTGGCGCCGTTCAGAATGGCGTCGGAGAAATTCTGCAGGATCTCATTGTGCTGCCCGCCGTGGTTGGGGACCGGCACGGTGACATCCCACGAGTCGGGGCGTGCGAAGGCTTGGGTGGATTTGCGGGAGAACTCCGACATCGGAATCTCGTTGCGGGTGAAGGAAATCACGTCGTTCTCGTACACCAGCCGGCCGCGCTCGGCGGCGATCTCGAGGCGGTTGGTTCCCGGAGCCTCGCCGGTCGAAGTGATGAACACGCCCGTCGCACCGTTGGCGAACTGCATGTAGGCGGTGACATCGTCCTCCACCTCGATGTCGTGGTACCGGCCGAACGAGCAGAATGCGCGGATGGTTTTCGGCATGCCGAACATCCACTGGAAGAGGTCGAGGTTGTGTGGACACTGGTTCAGCAGCACGCCGCCGCCCTCGCCCGCCCAGGTCGCCCGCCAACCGCCGCTTGCGTAATAGGCCTCGGTGCGAAACCAGTTCGTGATGATCCAATTCACGCGGCGGATCTCGCCGAGTTCACCTTCCTGGATGAGCTGGCGGATCTTCCTGTAGTAGAGGTCGGTCCGCTGGTTGAACATGGCGGCGAATACCTGCGCCTTGTTCGTGTAGGCCGCAATCAGGCGCTCGGCATCGGCGCGGTGCACCGAGACGGGCTTTTCCACCATCACGTGGAGTCCGGCCTTGAGCGCGCGGATCCCGATGGTGGTGTGGTCGTAGTGGGGCGTGGCGATGATGATCGCGTCGATCTGGCCGGAATCGATCATCTCGCCCGCCGACGAAAACGTCTTCAGGCCGGGAAAACGTGAGAAACGCGCAGGGTCGGCGTCCGCGATCGCGGTGAGCTCGAGTCCCTTGATCTTGCCGGCGAGGATGTTGGTCGCGTGACCAGATCCCATGTTGCCGAGCCCGATGATGCCGGTGCGGACCATTTTCATGGAGGGAGGAGGAAGGGTGGAAAGTTGAGCTCACGATCCTTGCCCCGCGCACGGGTGCGGCAAGGCAGGTTGCGATGAATGTTAAACGACGGCCCGCCGTCAGCGACGACTGCCGCGGGTCAGGCGACTGGCGGGTTTTGCGACCTGCTGTGCGGACTCGTCGAAGAGGGCGGAGTAGACGTAGGGGAAACCGGCAAATTTCTTCCGCTCGACCTGGGCATTGATGAAGCGCTCGATCGAACGCGCATTGCGCACGTCGTCCTCGGTCACCAGGGTGAACGCCTCACCCGTCGCATGCGCCCGACCGGTGCGGCCGATGCGGTGGACATAATCCTCAGGGTTTTCAGGGACGTCGTAGTTGATCACGTGGGACACCCCGGCGATGTCGAGGCCGCGGGCGGCGATGTCCGTGGCGACGAGCACCTCGAACTTGCCCGATTTGAAGCCTTCGAGTGACTCCACGCGTTCACGCTGGCTTCGATCCGAATGCAGCACGCCCACGCTGTGTTTGGCCGCGATCAGGCGGTGGGCGATGCGGTCCGCCCCCATCCGGGTGCGGCAGAAGATGATCACGCTCTTGAACTGGGTGGCTTCGAGCAGTGTCAGCAGGAGCTCGAATTTCTGCGTGGCCACCACGGGATAGAACGCGTGGGCGACGGTTTCGGCGGGAGAACGGCGCTGGCCGATCTTGACCTCGACGGGATCGCGCAGCGCCCAGCCGGCCAGGGAGGCGATTTCCGGCGGAATCGTGGCGGTAAAGAAAAGGGTCTGCCGGTCCTTGGGAGTCTTGGAGACGATGCGTTTGACGTCGGGCAGGAAGCCCATGTCGAGCATGCGGTCCACCTCGTCCAGCACGAGGATCTCGATGCCCGAAAGGCGGACGGTGCCCTGTTCCATGTGATCGAGCAGGCGTCCGGGAGTCGCGACGATCACGTCGACACCGTGGTCGAGGTCCTCGCGTTGCTTCCCGTAGCCGACACCACCGTAGACGACGGTGACGTCGAGGTTGGTGTGTTTGCCGTAGAGCTTGAATGCCTCCTCAACCTGAAGCGCGAGTTCGCGAGTCGGTTCGAGGACCAAACAACGCGGGTGCCCGGTTCGTGAGCCCAAGCGTTGCAGGATCGGCAGTGCAAACGCGGCGGTCTTGCCGGTGCCGGTTTGGGCGGAGCCGATGACGTCCTTGCCGGAGATAACAAGTGGAATGGCCTGCGCCTGGATGGGTGTTGGTTCGGTGTAACCCTTTTCCTGAACGGCATAGGCCACGCGGTCGGAAAGGCCGAGTTGGGTGAAAGCACTTTCGATTTTGGGAACATCCGGTTGTTCCCGGGACGGCCGGTGGGGTTTCGGAGCGACCTCGGGTTGCGGTTGTGGCGCCGGGCGCTCGGTACGTTGGCGCGGACCGGATTTGCCACGATTTCCGCTGCTGGCGGAGGCGGACGAAGTGCCGCGGGAGCGCCGCGGGCCCCCGGAGCCGGACTCGCGTGAACGATCCGGCCCGGTTCGCGGACGGTCCTCACGCCTACGATTCGATTCGCCGCCTTGGGTCCGGCGGGCGGGGTGCTGATCGCCTCCCGGGGCCTTGGAGGAGGCGTTTTTTTGTGGTGATTTGGCGACGCTTGATGGGGCAATGGTCTTGCGCAGCTTCGCGATCAACTTCTTCAGCATGATAGGCTTTTCTCTTGAGAAAGAGCCGCAGTCTCCGCGTTCCTGAGGTCATTGCAATCTTCGATCCCGTCCCGCGAGCGATTGGTTGGGGGCGGCGCGGAGAAATTCGAAGATTAACCCATAACCGAAGATGCGTTGCGGCATCCGCGCATATGGGTGGAGTCGACGGAATCTTCCCGCGAAAGAGGAGCGGTAGGCGCCATAAATTTGCGTTCCAAGCGCCCACTTTGCCGTTGTCAGGATGTCGGACCGATGCGGGCGGGGTTGTCAACGACCGGGAGTCGAACGAACGGTCAACGCGGATGATAGAGTTTTTTATCGAGATGGTTGCCCAGCAATTCGCGGAAGGACTTCAGGTTCTTCACGGCTTTGATCGCGATGAGTTGGGACGCAATATTGCCGACGGCGGAGCCCTCCAGATCAAAGGCGATCACCGGCAGGCGGCAGGCATCGGCGGTCGCCTGGCAGAGCAGCCGATTCTTGGCGCCGCCACCGACCATGAGGATGCGTTTAAATGAACGTTTCGCCAAGCGCTCGAAGGCGCGGAGGGCATCGGCGTGACCTTTTCCGAGGGAGTCGCAGATGAGGCGCATGTAACCGGCCATGTCAGAGGGGACCTTGCCTTTGCGTTTCCTGATCTGTGCGTCGAGGGTCGCCCGCATCGACGTCGGATTGGCGAGAGCGGGATCGGTCACGTCGATCAGAACCGGAGGGGCGGGTTGTTTTTCGGCCGCCGCGATGAGGGCGGACCAAGCCTTGGCGGATTGGGGGCGGGCGGCGAAATCCTTCAGCGTGCCTTCCAGCAGCCAAAGGCCGATGACGTTGGTCAGCGGGCGATAGCGACCGTCGCCCGTGCGTTCGTTCGAGATGCGGGCGGCGAGGGCTTCCCTGCCAAGCACGGGTTGGTCGCTTTCAAATCCCACCAGCGACCAGGTGCCGGAGCTGAGATAAAGATCGGTGCCGTCCGGAGACGCGGGCATGGCATCGTACGCGCAGGCGGTGTCATGTCCCGGAACGGCCACCACCTGAGTCCGGGCCAGGGCAGGGTGGGCCTGGGCGAATTCCTTTTTCAATGTGCCGAGCTTCGTGCCGGCAAGCACCGGGGGTGTGAACCAAAGGGGTGGTACCCGGAAATGTTCGAGTGCCGGTCGCGACCAATCGCGTGAATGGACGTCGATCAATTGGGAGGTGCTCGCGATCGAGAACTCGTTGGCGGCAATGCCCGAGAGCAGAAAATTGAAATAGTCGGGAAGGAAAAGACAGCGGGTGGCCAGGTCGGTGAGCGCCGGACAATGGGCGATCGCTTCCTCGAGTTGCAGCGAGGTGTTGTAGAAAACGTTGGGAATGCCGGTCGCCGCGTAGATGCGCTCGAGGGCGGCCCGCGTCCGTGCCAGGCGTTCCAGTCCGGGACGCGTCCGGCTGTCGCGATAGGCGTGCACGGGAAACACCAGCCGTCCCTCATCATTGAGCAGGGCGTAGTCCACGCCCCAAGTGTCGACTCCTACCGACGACAATCGTGCCTTTTTCGGCAGGGCGGCGGCCGCCGCGTGCAAGCCCGTCTGCACTTCGCTCCAGAGCGCACCGATGTCCCAGTAATCGTGTTCCCCGATGGTCCGGAAGGTATTGGAGAAACGGTGAACCTCGGTGAGCTGGAGGCGTTGATTGACCCACGATCCAAGGATCACGCGTCCGCTGGTGGCGCCGAGGTCGATGGCGGCGGTGTAGAGGGGAGAGGAGGACATGAAAGAAAAAGGGTGGACGGAAACTTATCCCCAAACGCGATCAAGAGGAGGCAAAACTCGACGGAGAAAGCAGATGTTCACCACGGGGGCACGGAGAACACGGAGGTAAAAATGGTTGGCTCGACCTCCGTGTTCTCTGCGTCTCCGTGGTGAGACCAGGAGTGGAATGAGGAAAAGCCGGC
>CAZOXB010000190.1:0-7646 GCA_964583635.1 uncultured Opitutaceae bacterium | reverse complement strand
CTTGAGGCCATTGAACGGGCGACGCAGCAAAGAGGGGAGGATCATCTGAATCTCTCGCTCCTCACGGACGGCCTGCGCGCCGAACGCGAGCAGGGGATCACCATTGATGTCGCCTACCGCTATTTCGCGACGCCGCGCCGGAAGTTCATCATCGCAGACACCCCCGGCCACATCCAATACACGCGCAACATGGTGACCGGTGCGTCGACCGCCAACCTGGCCATCGTGCTGGTCGATGCGCGCAAGGGCATCGTGGAGCAGACCTGCCGGCATTCCTTTGTCGCCGGACTGCTGCGCATCCAGCACCTGATTGTCGCGGTGAACAAGATGGACCTCGTCGACTGGTCGGAGGACCGGTTCAACGAAATCGTCCGCGCGTACAAGGATTTCGCCTCCCGCCTCCAGATTCCCGACATCCGCTTCATTCCGCTGTCCGCGCTGCACGGTGACAACGTCGTCGAACGTTCGCAGAACATGCCCTGGTATCACGGCGGTTCGCTGCTGTACACGCTGGAGACGGTTTACATCGGCAGCGACATCAACCACGTCGATGCGCGTTTTCCCGTGCAGTCCGTGATCCGGCCGAACTCCGACGAGCATCACGACTACCGCGGTTTCGCCGGTCGCATCGCGGGTGGGGTGTTCAAGCCGGGCGACCCGGTCCTGGCGCTGCCGAGCGGGCTGACGTCGCGCATCAAGTCGATCCAGGGACCGACCGGCGCCCTCGAGGAGGCCTTTGCGCCGATGTCGGTTGCCATGACGCTCGAGGATGAAATAGACATTTCGCGGGGCGACATGCTGGTGAAGGCGAACAACGCGCCCCAAGGCACGCAGGATGTCGAGGCCATGATCTGCTGGTTCTCCGACAAGCGACTCCAGCCGGGAGGGAAGTATCTCATCCGTCACACCACACGGGAAGCCAGGTGCGTGGTGAAGACGGTCCGATACAAGGTGAACATCAACACCCTCCACCGCGTTCCCGATGACACGACGATTGGCATGAACGAGATCGGGCGCGTCCATTTGCGGACTGCCCAGGTGCTGGTCTGCGATCCGTACCAGCGCAATCGCACGACGGGCAGCTTCATTCTCATCGACGAATTTTCGAATGCCACGCTGGCGGCAGGCATGATTGTGGGCACCGGCAACGCCGATCTGCCCTCGGGCGGATTTCTCGACATGGGCGGGCTTTGAGAATCTTCCCGCCGAGGGCCGTGCGCCCGATCAGGAAGGGTTCGCATCCCAACTCTCCCGCCAGCCCTTTGAACTCGTTTCTCCAGCAAGGCAGCGGGTTTCCTGCATCCTGAACCTGGACCTATTTCCTTTCGAGCAGACGTCCACCGAGTACCTTTGCCACGGCGCCGCTGCGATTGTTCACATGCAATTTTTCATAAATGGAACGCGTGTAGCTGTCCGTGGTATGCGCGCTCAATCCGAGCTTCGCGGCGATTTCCTTGTTGGTAAGGCCTGCGGACATGCCTTCGACAATCTGCCGCTCGCGGGGTGAAAGGGACAACGTCTGCTCGCCGCCTGACTGCGGCGCCAGTTGGGAGAACATGGCGAGCACCCGCCGTGCAACGCGCGGCGTCATCGGGGAACCACCGCGTGCGACCTGTTCCAGCGCACCCACCAACTCCGCGATGGGAGAGCCTTTCAGCAGATAACCGGATGCTCCGGCGCAGATCGCCTTGTAGATTTTTTCGTCATCGTCAAAGACCGTGAAGATCACGATCTGGGAGTCGGGAGCGCGCTTCTTCAGGAGGGAAATCCCGTCTATCCCGCTCATCCCGGGCAGGCCGACGTCCAGCAGGATGATGTCGGGAAGCGGCACATGACCGGAGTCGATCCTCGCCAGCGCATCCTCACATCGTTGGAAGATCCCGTCGCAGCGAAACCGTGGCATCGTTGCGACCGCTCGCGCCACGGTGCGGCCCAGCATCGCATTATCCTCGACAAGCCAGACCAGTCTGGGGGGAACGCTCATGGGCAGAATGCCAGTTTCGTCAGCTCAGGACAATCGGCGCATTCCACGCCGGCCGAATTGCAGGGTTCGCGGCAGCCAGGGGTAACCAACGGTGTCGACGTAACATCCCCTTCGAGGCTGGCTGCGGGATCAGGAAAGGCAATGCTGCGGCGCACGGATATTTCCATGGCGGCGAATGCTTCGTCCGGCGCCCCTGACTTTGCGGGTCGGGTGAACTCTGGTCCAGGCGGAGCGGCAAGGGGCTTTTCCGCCTTCAAGGATGGATGGCGGTGCCTTTCGTTGAACCATTGCCATCTGCCTCGGCATTTGCACGCTGGACTCATGAGTTTTCGATTTCCCTCGTGCTTGTTGGCCGTCGTGCTGTTGTCCGGTTGCACCACAGTCCCGGAAACAGGGAGACGACAAGTGATGTTGGTTTCGTCCTCTGACGAAGCCCGGATGGGCCTGAGCGCCTTCGATCAGATCAAGAAGGACGAAAAGGTCTCAAACGATCCGGCGGCCAATGCGCAGGTACAACGGGTTGGCAAGCGCATCGCGCAATCGGTGGGGCGCGACATCCCAAATGCGCAGTGGGAGTTTGTGGTTTTTGATTCACCCCAGGTCAATGCGTTCGCGCTGCCGGGCGGCAAGGTGGGCGTGTACACCGGATTGCTCAAGCTGGCTGGCTCCGACGACGAATTGGCTGCGGTGATGGGGCATGAAATTGCCCATGTCAGCTCGCGCCACGGTGCCGAACGAACCTCGCAGGCGTACCTGGTGGCGGGCGGAGCGGCCCTCGCGCAGATCGGCATGGAGGCGAATCATGTGGATCCGGCAAAGCGGGTGGCGATCTTGAGCGCATACGGGATTGCCGCAAATCTCGGGGCGATCCTGCCTTACTCCCGGCTTCACGAAAGCGAAGCGGATCGCATTGGACTGAAGTTTGCGGCGGGTGCGGGTTACGATCCCCGTGCCGCCGTCACCTTCTGGAAGAAGATGGCGGCCAACAGCGGAAAGCAGGGCAAGCCACCGCCTTGGTTGTCCACCCATCCGTCCGACGAGCAGCGCATAAGGACGCTCGAGGCATTGGCGCCCCAATACATGGCAATGTACGAAGCGGCCCGCCAAAAATTCAGGTAGTTCACCCTGCGTTTTTCGCGCTAGCGCGCGGGCCCTGATTCGTTCACGGTCAGGTCATGTTTGATCCTGTTGAAAAACTGAAGGAATTTGTCCGCCATCCCAGCGTATCCACCGACTCCAGGTTCAGGGACGGCATGGCGGGGGCGCGGGATTTTGTCGCCGGTCTCCTGAGATCGATCGGTTTCTCCGTCGAAATCGCCCAAACCGCGCTGCACCCGATTGTCCTGGCGAAACGGACAGGGCCGGAGTCGTGGCCGCATGTGATCATATATGGACATTATGACGTCCAGCCGGCGGATCCCCTGAACTTGTGGACATCCGCGCCTTTTGAGCCGGAGATTCGGGATTCACGGCTCTATGGTCGGGGTGCGGCGGACAACAAGGGCCCCCTCATGGCGCACATCGCCGGCGTCGCATCTTTGCTGGCAAGACAGCCGGATCTCCCGCTGCGCATCACGTTTCTGATTGAGGGAGAGGAGGAGATGGGAAGCCCGAGCTTCCCGCAGTTTCTCGAGCAGTATCGCGGCCAGTTGAAGGGCGATCTCGTTCTGTTGTCGGATACGGGCATCCCGAGCGAGGACCAGGTGGTCATTACCTGCGGATTGCGCGGCTTGGTGCTGTTTGACCTTGAGGTCACCGGGGCCAGATCGGACCTCCACTCGGGCCTGCATGGTGGCGTGCTGCGCAATCCCATTCAGGCGCTGGCTGAAATCTGCGCGTCGCTGCATACGGCGGACGGCCGGGTCAACATCCCCGGCTTTTACGACGACGTCCTCGATGTGGAGCCGTGGGAACGGCAGGAACTGGAAAAACTGCAGGGAGACAGCGAAGCCTACCGGGGATTCCTTGGTATTCGAAAATTCCATACGCCACCGGGGTACAGTCCATTCGAGGCGGTGCGTTTTCTGCCGACGCTTGAGTTCAATGGCATTGGCGGCGGGTACCAGGGGGAGGGGACGAAGACCGTAATTCCGAGCAAGGCGCTGGCCAAGATCTCCTGTCGCCTGGTTCCCAACCAGACACCGGACAAGATGCGTGAGCTGCTCTATCGCACGGTCAGGGAACGGGCACCGGACGATGTCACCATTCGCATCATCGACCAGCATGAGGGCATGCCGTATGGGGTGGTCCCCCCCGGCCGCTCCAATACGCCGAAGGACCAGTCGCCGGTGCTGGCCCGCGCGTTTCGCGCGGCGGACCAGGCGATAACCGAGGTGTTCGGCAAGCCGCCGCTTTATCTTCGCGAGGGAGGAAGTGTGCCGATCATCGGCTCGATCAAACGGATCCTCGGCCTCGATTCAGTCATGATGGGCCTGTTCCTGCCTGAGGACAACCTGCACGCACCGAACGAAAGTTTTCATCTTGGCGTCATGAAGAAGGGCATACAGGCATCGGAGCGGATCCTGGCATCGCTGGCTGCTTCGAAGTAGGACGGGCGCTGGTTACGGGCCGGGAACGATCGCACTAAATGAAAAACCCGCGGCACGGACCGCGGGTCTGATTTCGGCAAGGACTGTTCGTGCGTCTACTTCTTCAGAAAGATGAAGTCCACGCGGCGATCCTTTGCGGCCTGTTCGGCAGATGCATTTTCAACCGCATCAAGGTCGCCCTTGGAAAGGGTTTCGATGCGACTGGAAGTGATGCCCAGGGTTTGCAGGTATTGCTTGGCGGCATTGGCCCGGCGATCGCCGAGTGCCAGATTGTACTCGGCGGTGCCCTTCCAGTCACAGTGACCTTCGAGAAGGATGCGTTGGTCAGGATTATCGGTGAGATGCTTGCGTGCTTCCTGCAGCTTGCTGCGTTCGGAAGGACGGATGGCCGATGAGTCAAAGTCAAAATAGACCGGGGCAACGAGATCCCGGATCTGGTCTCCAAGTTCCGTGCCGCTGCGGTTTTCCAAGGTGGAGGCCGACGAGTCGACAACTCCCGCGAGGCCGGCATCCAGAGGATTGATGCTTTCGGCGCCCGAGCCGGCACCCTGACCCAGGACCGTATCGTTGGGCGACGGGCGCTTCGGCTTTTTGCTGCATCCCGCCACAGCAAGCGCGGCGCTGACGAGGATAAAGGTGAGTTTCTTCGAGAAGAGATTCATGAGGTGGACGGCAGGGTTGACCTTATCGGGCATGCATTTTGGCTCGGCAAGCCATTAAATCCTCGCGGCGAGAAATCCTCCATGCCAGCGCCTGAAGCCTGCTTCCTGTTCGACAATGGATCCTTGCGACCAGCGCCCACACGGGGGCTGCGAGCCGTGGCGGAAAGACTCGAACGTAAGATTGGTTGCCCGGTAAGGCCAGTTTCGCTTTTGCACTCGAATGCTGTCCCCGCCGGGCTCCTTGGCGGGTGTTCGGCCGAACTGCTGGAGGCGGCGCTGGGAACGGCGCTAGCGGGTGGCATGCAAACCGCCGTGCTCGTGCCGCTCTTCTTTGGTCCCAGCGCGGCTCTCACGGAATATTTGCCTGACCGGATGCGCCGGCTGGCTGCGGCATATCCCGAGGCGAGCGTGCGTCTGGCTCGCTGCGTTGTGCAAATTGCCGACTCCAACGATTGGCGAATTGCCCGAATCCTGGTCTCTCGAATCGTCGCTGCGTGCGGCTTAAATCCACCGGAGAAGCGTTGGCAGGTGGTTCTGGTCGACCATGGCAGCCCCCAACCGGCGGTCACAGAAGTCCGAAACCATCTTGCACGTCAGGTGGCGAAACTCCTCGGCGATCGGGTGGGAGGAGTGCACGCAGCGTCCATGGAACGCCGTCCCGGGGCGGAATACGCCTTCAATGATCCGTTGCTGGCGGACCGTTTGCGGCAGGCGCCCTGCAATGAGGGAAAGGTGATTGTCGCCCGGCAATTCTTTTTCCCGGGCCGTCACGGGGGACCTGGAGGAGACATTGAGGAAATCTGCGAAGCTGCCTCCCGGGAATCAAGGTCCTTGGAAGTCGTTCTGTCGGAGCCGGTCGGTGAGGATGACCTCCTGGTCGACGTGCTGGCCGACCGCTTCCACGAAAGGTGCTGACGGGAGATTGGAACGGCGTTGCCCGATTCCGCCGCCAGCCGTCAAATGGGCTTCTTCGGCTCGATCAGGCCGATTTCGAGCGCATAACGGGTCAGGCTGGCGACGTCGTGCAGATTGAGCTTGCGCATCAAATTGGTACGGTGGTTGTCCACGGTCTTCACGCTGATATTCAGCTTGGAGGCAATTTCCTTTGTGCTGTGGCTCTCGGCGACCAGTTGGAGGATTTCGCGTTCGCGATCCGTGAGGAAGTCGCTGGACGCGCTCGCGGAAGGATTGGCAACGACGTTGCGCAGCAGCGCGGCCACCGCGGGACCGAAGTATGTTCCTCCATTGGCCACCGTCTCAAGGCCCTTCTTGAATTCGAAAAGTCCGGCGGTTTTTTCGACAAAACCATGCGCACCCGCTTCGAGCATCTCGCGTACGAGCATCGGGTTTTCATGTCCCGAAAAGACCAGCACGCGAAGATTGCGGAGCTGTTTGCTCAGACGGCGGAGAAGGTCGACCCCGTTCAGGCCAGGAAGCTTTGCGTCCAGGACGATCACATCCGGCAGCACTTCGAGGCAGAGCGTATAGGCGCTCTGGCCGTCGCCGCTTTCCCCCACCAGCTTGTAGTTCACATCCGTACGCAGGATTTCAACGAGCATCTCCCGGATGGCGGTTTGGTCTTCGACGATGACGAGACGTTTCATGCAGAGGGATTTTTTTCGGAAAATGGGCGATCGATCGAGGGTGAATAAACGATAGTGCTTAGTCAGTAGTTCGGGCCGGCCCGGAATCGCACGGCGCGTTTTACCGGCTTTTCACAACTCAATTTCGGGTTCGGTGTGACGAACAACTTAGCCACTCAAATGGCATGAAGTTGCGGTGTTCGTCATCTCTTCTGTTGCGGCCGGAACTCCTGGTCGTGGTTGCCCTGCTGTCCCTCGCGGGATGCCATTCCACACCGTCCTCAGGTTCCGAGGTCACCGAGGGTGGTGCCGGCGGATTGTCGGCGCGACAGGCCCAACTGGCGGCCAGGCTCCAGGCGTGGCGTGATTCCGAAAAGCTTGCCTCGCTCGGCCCGGACCGCACGTCCGTGGCAGGGGCGGGGGAGTCCATGGCTCCGGTCTACCATGAGGGTTGCCTCCTTGTGATCGTCAAAGTAGGATATCGCGAGCTGTCGCGCGGGATGAAAGTGGCCTACCGGACCCGTGAGGGACGGCAGGTGGTTCACCAATTGGTCGAACAGACTCCGGATGGATGGCGGGTGCGTGGCCTCAACAACGGAGACGAGGACAGCGAACGGGTAACTGCGAAAAACCTTCTGGGGGTCGTGTACGCCTCGCTGGATGCAACCTTTGCGGGCGCATTCGTGCCCGTACCGGAATAACGACCGCTCCTGGCGGCGAATGGTGGGTCGACTGGGATTCGAACCCAGAACCAACGACTTAAAAGGACGCTGCTCTACCGTTGAGCTATCGACCCCCAATTCATCCCATGCTCTCACCTACCGACTCGCCCGCAGGCATCATTTCTTGAATCCTGCGATAGAGTCAC
>CAZOXB010000189.1:0-7866 GCA_964583635.1 uncultured Opitutaceae bacterium | reverse complement strand
TGGCCTCGAAGATGGAGAAGCGGCGCTATGACGAGGCGGCCATGGTACGCGATCACGCCAACGGAGTTCCCGTGCCCGAATCTCCGCCCGATCTGGCCGGGCCCGATCCAGCCGGGCGGGATGAGTCCACCCCCTCATCAGCCGCCCCAAGCGATGAGAACACCGTTGCCGCTGGCACCACGACAGCTCCGCCTGTCCACGACGCTGTCCTGCAGCGGGCCGTTCATATTTTTCAAAGCTTGGTCGCGTTGAAACGAATCACTGTGGATTAGGGCCATGCGATGACACGCCGTCCCGCATTGATACGCATTCGCCTCCGGCAATTGCATTCCTTTCACCAAAGGATTGCCTTTCCCTTCAGATCGTTTTCGTTGTCGCGTCTTCCATGAATCCGCCCGGCTACGTCGTCATGATTTGCACGGCCAACATTTGCCGCAGTCCAATGGCAGCTGGCCTGCTCACGCATGCGTTGGCCGCGCAGCCGGAGCCCTTGAAATCGCTCAAGGTGATCTCGGCGGGAGTCGCCTGCCGCGGTGGTGAGGCCGTCTCACCGCATTCGGTCACCACCTTGAGGAAGGTCGGTGTCGATATCTCCAACCATCGCAGCCAACCCCTGACCCAGGATTTGGTGTCAAACGCCGTGGCACTCTTCGCCATGACGGAAACCCACCGTATCGTCGTGGGTTTCCAGTTTGCTCCCAAGCCCCAGAGCGTGTTCCTGCTGAGGGACTTCCTGCCGGAGGGCAGCAGCCGGGAAATCGCGGATCCCTTCGGTGGAACCCTCGCCGAGTACGAATCGTGTCGCGACGAGATGGTGGAAGCGATCCCGTCCGTCGTCGCATTCCTCAAGCAGCGCCTCGGTGTGACCGCCTAACGCGTCGCGGTTGGTGGCCGGTCATCCCTGGGCCATGAGCAGGGAAAAACGCAGGGCCGCGCCGGGATTTTTTCATTTCCGAAACCGTTGTTTCGCTTCTTGCTGAAGGTTTTTCCCACCATGCTCAACACCCAGCCGCTTGCCACCGTTGATCCGGAAATTCACGCCGCCATCTCGGCCGAGTTCTCTCGTCAGCAAAGTCATTTGGAGCTGATCGCTTCCGAAAATTACACCTACCCCGCGGTGATGGAAGCCCAAGGCAGCGTCCTCACCAACAAGTATGCGGAAGGATACCCCGGCAAGCGCTGGTACGGCGGCTGCGAGCATGTCGACAAGGTGGAGGCTCTCGCCATCGAGCGTGCCAAGCGGCTCTTCGGCGCCGAGCACGCCAACGTGCAGCCGCACTCCGGGGCCCAGGCAAATTTCGCCGTGTACACCGCCGTGCTGTCTCCGGGCGACAAGGTTCTCGGCATGAATCTCTCCCACGGGGGGCACCTCACGCACGGCAATCCGGCCAATTTCTCCGGTAAATTGTATCAGTTTCTCCAATATGGTGTCCGGGAGGACAACGGGCGCATTGACTACGACGAGCTTGCCTCCGTCGCCCTGCGCGAGAAACCCAGGATGATCACGGTCGGTGCCAGCGCCTATTCGCGCACCATCGACTTTGCCCGCATGGGTGAGATCGCGCGAAGTGCCGGCGCCCTGCTGTTTGCCGATATCGCCCACATCGCCGGCCTCGTCGCCGGGGGCGTGCATCCCTCTCCCATCGCCCATGCCGACTTTGTCACCACCACCACGCACAAGACGCTTCGCGGCCCGCGCGGCGGCCTGATCCTGTGCAAGGCGGCGCACGCCAAGGCGGTCGACTCCGCGGTCTTTCCGGGAAGCCAGGGCGGACCGCTCATGCACGTGATCGCCGCCAAGGCCGTCTGTTTCAACGAGTGCCTCAAGCCCGACTTCGCGCGTTACGCCCGGCAGATCGTCAGCAACGCTCAGGCACTGGCCCAGGCGATGATCGCGAGGGGTTACAAGGTCGTATCCGGCGGAACGGACAACCACCTCTTCCTCGTCGATCTGCGCCACAACCTTCCCGATCTCACTGCAAAGAAGGCCCAGGAGACGCTCGACCTCGCCCATATCACCCTCAACAAGAACACGGTTCCCTTTGAGACCCGATCGCCCTTCCAGGCATCCGGCATTCGCATCGGCACGCCTGCGATGACCACGCGCGGCCTGGTCGAATCGGACATGGCATCGGTCGCCGAAGCAATCGACCTCGTGCTCAAGGCAGCGGGCACCGCCCACGAAGCCCATGGCCTGGAACAGGCGCGGCACCGGGTGGCCGAACTCGTCAAACGCTATCCGCTTCCCTATGTGCGCTGAGGTACCGCCTCAACCCTGTTGAGTGTCGTGCAACAGGCTGACGTTCGCGGCAGAGCTCGGATTGGATCCAGCAAGCCCGCATGATGCACGGACGGCGGCGCTTGCGGCACAGGTTGGGCTCGTTTCCCGTCAACGAGCGCTGGAGGCACCGGCCTACCAAGTGCCCGTGGAGTCGCTGATCAACTGCTGCAACAGGGGAAACCGGACCTCGCCATAGTTCAGCGCATAACAGAGCCTGCCGCCACGAAACACCCACGTGCTCGGTATCCAGCTTACCGGCAGGTCCATGAAGCTCGTCATCTTGTCCTCCGTTCTCCTCGAAGAATTCGGGTGCAGCAGAAGCTGAAAGTTGGCCTGCCTCCCAATGCCATGACGCGCCAGCATGTCCCGGCCGTCCTCGTCATGCCATGAGGTCACGAACACAAATTTCACCTTCGGGTTCGCCGCAAGGAACGCACTCCAGCCGGCATTTGCCAGCTCCGCCTTGCAGTTCGCGCACCAGGGCGCCCAGAAATGCACCACCGTCACTTCATCGGATCGCACCATTTCGGCCACCTTCCTTTCAATCGGCAGCCACGCGGACTCCGCCCCGCGCGCCAGGCCACCCAAACAAAAAGCCACAAGAAGAACCGCAACTCGGATCATGACGGAACAATGCCCACCACCCCTCGAAACTTCCAGTCATAAAGCCCTCCCCATGCCCCCGCGCTGGATGTAACCTATTGGGTTACATCCAGTCGGGTCACGCGTGATGAGGCAATCCGGGGGCCCGCGGAAGTCTGTCCGGTGGAGCACGGCTGTCCGGAAAAGAACGGGGCGCCCGCACTCCGAATTGTTTTGCAACCCGGGATGTAACCTATTGGGTTACATCCATGGTTGCTGATGGATTTCCCGGATTGCGGGCATTGGAAACGCTGGGGGCTGCGGCCTATGAGGCGGCCGTATTGGGGGGCAAGGAAATGCGCAAATTCATGCGCAGAAGGAGGGGCAAGGCGTACACGACACGACGACCCGGGAGCGACACTCCGCTCTGGAACGAATGCGTGCGGGAACTCCGGAAGGAGCTGACGAAACACGGATCGAAGGCCCGGCTGGCGCGCTTCCTGAACATCCCCCGACAGCGGCTGAACGACTTCCTGATCGGTCGCAGCCGCCTTCCGGATGCAGAAATCACACTGCGGCTGCTGGCGTGGCTGGCTTGCATGCGCAAAGGCCGCGATATCTCGCTCTGAGGCCCACGTCGGCGGTATCGGCCCAGGGCCGACTGCCGCCGATTTCCTCCTGAAGCGTCAGCGACCGCTTTTTGCCCTTGCCCGGACTGCATCGTCGGTTGCACTCAACCCCCTTTTCGCATGTCCGACCAGACCGTGACCGTACCCGCACCCGATGCGTCCAAATCCCTGAATCCCGAACACGTCCTGAAGATCTCGCAGGAACTCGGCATCAAGGTGTTTCAGGCTGCGGCCACCGCGCAGCTATTTTCGGAGGGCGCAACGGTCCCGTTCATCGCCCGCTACCGCAAGGAGGTCACCGGGGAGCTGGACGAGGTCCAAATCGCGGCGATCCGCGACCGGCTCGAGCAAATGGCGCAGCTTGACGAACGTCGTGCCGCCATCCTGGATTCTCTCCGGGAAAGGAATCTTCTCACGCCCGAGTTCGAGGATGCGATAAAGGAGGCCGTCACGCTCGCCGCGCTTGAGGACATCTACCTTCCCTTCCGGCCAAAAAAGCGCACGCGTGCGACCCTCGCCAAAGAGAAGGGACTCGAACCGCTGGCGGATCTCATCTTCGCACAGGATCCCGACACAATCCCGCACACCGCCGCACAACCCTACGTCGGCAAGGACTACATGCCGGACGACGGCAAGAAGATCGCAGCCAAAATCGCCTCGGTAGAAGAAGCGTTGTCGGGCGCCCGCGACATCCTCGCCGAGCGCATAAGCGACGACAAGGACGCCCGCGCCCGTCTGCGCGCGCTTTTCCAAAAGGACGCAATCATCTCCTCCAAGGTCATCACCGGCAAGGAAACCTCGGCAGAAGCGGCCAAGTACAAGGACTACTTCGAATGGTCCGAACCGCTCGCCAAGGCCCCCAGTCACCGCGTGCTGGCCATGCGCCGCGGCGAGAAGGAGTTGTTCCTCATGATGCGGATCGCGCTGCCCGACGAAGCGGCCGCGCTCGCCGAGCTCGAACCGCTCTTCATCAAAGGAACCTCCAGGACGAATCCCGCCGAGCCGGGCAGGACCTGCTCCGGTCAGGTGCGCCTGGCCATCGCCGATGCCTGCAAGCGGCTGCTGGCACCCGCCATGGAAACTGAAATGCGGCTCGATTCGAAAAAGCGCGCCGATGAAGCCGCGATCAAGGTCTTCGCCGACAATCTCCGCGAGCTGCTGCTGGCCGCTCCGCTTGGCCAGAAAGCCGTGCTGGCCATCGATCCCGGATTCCGCACGGGCTGCAAGGTCGTCATGCTCGATCGCCAGGGGAAAATGCTGCACAACGACGTCGTTTACCCGGATCGTCACGCGATTGAGGCGGCTGAAAAGATCAGGGGATTCATCGAATTCTTCAAGATCGAGGCCATCGCCATCGGCAACGGCACCGCTGGCCGGGAGACAGAGGCCTTCGTCCGCGGGCTCGGACTGCCCGCCAACATTCCGGTGGTCATGGTCAATGAATCGGGAGCGTCGATCTACTCGGCCAGCGATGTCGCCCGCGAAGAATTTCCGGATCATGACCTGACCGTCCGCGGCTCCGTCTCGATTGGACGGCGCCTCATGGATCCGCTGGCTGAACTGGTGAAGCTCGATCCGAAGTCGATCGGCGTCGGCCAGTACCAGCACGATGTTGATCAGACCGCTCTCAAGCGTGCGCTCGACGACACCGTGATCAGTTCCGTGAACGGAGTCGGCGTCGAGCTCAACACCGCCTCCAAGCAGCTGCTCAGCTACGTCTCCGGTCTCAATGCCTCGGTGGCCGCCATGATTGTCGCCCGGAGAAACGAGCACGGGCCGTTCAAGTCACGCACCGAATTGCGCGAGGTGCCGCGATTGGGGCCCAAGGCATTCGAACAGGCCGCGGGTTTCCTCCGCATCCGCGACGCCCTCAATCCGCTCGACGGGAGCGGTGTGCATCCCGAGCGCTACGGGCTGGTCGAAAGGATGGCGGCCGATCTCGGCTGCTCGGTGCGCGACCTGATTGGCGATTCCAAGCAGCGCTCGCGCATCAAGCTCGACGCCTATGTCACGGGTGATGTCGGCCTGCCGACGCTGAACGACATCCTTGCGGAACTCGCCAAACCCGGCCGCGATCCCCGCCGGAAGTTCGAGGCATTCGCCTTCGACGCCAACGTGCACAAGCCCGAGGACCTGAGACCTGGCATGCGGCTGCCGGGCATTGTCACCAATGTGACCGCCTTTGGCGCATTCGTGGACATCGGTGTGCATCAGGATGGCCTGGTGCATGTCAGCCAGATTTCCGACACGTTCGTAAAGGACCCCGGCACAGTCTTGAAACCGCAGCAGAAGGTCTCGGTCACGGTGCTTGAGATCGATCTTCCCCGCAACCGCATCGCCCTCTCGCTCAAGAGCAATCCCCAGATCGCGGCCCGCGGAATGCCGGCAGGAACGGCCGGCCGGCCGCCACCCAGCGCGGGCGGCGGTTCACGCGGCAACACGTCTCCCCCTCGCCCGCCGGGCAATGCCTCGTTGAATGGCGATTGGTTCAGCGCGGCGCTGAGCAAGAAGCGCTGAGGATCCCTCCTGCCCCCGATGAATGCTGGAGACTGGTGTTCACGGGAACGCCACCTGGCAGATCCGCGGCGGCACCACGCCATCGCACCACCGCCGGAAGGTTTTCTCCCTTTTCCCTCGGCAGAGGTCGAGTCTTCGCCTTTCCTTCCGCACTCGACCCTATGAAAGTCCTCTTCGTCACTCCCGAAGTTGAACCGTTCGTCAAAGTCGGCGGCCTGGCCGACATGGTGGGTGCCCTGCCCAAGAGTCTGGCGGCCTCCGGCCACGACGTGCGGGTGGTCTGCCCGTTATACGGATGCGTCAGGAGGATCGGTTCCTGGAGTCCGCACGTGGAGCCGCTGGGCATCGACGTGGGCGAGGCCGCGGTGTGGGCGAGAACGTGGGAAACCCACCTGCCGGGCACGACCGTTCCGATCTATTTCCTCGAAAACGATCACTATTACGGCCGGGGCGGCGTGTACGGCGATGCGGAAGGCGCCTACGCCGACAACGATCTCCGTTTCATCCTCCTCGCCCGCGGTGCGCTCACGCTTTGCCTGCAGATGGAGTGGATCCCGGATGTCGTCCACGCGCACGACTGGACCACCGGATTTGTTCCCGTGTATCTGAACACCGTGCTGCGTCAGTCGGCGCTTGGAAAGAGCGCATCGGTCTTCACGATACACAACCTCGAGTATCAGGGACATGCCCATCGTCGCGCGCTCAGCTTTGCACGGGTGCCGGAATCGGAATTCCATCCTGAAAGCATCGAGGCCCTCGGCGCGGTCAATCCCTTGAAGGCGGGCCTCTATCACGCGACCAAACTCACCACCGTGAGCCCCACCTACGCCCAGGAGATCCGCACTCCTGCGGGTGGATTCGGCCTGGATCCGGTGCTTCGTTTCCGCGGGGCCGATCTCATCGGCATCCTCAACGGGATTGACACCGAGAGCTGGAATCCCGCAACCGACAAGACACTCCCGGCAAATTATTCGGCGGACTCCCTGGGCGGCAAGAGCGCCTGCAAGTCGGCATTGCAGTTGCGGCTGGGACTCGATTCAAGCCGCACCACTCCCATTTTCGGCGTTGTGGCGCGTCTGGTTTCGCAGAAGGGACTCGACCTTCTGGCGGAGGCGCTTCCCCAGGTGATGGCCACGATGCAGGTGCAAGTGGCTCTGCTTGGCTCGGGCGATCCCGTCCTGGAAAGCGCCTTTCGCAGCCTCGCCCTGCGCTATCCCGGCAGGATTGGAGCACACATCGGCTTCGACGCCTCACTCGCCCGACTGATACAGGCGGGCGCTGATTTTTTTGTCATGCCGAGCCGTGCGGAGCCGTGCGGTCTCACCCAGATGTACGCCATGCGCTACGGCGCTCCGCCGATCGTGCGCTCCACCGGAGGCCTCATCGATACCGTCGAAAACTACGACGAACGTTCCGGCAGCGGAGCCGGCTTCCGGTTCGAGGACGCCAGCCCGCGGGCCCTCGCGAACACCATCGGCTGGGCCTGCTCCACCTATTACGATCGTCCCGCCCACTATCGGGCGCTGCAACAGACCGGCATGGACTACGACTTCAGCTGGACGGCCTCGGCTGCCCGCTACATCGACGTGTATCGCTGGGCAATCCAGCACCGCACGGGCCGGGATCTGGCATCGATCCGATAGGCGCGACCGGCGATGCGGGTTCGGGCTCCGATGCCGGCTGCCAACGATCCGGCTAGAATCCGACCGCGGGTTTCTTTCCGATCTTGCTGATCTGCTTTTCGTCCTCCCAGACCGCGAGGCCGTCCTTCACCGTCGTCAACGCAAGCTGGAACGTGTACGTCACCTGACGGGTGCTGCCTGCATCCACGCGTTGTGCGACGCCGAGCGTGACGCG
>CAZOXB010000188.1:0-7878 GCA_964583635.1 uncultured Opitutaceae bacterium | reverse complement strand
CACAGCCATCCCCGTCGGCTTCGACCTCCACCCCGCGGCCGTTGATGGAGACGATGCGCGGCATGACCGCCTTGCTGAAAAACGTTCCGGCGGCGGAGCACGCCGTGCCGTCGGCGGTGAGGGCCTCGACCCCGATGAGTTCGGTGTAGTCGATGTTCTCGCTCGACTTCAGGACCTCGCACTTGACGCCAAGGCGTTCGAGCACCAGCGGCGCATTCACGAAGTTCACGCTGTCACCGCTGATCCGGCGGAGATAGCCGTGCTGGATCGCGCGCGTGATGGAGTTGGTGTCGAGGTCGAGCACCTTGCCCCAGTAGGTGATCCGCAGGGTTGTCACCTGGCGGGGTGCGATCTGCTGGGTGAGCGTGCCGAGCTTGGCGCCGAGATCGAGGTAGGGTCCGAGGACCTTCACGGCGGCGGCGTCGATCGACGGCATGTTGACGGCGTTGCGGATCACGCCGCCGCGGAGCACGTCGGCGATCTGTTCGGCGACCTCGATGCCGACGCTTTCCTGCGCCTCGGCGGTCGATGCGCCGAGGTGCGGCGTCAACACGACGTTTGGCATCTGGCGCAGTTCGCTGTCCCGGGCGAGGGGTTCGTCCTCAAAGACGTCGAGGCCGGCGGCGGCCACCTTGCCGGACTTCAAGGCGCCGACGAGCGCGCTCTCCTTGATGATGCCTCCACGCGCGCAATTGAAGATGCGCAGGCCCTTTTTGGCCTTCTCGAATGCGGCTTCGTCAAACATGTAGCGCGTGTCATCCGTCAGCGGCATGTGCACCGTGATGTAATCGGACTGGGAAAGCAGCTCGTCGATTGTCGCCGCCTCGACCTGCATGGCCTTGGCGCGGCTGGGGACGAGGTAGGGATCGTAGGCGAGCACGCGCATGCCGAAGGCCTGCGCACGCTTGGCCACCTCTCCACCAATTCGGCCGAGTCCCACGATGCCCAAGGTTTTCCGAAAAAGCTCGATTCCGCTGAAACTCTTGCGATCCCACTGGCCGGCCTTCATCGAAGCGGCGGCCTGTGGAACGGGGCGCGCACCACAGAGCAGGTGGGTGAAGGTCAGTTCGGCGGTCGCCACCGTGTTGCCCGAGGGCGTGTTCATGACGATCACGCCGCGCTCCGTGGCGGCTTCCACATCGACATTGTCGACGCCGACGCCGGCCCGACCCACAACCTTGAGAAGCGGCGCCGCTGCGAGGACCGCCGCCGTGATCTTGGTTTCGGAGCGAACGGCAATGGCATGGACATCCCTGACCAACTCGAGGACCTTCTCCGGAGAGGATCCATACGCCTCAATCACTTCGAAGCCTGCCTGTTGACGCAGGTAGGCGACTCCCTTGGGTGATATCTTGTCGGCGACGAGGATTTTCATACGGGCAAAATGCCCCAAAACCAAGCCTGTCATCCCGGTCGCTAGCAAGGAAAAGGTTCGGTCGGCCGCCGCGAATGCCAGGCGTTGGACGATGCTGGGGCAGGTTGACGACTGAAATCAGGTTGCCGCGCTGACTTCGAAATCGCCTTGCACGATTTGGCATCGGTAGTTGCGATTTTCTTGCGTGTTAGCGTCGGAGCCGCTGAAGACGCCGGATGCCCGGTAAATCATCACGGAAGGGATCGCAGTCTGGACGCGGCAATTTGCAGAATCGCGCTCGCACTCGGGCGGGGCGTGCCACAACGGTAGGCATGGAAGAATCCAGGCTCGCCCAGCAGGTCCGATTCATTGTCGAGGTTGACAGGTTGAAGGAGATTTTCCGGCAGACACTTCTGATCGGGAGTCGCCGTCCTGAGAATGACGCCGAGCATTCCTGGCATCTCTGCCTGATCGCCATTGTGCTGGTGGAGCACGCGGCCGATCCGTCGGTGGACATCCTCAGGGTGCTGAAAATGCTGATCGTGCACGATCTGGTGGAAATCGATGCGGGTGACACCTTCGCCTATGACACTGCGCGCATGGCGGACCAGCATGAGCGGGAGATGTGCGCGGCCGAGCGGATCTTCGGACTGCTGCCCCCGGAACAGCGGGATGAAATGCGGGCCTTGTGGGACGAGTTCGAGGAGAAGCGGACACCCGAGGCGAAATTCGCCACGGCCGTGGACCGGTTCCAGCCGATGCTTCTCAACGTGCGCACCCAGGGTGCGGCGTGGAAGCGGCATGGCGTCACGTATGACCGTGTGGCGGCCCGCAACCGGCACATTGCGGAGGGTTCGCCGGCACTTTGGACGTTCGCATCGGAGATGATTGCGGATGCGGTGAAACGGGGGGACCTTGCCCCGTAAGAAAACGCTGAAGGGAGAGGAAAACGCGGAGGCGCGGCGACGCGGAGTTCACGCCAAGAAGGAAATCGATCGAGTGCCCACTGGGGGTGTGACAGGCGAAAGACATCACCCCACAGATCCTCCTCCGCGTTTCTTCGCTCCATCGCACCTCCGCGTTTCCCTTCCCGTCAGCTGAGGTCGCGGATACTGCCGAATTCAGGATCGAAAAGCCGACGGTAGGTTCTCACAATCATGCCATCGGTCAGGCCGGCCAGCCAGTCACAGATCTGGCGCGCCTTGGAGGCATGGTCGGGGGCGGCCTCGATGAGTCTGCCCACCTGCGGCGGCAGGATGTGGATGGTGCGTGCGCCGCGTTCGACGTAGTTGGCCCAAGCTGAATTCCAGAGATGGAAGAGGATGCGCCGCGCCTTGTGCTCCATCTGCTGCAACTGGGGACTCTCGAAAATGATGTCGTTGGCCAGGCGTTTGTAGAAAGCCGCCTCCCGGTCCGCCGCATCACTCACGACCAACTCGAGGCGATAACGCTGGGTCAGCGGCGTCATGAAACAGGTGCGTTCGCGCAGGCGGCAGCCGGTGATGAAGGAGCCGATCTTTTGTGAGAAGATGAATTCAAGCCGGTCGGAACGGATTGCGGAGAGCAGTGTGTCGATCCAGGCCTGTTCGTCGGCGCCAATGCCGATTTCGGACGCCCAGCGCTCGATGCGGTCGATGGTCAGGAAGCCGGCCTTCACCCCGTCGACGATGTCGTTCAGCGAGTAGGCCGCGTCGTCGGCCCAGTCCATGATCTGGCATTCCACGCTCTTGAGGCCGTTCAGCGCCTCGCCCTGATGCAGGCTGGCGGGGATGGAGGTGCCGCCGAAGACGAAGTCGCGGTACCGCTCCTGCGGGTCATAGAGGAAGTGGTGGCGCGGAGGCGCCGGGTACTCGCGGAACAGCTTCTTGTATTTCAGCACGCCGTCGAGCAGGGCGCGCGTGGGCTGCATGCCGCGCACTCCGGCGCTGTCCTGGTAAAGCGTCTCGGTCAGAAGGTGCAGAGTCTGGGCGTTGCCCTCGAAGCCGCCCCAGGGTGTCATCAACTCCTGCAGGGTGCGTTCGCCGGAGTGACCGAAGGGAGGGTGCCCCAGGTCGTGGGCGAGGCAGATCGCCTCGACGAGGTCGGCGTCGATGCAGGCGTCGTCGCTGAGTGGAGCACCGCGTGTCCGCAGGTAGTTGCAGATGGACCTGCCGATCTGCGCAACTTCCATCGAGTGAGTCAGGCGGGTGCGGTAGAAATCGTATTCGCCGGAGAGAAAGACCTGGGTTTTCGACTGCAGCTTCCGGAAGGCGTGTGCGTGGATGATGCGATCGCGGTCGATCTGAAACAGGGTGCGGTAATCACATTTCCGCGCAGCTCCCCAGGTCGTCGTGTCGAAATCGGTGTAGAACGAATTACGCATGATCCGGGGATGCCGCGATTCCCATGAGGCGCCAGTGTGCCCTACCTTTGGCAGGCGGCAAACTTTCCGCGGACAATAATTTTCTGGCGGAGCCATGGGCAATTGATTGGCTCGCGTTCTGCACCATGCACACACCGGTCGATATTCAACTGGTCGGGAGCGAAGTCGCCATCCGGTGGAGCGACGGACGGGAATCCTTTCTGCCCAGCGACCGGTTGCGCGCCGCTTCGCCGAGCGCGGAGACCCAGGGAGAGCGTGACATCTTTGGAAACCAGTACGGCGGCGGCGGATCGAAACAGTTCGACGGCGTGACCGTGCTCGGCTGGGAAGGAATCGGCAATTACGCGATACGCTTCGAGTTCAGCGACGGGCATCGGACCGGCTTGTACAGCTTCGACTTGCTCCGCGATCTGTCAGAGCGACATTCGTAGGACGGCATTGCCGTCCCGATCGATCCGCCGGCAGCCGGCACGACCGCGCTGTTCGTGCGGTCCCCTCCGCCTTTGCCCTTCTCCCTTCACTCTTCACTCCTGACTTTCCTCCCATGTCCTTTCCATCCCGCACCACCACCGCCGAGATCGAACTCGGCAGGCAACTGCAACCGAAATTCGGGCCCGACGGCCTGATTCCCTGCATCACCCAGGACGCCGCCACGGGCGAGGTGCTGATGTTTGCCTTCATGAATGCGGAGTCCCTCACGCACACGCTCAGGACCGGCAAGGCCACCTATTGGAGCCGTTCGCGCCAGAAGCTGTGGGTCAAGGGTGAGGAGTCCGGCAATGTCCAGCTTGTGCGTGAACTGCGCACGGACTGCGACCAGGACGTGCTGCTCATCAAGGTGGACCAGTCGGGCGCCGCCAATGCGTCATGCCATAATGGATACAAGAGCTGCTTCTACCGTCGCCTGACCAGCATCGAGGCGGCCTCGGGCTCCGGTGATTTCTCCCTGGAATTCATTGCGGAGCGGCTCTTCGATCCGGCGGCGGTTTACCGGAAGAAGTAGCCTGGGTACAGATCTCTGGAGGGCCACGGTCCCTCGTGGCCGGGATGGCGGGATGCGATGTTGGACAGGTTTGGGTGCCGGCGTTTCCGAGCGCGGAGCGTTCCCCGGCCACGAGGGACCGTGGCCCTCCAGCGGATGCCTTCGCGTCTCCGCGTTTACCCGTTTGGATTCAGGTACCCGGGCCGGGCGCGAGGCCCCGTTCGCTTTTCCCGGCGAAGACGATCATGCGGGTGAATTCCTCGGTGTGCGCCGCCGGGTGCTGGGCGAGTTTCTCCAAAGCCTGGGTGCGGTTGAGTCCGTCGCGGAAAAGGATGCGGAAAATCTGCTTCACCCGATCCATCTGCTCGGGCGTGAAGCCCTTGCGCTCGAGTCCCACCTTGTTGAAGGCGCGGTGAACGGCGGGCTGGCCGTCGGCGATGAAGAATGGGCCCACGTCCTGCACGATTTTCGCGTAGGCGCTGACCATGGAATAGGCACCGATGCGGCAGAATTGGTGGACGCCGGCCACGCCGCCAAACGTGACGTGGTCCTCGACGACAACATGGCCGGCGAGGGAGATCGAATTGCTCATCACGATATGGTTCCCGAGCAGGCAATCGTGGGCGATGTGACTGTAGGCAAGAATGGCGTTGTCATCGCCAATCACGGTCCAGTTGCCGTCCTCGGTCGCGGCGTGCACCGACACGTATTCGCGGAAAATATTGCGTGATCCTATCCTCACGCCCGGCCTGCCTCCCTTGTACTTCAGATCCTGCGTTTTCGCTCCGATGCTCGCGTACGGAAAGATCTCGCAGTCGGCGCCCAGCGAGGTGAAGCCCTCGACTGAGGAATGGTGGTGCAGCCGGCATCGATCGCCGATGCATACGCCGGTGCCGACAAAGGCAAACGGGCCGATTTCGACATCCGCGCCCAGCTGCGCCGTGGAGTCGACGATCGCCGAGGGATGAATGCGCGGGGACATGTTCAGAGGCCTTCCTGCTCGTCGACGATGGCAAACATCAGCTCGGCGGAGGACACCAGCATGCCATCGACCGTGCACGCGCATTCGGCCGTGGCGAGCTTATCCCCGCGTGTGCGCGTCAACTTTGCAACGATCGTGATCCGGTCACCAGGACGCACCGGCTTCCGGAATTTCACACGATCGGCGCTCATGAAGAACGAGGTGCGGCCGTCGCTGCTGGCGCGGCGCAACAACAGCACGCCGGCAGCCTGGGCCATGGCTTCGATTTGCAGCACCCCGGGCATCACCGGATTGCCGGGGAAGTGTCCCTGGAAGTAGGGTTCGTTGATGGTGACGTTCTTGATGGCGACCAGTTCGTCATTGCCCCGGAATTCCGTGACCCGGTCAATCATGACGAACGGGTAGCGGTGGGGCAGGGCGTCGAGCAGCCGGCGGATATCGAGTGCCGTGTCGGTGGGGCTCACCGGCGGAGCGGTGCGTTCACCGGATTTCCGTCTGCCGGCCGGTTTCGCCGCCTGCTGCATGCGGTCGTGGATCGCGCGGGTGATCTCGGCGTTGAGCTGGTGGCCGGGACAGGTCGCGACGAGGTGGGCCTTGAGTGGCAGGCCGAGGAGGACGATGTCGCCGATGATGTCCAGGATCTTGTGCCGGACGAACTCATCCTTGAACCGGAGGGGTTCCTTGGAGAGGATGGTGCCGCCCTTGATCACGATGGCGGCGTCGAGACTGCCTCCGCGGATCTTGCCGAGCTTGAGAAGCTCCTCGATGTCCTCATAAATCGTGAACGTGCGGGCGCCGGCAATCTGCGCCATGTAGGTCTCCGGATCGATTTCGATGGAAAGGTGCTGGGTGTGGTAGCCGCGGTCATCGCTCGACGTGCACGTGATCTTCAATCCATCGTGGGGCAGGGCGATGATCGAACGGTTGCCCTTGATCACCGAGATGGGCGTATCAAGGCGGTAGTAGACGCGATCCTTGTCCTGCTCGACGGGTTCGCCTTCCATGATCAGGTTGACGAAGGGCCGGGCGGAACCGTCCATGATCGGCGGCTCCGCCGCGTTCATCTCGATGAGGACGTTGTCGATCCCACAGCCGTGAAGTGCGCTGAGAACGTGCTCCACGAGATTGATCTTGGCGTGGCCGTCCTGGAGCGTGGTGTTACGGACAAGATCACCCACCAGGTCGATGCGAGGCTTGATCTCGGGATGTCCATGCAGGTCGGTGCGCTTGAACACCAGACCATGATTCGCAGGTGCGGGCTTGAAGGTGAGCTGTACCGGCGCACCGGAATGAAGGCCGGTGCCGGTGACGGAGACGGCGCGCGCGAGCGTGCGTTGTTTCATAGCGGAAGAGCCCAGAGTGACGAGGGGACTTCACAAAGCGCAAGCGCGGAGCAGTGTGGAGGTTCCGGGAGACCCCGATTTTGGACTGAACCGGTACCCGCCGGGCAAATATCCGGCCGGCTGGAAGCCTTGACAGGCGCTTTGGTCAGACAGTATGCCTGTACCCTTTTAACTCAATCCTCCCACGCAAGTCCAGCCATGCCCGCAGCCAACGATATCCGCAAAGGCCAAGTCATCAAGTTCAACGGTGAACCGCATCTCGTGATGGAAACCCAGCATCGCACGCCCGGCAATCTGCGTGCCTTTGTGCAGATCAAGATGCGCAACCTGCGGTATGGAAAGGCGCTCGACCAGCGATTTGCCTCGACCGACACGATTGAAGTCCTCCCGACCGACCGGCGCACCCTGGAGTTCAGCTATGCGGACCGCGACAGTTATGCCTTCATCGACCCGGAGAGCTTCGACCAGATTGAATTGAGCGAATCCACCCTGGGCGATGTGAAGAACTACCTCACTCCCGGCGGGAAGGTCGACGTTCTCTTTGTGGATGAAAAGGCCCTCTCGGTCGATCTCCCCTCTGCGGTGAACCTCAAGATCGTGGAGAGCGCCGAGGGCGTGAAGGGCGATACCGCAAGCAACGTCCAGAAACCGGCGAAACTCGAGACCGGTCTGGTCGTACAGGTCCCGCTCTTCATCAAGGAGGGTGAGGTCATCCGGGTGAGCACGGCCGACGGTACTTATCTGGGCCGCGCCTGAGGAAAGCGCGAAGGCGCTAATCCGGAGGGCCACGGGCCCACCGGGCCGCGGGGACGCGGTGCGTTTGTCAACGGCAGCACGGCAACCCATTTTATTCCC
>CAZOXB010000187.1:0-7892 GCA_964583635.1 uncultured Opitutaceae bacterium | reverse complement strand
CGCTCGGCGAGCATGTCCTCCGGCAGCGACAGCACGACCGGACCCGGACGCCCCGATCGGGCGAGGTGGAAAGCTTCCTTGAGGATCCTCGGAAGCTCGTGGACATCAAACACGAGGTAGGAATGCTTCACGACCGGCAGCGTCATGCCAAAGAAGTCGGTTTCCTGGAAGGCGCTCTTGCCGATGTATTTGGTGAAGACCTGCCCCGTGATCGCCACGAGGGGAGTGGAGTCCATGTAGGCGTCGGCGATGGCGGAAACCATGTTCGTTGCGCCGGGGCCGCTGGTGGCCATGCACACGCCGACCTTGCCAGTGGCGCGGGCATAGCCCTCCGCCGCGTAGGATCCGCCTTGTTCATGCCGGGGAAGAATCACCCGCACTTTCCCCGATCGCGCAAAGGCCTGGTGCAGCTCCTGGGATGCGCCACCGGGATAGGCAAAGATGGCATCAACCCCTTCGCGCACGAGGCTTTCGACAACGGAGTCGGCACCGTTCATTTCACGGCCAATTTCAGGTTGAGGAAACGCGGAGGGCGAAGTGGTGGATTTCATCGATGAACGTAGGAACTGAAAACGAAAAGGATAACCCGCCACGGCCTTCTCTGGCAAGAGCGTAAAATGGAGCTCCAACACCGCACCGCTTGCCGTTGGCGACAGATGTATGATCCCACGGGTGTCGGGCAAACGGCACCCGGTCAAAGGCCTGGAACGACGGCATTCGATATTACATGCTGGTGTTCGAGCGGACCCTTTGTCTGGGTCGCACAGTGATCACAGTGCTTTTCATCGGCGATATCGTGGGGAGGCCGGGCCGGGAAATGGTGCTGTCCCAATTGGCGACGCTGCGCCGTGATTACGGGCTCACCTTTGTGATTCCGAACGCCGAGAACGCCGCCGCCGGTGCGGGGATCACCGGGAGCATTGCCGGTTCGTTGCTTTCCGGTGGGGTCGATGTGATCACGCTGGGCGATCACGTGTGGGATCAGAAGGGGTTTGAGACGGAGATCGCCGGACTTGAACGCGTGTGCCGTCCTGCCAATTTGCCCGCGTCCTGTCCGGGACGCAGCCGGATCGTGCTTGAAAAGGACGGATTCCGTCTGGCGGTCTTCACGGTGCTCGGCCGGCAGTTCATGGGGATGAAGGCCGATTGCCCGTTTCTCACGGCCGATGCACAAATCCGCGCTGCTTTGCAGGAGGACCGTGCTGACGGAGTGTTGGTGGAATGTCATGCCGAGGCGACCAGTGAAAAGCAGGCGCTCGGCTGGCACCTCGATGGTCGGGCGGTGGCCGTGATCGGTACCCATACCCACGTGGCGACGGCCGATTTCAGAATTCTGCCGAAAGGAACTGCTTTCGGATGCGACGCGGGCATGACCGGCTCTCATGAGAGCGTGCTGGGGCGTGAAATCGCTCCGTCCGTGGCGAGATTTCTGGACGGGATGCCGCGACGCCTTGAAGTCGCGGAAAGGGATGTGCGGCTCTCCGGTGTGATTGTCAGCTATGATCCGACGGTCAGGCGGGCGGTCCGCTGCGAACGCATTCAGGTGCGTGCGCCGGGATAAGAAAAAGCCGCACCCGTCGGGTGCGGCTGAAAAATGACGAACTTGGATTGGCGTTCTAGGCGGCGCCGGTAAATCTCTTTTCCGCAGCATCCCAGTCGACCACGTTCCAGAATGCGGCGATGTAATCCGGGCGGCGATTCTGGTAATTCAGGTAATAGGCGTGTTCCCAGACGTCGAGTCCGATCACCGGTTTGCCTTCGATCCCGGCAACCGCCTTGCCCATCAACGGACTGTCTTGGTTGGCCGTGGAACCAATGGCCAGCTTCCTGTCCGGGCCAACGACCAGCCATGCCCAGCCCGATCCGAAGCGTGTGGCTGCCGCCTTGGCAAACTCGGCCTTGAAGTTTTCAAAGCTGCCGAACGCGGCCGTGATGGCATCTGCGAGCTTGCCCTTCGGCGCACCGCCCTTGTGGGGACCGAGGATCGTCCAGAAGAATGCGTGGTTGCTGTGACCTCCCCCGTTGTTGCGTATCGCACCGCGTATGGCATCCGGGACCTTGGAGAGATCGGCGATCAGCGTGTCGACCGGGAGTGCCGCCAGAGCCGCATGGTCCTTGAGGGCATTGTTGGCATTCGTGATGTACGCCTGATGGTGCTTCGTATGGTGGATTTCCATCGTCTTCGCATCGATGTGCGGAGCGAGGGCATCATATGCATAGGGCAGTTTGGGAAGTTCGTAGGCCATAGTGGAATCCTTTCAATTATTAACTTCTGACTATCAGAGGGCGAACGTTACTGTCGGATCCCATTCAGGTCAATCGTCATGCGTGGATTGCCCTTCGGCTGACTGTCCGCCGGGCAAATCCGAATCCTGCCGTTTGAGGCGGAAAAATGTTTGGAGAAGCGTACGGCACTCGTCCTCCAGAACACCGCCGGAGGTCAGTTCGAGATGATGATTCACGCGGGGCAGGTCATTGAGATTTGTCGCACCCCCGAGGCATCCCATCTTCGCGTCCGAAACCGCATAACATACGCGCTTCACGCGCGACATCAGCATGGCACCCGAACACATGGGGCAGGGTTCCTTCGTCACGTAGACGGTGGCATCCTCGAGGCGCCAGTCGCCCAAGGCATTCGCGGCCTGGGTCAACGCCAGCATTTCGGCGTGGGCGGTTGGATCGCGCGCGCTTTCCACGACATTGTGGGCGGCGCCAATCACTTCTCCTTTGCATTCGATAACGCATCCGATCGGCACCTCGTCCTGCTTCCAAGCATCGATGGCTTGATTGAATGCGAGGCTCATGTAATGGACATCGTCGCGGAGCAAAGCCGACGGAAAACGTTTTTCGAACGGACAGACGGGAGGTGTGCCGGATTTTGCCATGGAAGGAGGAGACGAGTCCTTGCAGTGAAGGTTGTCCGGAGTAAACCCTTGACTTATCGGGGGATTTTTGGCGATTCAAGGAGCTCTTTTTCCATAACACCTGCCTGTCTGATGATACTATTCATGCCGCCGAGCGTTCGGACCTTTTGATATGGCCGACGATAAATCGATTGAAGTAGAGGGTAAGATCGTTGCGGTTCTGCCGGGCACGATGTTCAAGGTTCAACTTGCCAATGGACATATCGTACTCGCGCACATCTCAGGCAAACTGCGAAAGAATTTCATCAAAATCGCTGCTGGGGACAGCGTGAAGATGGAAATGAGCCCGTACGACTTGGACAAGGCGCGCATCACGTATCGTATGAAAGACGAACGCCCCGCGCCTGTCCGAATGGCGCCAAGGCGTCGTTACTAACCGGGCGCCATGAGAGCAGCTCGCGCATTTTTCGTCCTGCTTTTCCGCAGGTCGAGCACATGCGATGAGCAGGAGCGGAAAAATTCCGAGACGGAACTCCAAGGGATTCGTCGCGGAGTCATGGTCCCTTTGGGAACCTATTCGACCGTCGGGGGACAGGAAAGGAACACCCTGTGACTGTTGCCGCCAAATTGACTGCAGCCGATTTTCTGACCGAGCTGATCGAAGGATATCTGACTTTTCTGCAGCTGGAGCGTGGATTGTCGCGCAACTCGATCGAGGGCTATCGGAGTGATCTGATTCAAGTCGCGCGCTTTGTCGTCCGAAGGGCGGATCGTGGAAGCTGGTCGTCGGTGACCGCAGCCGATCTGTCGGCATGGGCTCAGTCACTGAGTGCGGGGAATCTCACCGCGAGCAGCCTCGCGCGGAAACGATCCGCAGTGCGGGGGTTCTTCCGATTTCTTGTCAAGGAAGGCCATTGCCCATCGGATCCGTCCGAGTTGCTGGAATCGCCAAAAGCCGTGCGCCGACTGCCGGGAACGCTGACGCCGGATGAGATCCAACAACTCCTGGATGCGCCGCGGGGAGGCGATGCTCATGCGTTGCGCGACAAGGCTATTCTGGAGCTGTTTTACGCGAGTGGTTTGCGCATCTCAGAGCTGGCAGCGCTCCGGATCCAGCAGATGGATCTCGAGCAGGGCTTGGTGCGGGTGTTTGGCAAGGGCTCGAAGGAACGGCTGGTGCCCATGGGAGAAAGGGCCGTCCAGGCGCTTGCCCGTTATATGGAGGCGGGTCGGCCACATTTTGTTAAAACCGCACATACGCGCAGTCATGTCTTTCTCAGTCGTCGGGGTGGCGCGCTTTCCCGGGTGATGCTTTGGGTCCTGGTCAAGAAGTATGCGAAACTCGCCGGAATATCCCGGCCCGTGAAGCCTCACCTGCTCCGGCATTCCTTTGCCACCCACTTGCTGGGCGGCGGTGCCGACCTGCGCTCGATCCAGGAGATGCTGGGACATGCAAACATCTCCACGACGGAAATTTATACCGCGGTCGAAACCACCCGGGTTCTCGAACATCATCGGCGTTTCCATCCACGCGGGCGGCGCGCCCCAGGGCGTTCGCGTTCATCCGGCGAAACCCCTTGACCGTTTTTCGCTTCGCCGCCTGATCGTCATCCCATTCCGGAAAGTGAATTCCATCGTTTCTGACCTGAAGTCTCGCACCGTCACATGAGCGACCCGATTCGTCATGAATGCGGCATCGCCTTGGTGCGATTGCTCAAGCCGCTGTCGTATTATCAGGAGAAGTACGGCACTCCGCTCTGGGGGTTTTCAAAGCTGTTCCTCCTGATGGAAAAGCAGCACAACCGCGGCCAGGATGGCGCGGGTGTGGCCTGTGTGAAACTGGATACCCCGGCGGGTGAGCCCTTCATGTTCCGCGAACGAAGGGTCAAGTCGAACCCGCTCGACAAGATATTCAAGCTGCTGCTGAAACAGTATCAGGAAAAGGTCGCCGCGGGCACGATTCATCCGGAGTTCGCCGATACCGTCAAAAGACATTTCGATTTCGGCGGGGAGCTCCTGATGGGACATCTCCGCTATGGGACAAGTGGCGGCTACAATCTCAGTTCGTGCCACCCGTATTTCCGCCGTTCCCCTTGGCCCACCCGCAACCTGGCCCTGGCCGGAAACTTCAACATGACGAATACCGCCATGCTGAACGACTCGCTCATCGCGATGGGGCAGCATCCGATATTCGCAACGGATACGCAGGCCTTGCTCGAAAAGATCGGTTTCTTCCTGGATGAGGAACACGAGGACCTCTACCGCTTCCTGCGCACGAGGAACCTGGACGGTGCCGAGATTTCACGGCGAATCAGCGAGGATTTCGACCTCGGTCGTGTCATCACCCGCGCGTCCACGAACTGGGATGGCGGATATGCGCTGGTGGGCATGGTTGGGAACGGCGATGCCTTCGTCGCCCGCGATCCGTCGGCGATCCGTCCCTGCCATTATTTCCAGAACGACGAGGTGATTGCCGTCGCCTCGGAGCGGGCTCCGCTGATGACCTCGTTTGATCTCGCGCAGGAGGATGTGCGCGAAGTCGAGCCCGGGCATGTCCTGGTCATCAAGAAACGCGGTGACGTGAAGTCCATCCGCTTCACCGAAGCCCTGCCGCGGGCCTCCTGCTCGTTCGAGCGCATCTATTTTTCGAGAGGCAACGACGTCGACATCTACGCCGAGCGGAAGGCGCTGGGGGCCGGCCTGGCCAATCAGATCCTCAAGTCGATTGCCTCGGACTGGGCAAACACGGTGTTCAGCTTCATTCCGAACACGGCCGAGGTCGCCTATTACGGCCTGATGTCCGAGTTGCGCCGGATCCGCCGCGATGAAGTGAAGGCGGGCATACTTGAGGCGAGCCGCGAGGGCCGCCTGACCGACGCGCTGCTCGACGATCTCATCCTCCGGAACTGGCCGCGGGGCGAGAAGGTCGTCGGCAAGGACGTGAAGATCCGCACGTTCATCGGCCAGGAGAATTTCCGGAACCAGCTTGCGGGTCACGCCTACGACATCACCTACGGGTCCGTGCCGGCGGGAGCCAACCTGGTGTGCGTTGACGACTCGATCGTGCGCGGCACGACGCTGCGGCGATCCATCCTTCGCATGCTGGCGCGACTCAATCCGCGGAAGATCGTGATCGTATCCACCGCGCCGCAGATCCGCTATCCCGACTGTTACGGCATCGACATGTCGGAACTGGGCAAGTTCATCGCGTTCGAGGCGGCCGTCGCGCTCCTCAAGGAGCGGGGGCAGGGCGATCTGCTGGAGGAAGTCTACCGTGCCTGCCGGGTCGAGGTTGCCAAGCCGGCGGATGCGGTGCTGGAGAACCAGGTGCGCCGCATCTACGAACCGTTCAGCGCCGAGGAGATCTCCGCCAAGATCACCGAACTCGTCCGTCCCAAGAAGATCGATTGGAAGGGCGAGGCGGAGATCATCTATCAGACGATCGAGAATCTCCATGCGGCGGTGCCGAATCATCCGGGAGACTGGTATTTCACCGGCAAGTATCCGACGCCGGGCGGCTACCGGGTCGTGAATCAGGCCTACCTCAACTACTATGAGCGCAGTGAGCGCCGCGCCTACTGAGCGGCATGAAGGTCAGTCCATCATGAGCCTGAGCTACGATTCTTCCGGAGTCAGATACGATCAGCTCGATCCGTTCAAGCGCGCGTGCCAGTTGGCGGCCCGTCGCACGAGCGGTGCATTGACCGCGCATGGATTCCGGGAGCCGGACAACACCCGCGGCGAAAGTGCCTACTTGATGGAGGCTGCCGATCATTATCTCGCACATGTCGAGGAGGGACTGGGCACCAAGAATCTGGTGGCCGACGCCGTGCAGCGTGCGTCCGGCCGGTGCTTCTATCGCGAAATTGCCATCGATACGGTGGCGACGATCGTGAACGATCTCATCACCTGTGGCGCGATGCCCATCTCCGTCGCCATGCATGCGGCCGTGGGAGATTCCGGATGGTTTGCGGACGAAATCCGCATGAAGGCGCTCGTGGACGGATTCGCCGAAGCCTGCATCGAGTCGGGCGCCGTTTGGGGCGGCGGAGAGACGCCGACGTTGCGCGACATCGTGGATCCGGCGACCATTGTCCTGGCGGGATCGGCTGTGGGCCGCATTTTCCCGAAAGCACAGCGCATCACCGGAGCGGTGGAGGCGGGCGATGCGATCGTTTTCCTGGCTTCGTCGGGAGTTCAGACAAACGGTCTGTCACTTTGCCGCCTGATCGCACAGTCGCTGCCCGACGGCTATCTCACGCCGCTGGGAGGCGAAGATACTCGCTCCTACGGAGAGGCGCTGCTGGCCCCGTCGGTCATCTACGTCAGGTTCGTCAAGGCCTGCCAGGATGCAGGCGTGCCGCTACACTACGTCGCCCACGTGACCGGCCACGGCTGGCGCAAGTTGATGCGTCTCGAGGAACCCTTCGTCTACGAGATCCACACCCCACGGCCGATCCCGGCCCTGTTCCGGTTTCTCATGGAGAAGGGACCGATCGACCTGCGCGAGGCCTATGCCACATTCAACATGGGCGTCGGGTTTGCCGCCTATGTTGCCCCGGATGTGGCGCAACGGGTCGTCGAACTGGCACAGACGGCCGGATACGATGCGTGGATTGCCGGTACCGTTCGCAAGGAGGGCGGGCGCAAGGCCGTGACGATTCCGTCACTGGGACTCGCGTACGAGGGCGAGACGCTGCAGGTCCGTTGACGGATTTCCTATCGCCCGTTTCGACGGCGCCAGTGCGCGCCGGGTTTGCCTGCGGGATGATGGGAAGGGTTTCCTCCACCGTGCGGTCTTCCGCCGGCAGCGCGGTCCTGATTGCGGCCCGGCGAACCGCGGCGATTTGCCGGGTTGCGTTGCGGTCGGGGGGCGGACTGCCCCGGGCGGTTCGTATCGAGCACAGGCGCGCGGCTACCCAGGTAGGCAAAGCTGTCCAGCGACAACTGCGGAATCTTCTGTCCGATGAACCGTTCGATGTCGCGCACATCGGAGGTGTTCTCAGGTGTTGCCAGCGTGAATGCGTC
>CAZOXB010000186.1:0-7901 GCA_964583635.1 uncultured Opitutaceae bacterium | reverse complement strand
GACGCGTTCGAGTCTTGCCCGGGTCGGTATGGCCAGCAGATGACGTCCGGTCGATTCGCCATCATGGCTGAGGTAGGCGATCTGTTCGGCAAGATCGCGACGGTGTTTCAGGAACCAGCGTGTCCGTTTGGCGAAGCCGGGCAGTGCGTTGAGCTGGGTTTCATCGATGAGCTCAACGGCAAAAAGAGGTATGATGCCGACCATGGAGCGCAGCCGCACGGGTGAACTGTTGCCGGGCCCGTGGATGAGCTGGTCATAGTAGAATCCATCCTCCTCATGCCAGAGGCCGGTGCCTCCGAGCCGGTTCATTGCGTCGGCGATGCGGACAAAATGTTCGAAGAACTTGGAGGCAATATCCTCGTAGGTGGGATCCCCATCGGCCAGCTCCAGCGCGATGGCCAGCATGGTGCCGCAGTAGAAAGCCATCCAAGCCGTGCCGTCCGCCTGGGCGAGGGTGCCGCCGCCGGGAAGCGGCTTGGATCGGTCAAACACCCCGACATTGTCGAGGCCCAGAAAACCGCCGGAGAAAAGATTGTGACCGTTGGGGTCCTTTCGATTCACCCACCAGGTGAAATTGAGCAGCAGTTTCTGAAAGGTTCGTGCAAGAAAGGAACGATCACGGGCGCCACGGGGCCCGGTCATCTTGTAGACCCGCCAGCAGGCCCACGCATGGACGGGAGGATTTACGTCCGAGAGGGCCCATTCGTAGGCCGGTATCTGTCCGTTCGGGTGGAGGTACCACTCGCGGAGCAGCAGATTGAGTTGTTCCTTCGCAAAGTGCGGGTCGATCCGGGCCATTGCCACCATGTGGAACGCGGTGTCCCATGCGGCGAACCACGGATACTCCCACTTGTCAGGCATCACCAGGATGTCGCGATTGAACAGATGCCCCCAATCTTCATTGCGAATCTGCCGGCGTTCGGGCGGCGGGGGTGGCTGCAAGGGATCGCCGGTGAGCCACTCGCGGACGACGTAATGATAAAACTGCTTGGACCAAAGCAGTCCGGCATACGCCTGGCGCGCCAGGGCCCGCTCGTCGTCGCGAAGGCCCTTGCCGAGGATCCGGTCGAAGAAACGATCGGCTTCGGCCTTGCGCCGGGTCATCACGGACTCGAAGCCGGGGCCGAACCGCGTCTTGGGCGGGGCATCCTCCCTGTGGAGCCGCAACCGAAGGGTGTGGGACTCCCCTGCCCCGAGGTTCAGGATGTGGTGGGCGGCAACCTTGGTACCGGTTTTCTTGGGATTTACGGCGTCACTGCGACCATTCACCACGGCGGCGTGAAACGCGTCCTTCACATGGGGCGAGGCGTTCGGAACGCCAAAGAGGGCTTCGGCGTTGGTCTCGTTTTCCGTGAAGAGCAGGGTGGCGGGCACGCCGTTGGCGTCCGGCTCCACCGCCCAGATCATCCGACCGAGCGTCGCGTGGTCGCAACGCACCACACCGGGTTTCACCTCGTCGAGGTGAGGTTTGTTTTCCCGTCCATTTTGATCGCTTCCCCAAGACCAGGAATTGCGGAACCACAACGTCGGCAGGACGTGAAGTGGCGCCGGATCGGGGCCGCGATTGGTCACGATCACCTTGATGCAAATATCCTCCGGCGCCGCCTTTGCATAGATGACCTCGATGTCGAAATACCGTTCTTCGGCAAAGATTCCCGTGTCGAGCAACTCATATTCGGGTTCCCGCCGGGAGCGCCGTGCGTTCTCCTGCCGCAGTGCTTCATAGGGAAAACGAGCCTGGGGATACTTGTAGAGTGCCCGATTCCAGGAATGCGTCGGCGTTGAATCGAGGTAGAAGTAGACCTCCTTGACGTCCTCCCCGTGGTTTCCCTCCGGGCCGGAGAGGCCGAAGAGGCGTTCCTTCAGGTAGGGATCGTGGCCGTTCCAGAGGGCGACCGCGAAACAGAGACGGCATTCACGGTCCGTGAAGCCCAGCAGTCCATCCTCCCCCCAGCGGTAGGCGCGACTCCGGGCGTGCTCGTGGTCAAAATAGCGCCACGCGTCGCCATCCGCCGAGTAGTCTTCGCGTACGGTTCCCCATTGCCGCTCGGAAAGGTACGTACCCCAGCGCTTCCAGTTATGTGACCGCGCCTCATCTTCGGCCAGCCGCTCCTGTTCAGGGTCAGGTGGGGCGGACCGGGCCATCAGGCAACAGGAAGTTCGTTCGGAGTCGGCCACCCGCCCCGCTCCATGACGTATTCGCCAGCACCTGCCGATCGGTTCCTCACGCCGGGTGGTGGCTGCGCGACGGGCACACCCGCATCAAAAGGCTGCATCAACGTGGGCATCGGTGGCTGACGTTCAACACCTCATGGAAATCAGGGGTTGCCTGCAGTCGCAAGGACGCAATTGCGGACTGTGGGAGTTGACGGACCCGTTACAGGCGATGCGCATGGGGAAAGACTCCCGACCAGCTTTCAGTTTTTCCCGCCACGCAAAACTTGCTTCTGTTTGGGACAGCGATTCACGTCATGGCTCTGCAGTCGGCATTGTCCCTGCGTTCCCTCGGTCTTTCATTCCTTTTCATCCATTCACCATGTCCAAAGCCTCTCCTTCCAAAGCTGTCTCAACTCCCGCTTCCGCTTCAGCGGGTGGCGGCGCCCTTGTCTCCGCGGAGTCGCGCAAGAACGTCGAACTCGCGATCAGTGCCATCACCAAGCAGTTTGGCGACGGGTCGATCATGCGGCTCGGCGAGAATACCAAGATGAAGGTTGAAACGCTGTCGACCGGCTCCCTGGCCATCGACCTGGCGCTGGGAGTCGGAGGCCTGCCCCGCGGGCGCATTGTCGAAATCTACGGCCCGGAGTCGTCGGGCAAGACAACCTTTTGTCTGAGCGTGATTGCCGAGGCGCAAAAACGCGGTGGCTTGGCGGCCTTCATCGATGTCGAACATGCCCTCGACCCCAAGTACGCCCGCGTCGTGGGTGTAAACCTCGACGACCTGCTCGTGTCACAACCGGATTCGGGTGAGGATGCGCTCAACATCACTGAAACCCTGATCCGTTCCAATGCGATCGACGTCATCGTCATCGACTCCGTGGCCGCGCTGGTTTCCCGGCAGGAGCTGGACGGTCAGATGGGTGACGCCACCGTGGGCTCGCAGGCCCGGCTGATGTCGCAGGCGATGCGCCGACTGACCGCGGTCGTCAGCAAGACGAAGTGCATCTGTATTTTCACGAATCAGATCCGTGAGAAGATTGGCGTGATGTTCGGGAATCCCGAGACGACACCGGGCGGCCGGGCGCTCAAGTTCTTTTCATCGATCCGCATCGACATACGTCGCAAGGACCAGATCAAGACCGCCGACGGCAAGGTCGTGGGCAACCGGACCAAGATCAAGGTGGTCAAGAACAAGGTCGCCCCACCCTTCACGGAGGTCGAGTTCGACATCATTTACGACGAGGGCATTTCCCGCTTGGGTTCCCTGCTTGACTTGGGGCTTGAGCACAAGGTGCTGGAAAAGAAGGGGGCGTGGATTGCCTACGAGGGCAATCTCGTGGGCCAGGGCCGCGACGCCGCCAAGCAGGCACTCAAGGACAAGCCGGAGATCGCCGAAAAGCTGTCCAAGGCCATCATGGAAAAAGTGACGGTGACCGGCGGTACTTCGCTGACCGGCGACGACGAAAAGTGAGGCCGGCTGGCCCGGCGGGGTCCAATCATGGGCCAGCCCGGATTTATCCACGCATGGCAAAGCTCTGCATCCTTGTCGGGATTACCGTGTTTGGCTTCGCGTTCGGATGGGGTGCGGATGCGCTCGGCTGTGAACTCTTCGCATCCTTCCTGTGGAGTGGCCTGGGCTCGCTCGTGGGCTGTTGGGTCGGCTGGAAAGTGCATGAATCGTTTTTCGGTTAGATCGATCTGGACCATCCGACCGGAGCTCGAGTTGGTGTGAGCGGATGACAGAGACCGTTCGCGTCGAGCGGGGCCGCGGCAGCGCGTCGTCCTGATTGATACCGGCCCCTTGGTGGCCGCGATTGACGCGGGCGATCCACATCATCGCTGGGCTAACTACACCCTTGAGTTGAAAAGTAAGGGCATCTCTGCGCCCTTCTGCCGACGCTCGCCGACTTCCATTACCAAGATCGGGAAAGCCGTTCCTTAAGTCGCTCCATCAGTTCCATGCGCTCATGAAGCACGGCGAGAATGAGCGGCTCGCGTCCTTCCCGAACCAGAAAGAAAATGTAGTGGTGCTCGCACCGGGCAAATCTCAGCTGTGGCCGCGATTTTTTAACGGCGCGGGACCTGATCTCATCCCGCGCGATGGCTGCAAAGGCGCCAGTAAGAGAGGCTTTGTAGCGCAACGCCTGGGCCGCACCCCAGGTCCGCGTTGTGTAGCGGCCGATGTCGAGCAGGTCGGATTGAACGGCCGGCGTGATTTCGTACTCAGCCATTTTGGCCGGGTGCGACCTCCCGGATGGCCTGTTGGAAAATGTCTTCAACCGTTCGGGAACTGGGGCCGTTGCGCTCGTACTCGGCAATCCGGGCGTCCAGAAGCGTTTCAAGCTCGCTCAGGGCGCGTTCCTCGTCGGTTTCTTCAGCCAAGGCGCGTTTGACCATGAATTCTTCGATGTCCTGACCCTTGAGAGCCGCCAACGCTTTGATGCGGTTAAGGGCTTCATCTTCAAGATCTATCGAGATACGTGTCATGACGTGTTTTCCTTTCTTCTCCACCGTAGCATAAAGCCGGGATTTAAGGCAAATCCACAGAGTGTGCTCGTTCGGAGTGCGGCCTTCCGGCCGTTCCGGAAGGGGTCACGCGGAGGAGGGGAGACGCGGAGAAAGGGGCAGTGCGGGGAGGGAAGCCTGCGCTGCTTTTCGGCCACCTTTTGATTTCAAACCTTTTGGCGGGCGGGACCGGCTCTCCGCTCGGTGGCGTTCTGCACCATGATCAATTCGCCGATGTTCTCCATCGTGAGCAGTCCGACCAGCCGGCCGGCGCGCATGACCGGCACCGTGCCGCACTGACCGGCCTGCATCGCCTCGACGGTGGGCCGCAGGGGGGCGGTCTCTTCGACCGGCTGGCATTCGCGCCACATGATTTCCGTCACGGCCGTGTCGCCCCGGTTTTCGGCCAGGGCCTTGACGAGGTCGTTGCGGCGCAGCATGCCGATGGGCAGGTCCTGTTCCACCACGGGAAAATCCTGCTGGGACCCGGCCAGCAGCTCTTTCACCGCCTGGATGAGGCTGGCCTGCGCATCGAGGGTGCGAAAGCGCGTCATCATGGCGTCCCCGACCCGCAGGCCTTGGAGGGCCGACTGCATCTCCACCTGGCCGGCTTCGGCCTGGGCGCCCAGGAAGACAAAGATCGCGATGAGAACAAGGAAAGGATGGCCCAGCCAGAGGCCGAGGAATCCGAAGATGATGGCCATGGCCTGACCGATGCTGGCGGCAATGGCGGTTGCCCGGCGGCGTCCCAGGCGAAAGGCCAGCAGGGCACGCAGCGCCCGGCCTCCATCCATTGGAAAGGCGGGGAGCAGATTGAAGACCACCAAGGACAAGTTCACGATCATCAGGCGCTGCGGCAGGGATCCGCTCATCAGCGTTGTGGGGGTGTCGATCCCGGCAAGCCGGCCAGTGGCGGCAATCCAGACAAAGAGCAGCGCGGCGATGGCCACGTTCACAGCCGGACCGGCCAGGGCGACGACGAGTTCCTGTGCCGGTTTCTCCGGAATTTTTTCCAGCCGGGCCACCCCACCAATGGGCAGCAAGGTGATGTCGCGGGTGGCGATCCCGTATCTCCTGGCGGCCAGCGCATGACCGAACTCGTGCAGGACCACGCAGGCGAAGAGCGCCAGAATGAAGAGGACGCCGGCGACAGCCTGGGCCGGCGATTGACCGGCGCCCAGATGGGTCGCGAAGACCCAGCCGAGCAGCAATGCGAACGTCCAGTGGAGATAGACGCCGATGCCGGCGTAGGTGCCGAGTTTCAAGGACCATTTCATGGTGCGTGTGGGTGGAGGGTTACCCTACTCACGGTGATTGCATTCGGCCAGCCCTGTCTTTGTGCGGTTCGACACTCCACGAAGGAATCGTGAAGACGACCTGGTGTGACCCCTTACGGCTTATATTGCACAATATGTTGTGCAATGGCTCGCACATGGCTACCAATCTTCAACTCGACGAAGCATTGATCTCCGAGGCCCAGAAGCTCGGAAAACAGCCTTCCAAGAGAGCGACGGTCGAGGAGGCCTTGCGCGAGTATGTGCAGCGGCGCCAGCAGCTAAGGATTTTCGAATCCTTCGGGTAGATCGATTACGACGAAAATTTCGATTACAAGGCGGCCAGATGCGGACGCCGCAAATGAGGGTTGTCGTCGATACCTCCGTCTGGGCTCTGGCGTTTCGCCGGAGGGCGCCCGTCGAGTCCACCCATGCGGGGCTCCTCAAGGATTTGATTCAGGTTGGCAGAGTGGTTCTGCTCGGTCTCGTTCGCCAGGAGTTGTTGTCCGGCATCCGGCACCTTCAGCAGTATGATCGTTTACGCCGGCAGCTCCGGGCATTCCCGGAGGCTCCCCTTGATATTGCCGATCATGAAGTCGCTGCGGAATATTTTTACACCTGCATGGCCACAGGCGTTCACGGCAGCGCAGCAGACTACTTGATCTGCGCGTATGCGACACGCCGCAATTTTCATATTCTGACGGCGGACCCCGATTGCCGGCATTATTCCAAGCATATCCCGCTTTCATTATTCAAACCATTACCAGCCTGCGACACAAGTTGTCGCTTTCTTGGTTTATAGTGGGGGAGGCATTCAAGAGGGCCATGTTGCCTGACCCCGTTCGATTGGCCCGGCTGCTAAAGAAGGAGCGGCGAGCCTACTTTTTCGCGAGGTCGAGGAACGCCTCGGCGGTCAGCCCGCTGGCACGGATGAGGCTGCGCAGCGTGCCGGGTGCGACCTCGCGGTGATCGGGCACGGAGAGCGTGGCTCAACTGCCGTCCTTCACCAAAATCATGTGGCTGCCCTTCTGGCGGGCCAGGGTCCAGCCGTCGCGGCCGAAGGCCTTCACGACGGCACGGCCGCTGAGTCGGGGCAGGGTCAACATCAGACGGCGACCTCGACCTGCTTGGTTTCGATGGTCAACGGCAGGCCACGCTCGGCGCGCACCTTCAGGCAAAGCTCAATGGCTTCGCGCACGTTCTTGAGCGCCTCGGGCTTGGTCGCGCCCTGGCTGACGCAGCCGGGGATCGCTGGGCATTCGGCGACCCAGGCACCGGTCTCGTCGCGGTCGATGGTCACGGTAAACTTCATGTACATAGCCTAGCTCCCGGTGCTTCGTCCGCAAGCTCGGCTTCTTCCTGGGCGAGTTCTGCGGCCGGTTTGGCGTTGTCATGCGTGAGCCTGGCCGGGTGCGCGCGGGTGTGGACTTCCTTCAACTGGCGGATGCTGACCGGCGTATATATCTGGGCTGCCCGCGCCGACCGGCACGCTGCCTTTGACCCAGCCGCAGCTCGAGTCGCTCCTGGAGGTGCTGCGGCGCGCGCCCGATCCGCGGAGTAAAAGCGTGCAATACCGCATCGGCGCAGTGCTGACGATCGGGGCGATGGCGCTGCTGTGCGGCCGCCGTGATTTCAGCCAGTTTGCCCGTTTCGCCCGGAGCCTTTCGCAGCCCCAGCGTCAATTGCTGGGCCTGCCGCGCAAGATGGGGTGCAAGGCGTTCTGGCAGGTGCCCGGCTACTCGGTGTTCTACGAGGTGCTTACCCGCCTCGACGCCGAGGCCTTCGCCGCAAGGCTGGTCGGGTGGCTGCAGGCCCATGCCGGTCAGCTGCCCTCCGCCCTCGCTCTGGACGGCAAGATGATCCGCGAGCATCTCGGCGTGCTTTCCCTTGTCGAGCACGAGGACGGTTCCCCGCAGGCGATGGTCCTCTACGATCAGAAGGAGGCAACCACACGCTGCGAAC
>CAZOXB010000185.1:0-7905 GCA_964583635.1 uncultured Opitutaceae bacterium | reverse complement strand
GTCAGGAGCCGGCGGAGGAGTGCGACCGGCTGCAAAGGCTTTCGCCCGTGTTGGCGGAAAACCGGCGCACGATCCGCGCCGCGCTGTTGGAGGCGAGTGCGGAGGGCAGAGTGGAGCCCGGGCAGGCCCTTCAGACGCTCGACGGACTTCGTTCGCTGGATGCCATCGGCTACCACACCTGGCGCGCGCTTCACCATTTGAGCACGAACAGCGGTGACGACGACGCGAAAGGCGCCAGCGATGAGGAGCAAGCGGAGTTCATGATCGACTGAGTTCGCATCATGTTGGTGGCCAGATTAATGCATTTTGAATGATCAAGGGTCGGCGTGCTTTCGGGGCGGTTTGAAGGGCGCGGAAGGACGTCACCCCCAGCGGAACGGTTACACGAACACGTCAAATATACCCTGCAAAAAGCGGGAGCACGCTGTCACCAAGGGGGAGCACCGTGCCGTCTTGGACCTTGTAACCCATAGAACCATGACTCACTCAATCGTTCAAAAGCTCATCTCGGCCGCAATTCTTGCGGGCCTCGTTGCCGCCTTCATGGGCGCTTCTTCGACGGTCGGAACCACCGGGTCGGAGGACGGCTTCAATGCCGTCCAGTCGGTCACGAATCTCGCTCCGGCAGTCAATTCGGTCCTGCACCGCTGATGGAACGGCGCTTGCGCTTAGGGTGGAACCTGCGCATGACCTCGGGTCTGCGTGTCAACCAATCTTCTGACTTATGCGCATCCGCCCGGTGCCCGGCGCATGCGAGCGGACAAGGCACTTGCCTCCGCGTTTCCCGAATACAGCCGCGTGGCGGTTCAGAGGGCGTTTGATGCGGGGTTGGTGAAACTCGGTGACCGGTCCCTTACACGGGATCATGAACTGCTGCCAGGGGAATCCCTGAGTTTCCAATTTCCCGCCACGCGGCCGTTGGAATTGCGGCCGGTGGAGATTCCCCTCGATATCCTTTTTGAAGACAGACATCTCCTGGCGGTGAACAAACCTGCCGGAATGGTGGTCCATCCCGGTGCAGGTACGGGTGAGGACACGCTGGTTCATGCGTTGCTCGCGCATTGTGCCGGATCACTCAGCGGCATCGGTGGCGTGGAGCGTCCGGGCATCGTGCACCGCCTCGATCGCGAAACCTCGGGAGTGATCCTGGTTGCCAAGACCGACGCCGCCCACCGTGAGCTGAGCAACCAGTTTTCCAGCCGATCCCTGCGGAAGGAATATCTCGCCCTGGTGCAGGGGGTGCCCTCCCTTCTCAGTGGCAGCATCGTGAAGGGCATAGGACGCAATCCGCAGCACCGCCACAAGATGGCCGTGCTGGATTCGCCCTCGGGTGGAAGGGATGCACACACCGACTGGGAAGTCGTCGAGACCTTTGATCGCCAGGCGGCGCTGCTGCGCTGCATCCTGCACACCGGCCGCACGCACCAGATCCGGGTGCATCTGAAATCCATCGGACATGTCATCGTTGGGGATGACATCTATGGGTGGAAACCGGATGGGAGGTTCCCGACATTGAAGGCGGACCGGGTCATGCTGCATGCGGAGCACCTCGTCGTGACCCATCCGCACAGCGGGCGCCCGCTGGACCTGCGTGCGCCGCTTCCGGCGGACTTTCAGGCGTTGTTGAAAACCCTGCGACCGTCCTCTGCCGACGATGGCAGGAAGGCTCGGCCGCGCAGGAAATCAACGGCGGGGCGATCCCGCCGCACCCGCGCCTCAAAGGGGTAGACGGCGCTTCGGAATGAACGGCCCGCTGTCGCGACGGGCCGTCGTACGCCATGCCGTCTTCCCGGAGCCGGACATGGGCCGGTTCAGAACAGGACCTTTCCGTCGGCAAGGGGTGGGGCGGGCAGGCCGAGGATATGGGAAAGGGTGGGGGCGATGTCGTCGATACCGACCCGCTCCGTGCGCTCCCCGCGGGGAACGCCCACGCCGTACCAGAGAAGCGGGACGTGGGAATCGTAGTTGTAGGGTGCTCCGTGCGTGACGCCGAAGTCCTTCTGGAAAAAGTAGGGCCTGGGCACGACCAGCAAGTCCGGGCTGCGTTCCGGATTGAAACTCAGCAGAACCTTCCGGCCAATGCTTTCGTTGACCTCGCGGCGTTCGAGTTGGGTGCGCGTGTAGGCCGCCATGACCCAGGGGATGGAGAGAGCCGCATTGCGCATGACGGTTTCCACCTCGGTTGCGGAAATGTTCTTTTCCTTGAGTGCCGCCGGCTGGATCAGGCTGGAGTTGACCAGCCAGGGCCCCTTGTCGGAGAGCGCTCCGAACCTGGCATTGAGCGCGGCTTCGGCCGCGCGGGCGATCTCGCGGTATTGGACCCGGCCTGTAGGGATGGGGCGCCCGGTGGATTTCAGGAACTCCGGAAGCGGCGGAGCCCCATGGTCGGCCGTGAGCACGAGCGTGCAGTTCTTCAAGCCGATCCAGGTTTCGAGGAAGGCAAAGAAGTCCGCAAGGATGCGGTCCGTTCGCACTGCATTGTCCATGACCTCGTGACTGTCCGGACCGTAGTTGTGGCCGATTGCGTCGGGTGCGGAGAATCCCACGCAGAGAATGTCAGTGACGCCCCGCCGGCCGAGGTTTTCGTGGGTGATCGCGGCTTTGACAAAGTCGGCGAGCAGTTCGCTCCGGAAGGGGGTGCTGTCGAGCGCGGCATGGAATGCCGTGCCGGGATTTTTTTCGCCGCCGTTGATTGTTTTCGGGAACGTGCGTCCGAGCCCGAATCCGGTGAATTCGCCTTCCTGGTCGTCGGGCCCCTGGATGTCGTAGGCGGCCGCGGGGAGCACTCGATCCCAGACCTTGCCGAAATATCCCGCAGCCTTGTTGGCGCCGTTCCATGCACGCACCCAGTCTGGAACTTCCCTCATGTAATACGTGGAGGTGACGAACGCGCCATTCTGCATGAAATAGGCGGCATCTGCGAGATGCCCGCTCATCAGGATGGCAGCGCGATCCTTGTTGGCGATGCCGATGACCTTGGGCTTTCCCCCGCGGGCGAGTTTGTATTCATCACCGACGGTCGTCACCTTCAGATTGCGGGGAGATCGCCCCTGCGCCCGCACCCGGGCCATGGCGCCGCCGATGATATCGACGGAGGGGTCCCCCACGCAGTTCACGGGAGCCAGCGATCGGCGATCAGTCCAGTCGTTGGCGATGATTCCGTTCAGATTGGCGTAGGTTCCCGTGAGCATCACAGCATGTCCCGGCCCGGTCAAATTGAAGGCGTGCCTGTAATGGCAGTCGGCGAAGGATGCTCCCTCGTTGAGGAAGAGGTTGAAGCCGCCGGTCCCGAAATGGCCGCGGAATTTTTGCAGGTAGTCGGCCCGAAATTGATCCAGACTGATCATCACCACCAATGCCGGCGCCGGCCGTTCCGTAGCAAACGACGGGGTGAGCGAGGTGAGGAGGGCGAGACAGGCGAGTGCGACCGGACGGACGTACCGGGAGACCATGTTGGATCGAAAAGGTGCGATGGGACGTGACGGCATGAACGGTAAACTTCGCACGCTGACCTCCGGTGATGCAAGCTTCCCGAGCCGTTGCGGTGGTTGTCGTTTTAGGTCGCTAACGCCTTGCTCCCGCGGCTGAACCGTTGACTTTGCCTTGTCTCGACATCCCTGCTGGCGAGAATCCAGGCATGAAGCGCAGACATTTCATCGGCCAGGTTGCCGGAGGATCCGTGGGTGCCGCACTGATGGCGGCGAGTTCAATGGCACAATCCGCCGGTGCCTCCGGTCGTTTGATGCGGACGCCGCTTGTACTGATGGCGCCCCGGGCTGACGGCCTTGAGGCGGTCTGGGCTGTGAGCACGCTCTGCCGGGGCCGCCTGGAATGGGAGTCTGAAGACGGAATCGGCAGGGGCGTGGCTCACACCGATGCGTTCGGTTTCGTACCCCAGGGCCAGCATATCCTCCGCGTGCGCCTCTCGGGATTGAAGCCGGGAGGCAGGTATCGCGTCCGTGCCGTCACCCACGCGGCCGACAGCGACGCCAGCGAGACCACGGACTGGAAACCGTTCCGCACCCTCGATCCGGCGGCGGCGGGAACGAGCTTCGTCGTTTGGAATGACACGCATGTCAACAATCCCACGATCCGGACCCTGCACGAACGCACGCCGCGGGCGGACTTTCTGGTCTGGAACGGTGATACCTGCAATGACTGGAAATCGGAAGACCTGCTCGTGCCCACGCTCCTGCATCCGGCGGAATGCGACGTCACGGACGGGCGGCCGCTGTTTCTCACCTGGGGCAATCACGATGTGCGGGGCAAGTTTGCCTTCCAGATGCCGGACTTGGTTGCGACTCCCAGCGGACGCCCCTTTTATGCATTCCGTTCGGGTCCGGTTGCGTTCATCTGTCTCAACACAGGCGAGGACAAGCCCGACGATCATCCGAGCTTCGGCGGAAGGGTGTCCTTCGATCAGCTTCGTCAGGAGCAGGCCGCATGGCTGGCGGCGACCATTCGTCAGCCTGAATTCAGCCAGGCTCCCTATCGGGTGGCGATCTGTCATATTCCGCTTCGCTGGGTGGATGAGAGCCCGCAGGATTATGCGAACCGCGGCTTCGACCGGCATAGTGGGCGTTCCCGGGCTGCCTGGCATGACTCCTTGGTGGCGTGGAAGGCTCAGGTTGTCATTTCGGGCCATACCCATCGGGCGACATGGATGCCGCCGGCGGATGAGTTTCCGTATGGCCAGCTCATCGGCGGCGGACCGAAACCCGAAATCGCCACGTGGATGGAAGGCGAAGCCGACAGGGACCGCCTCCGCATCGTCGTGCGAAATCTCGATGGCGGCACACGGTTCGACCTCACCTTCCCGCCGCTCGCATGAACTCCAAGGGGGATGTCACGCGCCGGTACAGTGGCCGCGCGGAATGACGCCTACCTGACCGGGAGCATCCGGTCGGCAATCCCCCAGCGAAGATTATGGGAGGATGTATGGAATACTTGGATGCTTCCCAGGTCGGCTACCGTGAGGGTCGTGAGCAGGGCCGCGGGCAGCACGTCAGCGCGCTCCGGACGGAGCGCGGGCAGGCGTTTTCGTTCCTGCAGCGCCAGCGAGGCGACCCGGGTGTAGAGGCTGCGCAGGTCTGAAACCGGAATCTGTGTCGGCGCAGAGTTGGGTGGAATTCCTGCGTCCGCCGCAAGCATGAGTCGCGCCGTGGTCATGGTTCCCCCAATGAAGAGCGCATCGGCGCCTTCCCCAAGATCGAATGCGAATGAGCTCGAACGAAGCGTCGAAACAACGTTGTCGACCACGGCGGCATGTTCCCGGGCGCCGAATGGTGCCCGGGTGTCGTCCACATGCTTTTCCGTCAGCCGCACGCACCCCAGCGGCAGGCTGAGGGATTGTGTCACGGTTCGCTCGCGGAAGCAAAGGCACTCGAGGCTGCCCCCACCAAGATCGAAAAGGTAGAAATCGCGGAAGGAAGCCACGGCCGGATCCGTGAGCAGTCCCCGGCCGATGAGAGTCGCCTCCTCATTGCCGGAAAGGACGGCAACCTCGAGCCCGGTGGCTGATTTGATTCGTAAACAAAAATCGGCCCCGTTGACCGCGTCCCGCACCGCGCTCGTGGCGACGATGCGGGTTGCCACGGATCGAAACGGGCGGATGTCCTCCTTGAGGGAGCACACCGCGGCGACACCCGCTGCCATGCCTTCCTCGCTGAGGCGTGGAGGGGTCCGGCTGATGCCCGCGCTGATGCGCACATCGAGTGTCCGGGAATACAGCCCGTGCAATCTTCCCTTGAGCATGCGGCGGACCACGAGCAGCTTGATCGAATTGCTGCCGATGTCGATGATTGCGACGGATGGAGTGGGGGGATCCATAATGGAGTCTGTGGGTATCGAACCGGCGTCTGCGGATCAGAATTCGAAGGATGCGGGGGCGATGAGAACCACGAATTCACCCTTGAGACGCGTTCTTGCCAGTTGCTCCCGCACACCCTGGCTGCGTCCCACCAGGAACAGCTCGTGCAGCTTGGACACCTCCTTGGCGATGCAGACGACACGGTCCGGACCAAGGTGGCTCACGATTTCGTCGGCGAAGCGGTCGATGCGGTGGCAGCTTTCGTAGAGCGCAAGCGTGTAGTCGAAATTGCGATACTTCTCCAGGAATGCCGTCCGTGCGGCGGTCCTGGGCGGCAGGAAACCGACGAAGAGAAAGCCGTTCGTGGGCAGGCCGGCCGCACTGAGCACCGCAACGAGAGCGCAGGCACCGGGAACGGGAACCACCGGAAAGCCGCGCCGGCGGCAGGCGCGCACCACCCGGAAGCCGGGATCGCTGATGCCGGGCGTACCGGCATCGCTGACAATGGCGACGGAGGCGCCTGCCTCGATGCGGCCGGCGAGCTTTTCAGCGGCCTCCTCCTCGTTGTGATCGTGGTAGGGAAACAGTTCGCGGCGAATGCCAAGACGGGAGAGCAGGGCTCCGGTGGTTCGGGTGTCTTCGCACGCCACCACATCCACGGACCCGAGCAGGGCACGGGCCCGCTCGGAAATGTCCGCCAGATTGCCGATCGGCGTGGCAACCACATAGAGGTGTCCCGGCATCGGGATGAGCGAGGCATTCGCGGGAGTTTCGGGCATTCGGGACGAAGCTAGGCGGTCATAAAAAATCCGGCGACCAGATCGCCGGATGGAAATGCAGATTCAGCGGCGGGCGATTGGCGCGCCCGCCGGAGACGGTTACCGGGCGCCGGAGCCAGGCGTCTGCCCCATGCCAGGAACCTGTCCCTCCCAATTGGCGGGGCGACTCCATGGAATTGACGTGTCGCGCTGGGAGGTGCATCCCGCAGCGGCAAGGACACCGGCAAGCGTCAGGGCGGCGAAGAGGAGGCGAGGGAGGAGTTTCATGTTTTCGGGAGTGTGAGGATGGATTGACCTTTGGGCAAGCGGACCCTGTCCAAGGTTCCGTCAAAGTGTGGCCTGCAATGAGAGCATGGGCGGGCGATCGCGGGCCTCAGCCGGAGTAAGTACTTTGATGCCAGGGAATTTGCGTCTGCTTTTTCACAATCCGGTTGGCGGCCAGACGCTCGAGTATCCGGTGGATCTGCTCCGCCTGATCGGGTGCGCCCAGATGGGCGGCCAGCGATTCAGCCGTAAACGTCTTGCCGGGTGCGGCTGCCAGGGTGGCGGCGACCTTTACCTTCAGGACGAGCACGCCGCTGGCCGCCTTCTTGCCGGCTTCGACTCCCGGCTGGTGGTAGGCATTGATGCCGATCAGCGAAGCATACAGGCCCACGACCCGCTCATAGAGACCGATGAGCAGGCCCAGCGTCCGGGGGGACACATCGTTTACGGTGATCGTAAGCGACGACCGGTCCTTCTCCGAAAGGGCGTCGCGGGTTCCGAGAAAAAAGCCCTGCAGGTAGTCGCCCGAGGTCACGCCCGGATCGACTTCGAGTGAACTGCCCGCGCGGTCCTTCAGCACCTCGATGAAGGTGACAAAAAAATTATTCACGCCCTCCCGCAGTTGCTGGACGTAGGCATGCTGGTCGGTGGAACCCTTGTTGCCGTATACGGCGATGCCCTGGTTCACCACACGTCCGCTCAGGTCGAGTTCCTTGCCGAGCGATTCCATGACGAGCTGTTGCAGGTAACGCGAGAAGAGCAGGAGGCGGTCCTTGTAGGGCAGCACGACCATGTCCTTCGAGCCGCGTCCGTCGGTGGCAAAGTACCACATCAATGCGATCAGGGCGGCAGGATTCCCGGAGGTTGTCGTGCTGCGGGTCGCGATGTCGACTGCGGCGGCGCCGGCGAGCATGGCGTCGATGTCGATGCCCTGCAGGGCCGCCGGCAGGAGGCCGACGGCGCTCAGTTCCGAGGTGCGTCCGCCGACCCAGTCCCACATGGGGAAGCGGGCGAGCCAGCCTTCCTTCTCGGCGGTCTGATCAAGCCTGGAAC
>CAZOXB010000184.1:0-7989 GCA_964583635.1 uncultured Opitutaceae bacterium | reverse complement strand
CCGAACTCCGATCCGACCTGCCTTGAATCCGGATCGTATCTGTGAAATCTGCGGTGAAATCTCCGGAAGTTTACCACAGAGTGCACGGAGTACACAGAGTGGGGAGAAGAGGCCGAACTCATGACCTGTCTGGGATTGAATCTGTGTATTCCGTGTAATCAGTGGTGAAAATAATCCGGAATTCTTGACCACAGATTGCACAGATGAATACCGGATGGAAAACCTCCGAACTCCGATCCGACCTGCCTTGAATCCGGATCGTATCTGTGAAATCTGCGGTCAAAAATCCGAAAGTTAACCACGGAGTACACGGAGTACATGGAGTGAAGATAAGAATCTGAGACCATGATCGGTCCGGGTTTGGTTCTGTGTATTCCGTGTAATCCGTGGTTGAAATACTCCGGAGTTTTTAACCACAGATTGCCCAGATGAATACCGGATGGAATACCTCCGAGCCCCGATCTCCCGGTCTTAAATCCGGATCATAACTGTGAAATCTGTGGTCAAAGAGGTCTTGGTACGGCCTCGGCAAATTGCAGAAACACTTCGTCCCTCTCAACAGGATCGTGTGTTCTTTCGAAAAGGTACAATCGCTTCCCAACCCGGCCAATCTGCGGTCTGCGGACTCTTCGGATTTGAAATTATCGGGCGGCCGGGTGATCATGCCTGATCCAACCTCCCCCGGTTTCATCCCTTTCCCTCATGGCCTCTGCAACCCAATCCATCATCACGCGGCTCCTTCCGGTTCTCAATGAGTTCAATGTCGAAATCCCCTCCTGGGGCTTCGCAGACACCGGCACCCGCTTCGGCAAGTTTTTCCAGGATGCGGCGGCGATCGATCTTGGGGACAAGCTGGCCGACAGCGGCCATGTCCACGCGCTCACCGGCTGTTGTCCGACGGTGGCGGTGCACGTGCTCTGGGATTTCAAGCCGGGGGAGGATCCCAAGGCGGTGGCCAAGCTGGCGGAACGTCACGGCGTGAGGATCGGTGCGATCAACCCGAATCTTTTTCAGGACCAGGAGTACAAATGGGGATCGTTCGGCAATGCCGATCCGGAGATCCGCCAGCGCGCGCTTCAGCACTGCTACGACTCGATTGCCATCGGCAAGGCGGTGGGCAGCGAGTATCTTTCGCTGTGGTTTGCGGATGGCACGAATTATCCGGGGCAGGAAAGCATTCGTGCGCGCAAGCAGCGTTTCGAGGAGTGCCTCAAGGCGCTGCACCGCAAGCTCGCCCCGGGCCAGACGATGCTCGTCGAGTACAAGCCGTTTGAGCCGGCCTTTTATGCCACGGACATCGCCGACTGGGGGATGGCCTATGTGCATTGCAGGAAAGCCGGCTCACGCGCCAAGGTGCTGGTGGACACGGGTCACCATTATTCCGGCCAGAACATCGAGCAGATCGTCGCCTTCCTGTTGGATGAGGACATACTCGGCGGTTTCCATTTCAACGATCGCCGTTATGCCGACGACGACCTGACGCTGGGCTCGATCGACCCGTACCAGGTGTTCCGGATCTTCCAGGAGATCCACGGCTTCTCCGCCGAGCGCGGCAAGGCGCCGAAAATCGCCTACATGATCGACCAGTGTCACAACGAGAAGCCGAAGATCGAGGCCACGCTGCAGACGGTGATGATGGCGCAGGAGCTATATGCAAAGGCCGCGCTGGTCGATCACCAGGCGCTGCTCAAGGCGCAGGCCGCCCACGACGTCGTCGCCGCCGAGCTGGAGTTGAGGAAGGCGTTCTTCACGGACGTCACTCCGGCGCTGAAGGCATGGCGCAAGGGCAGGGGCCTGCCGGCCGACCCGATTGCCGCGCACCGGAAGAGCGGCTACGCGGCCCAGGCGGGGCGCGAGCGCGCCCAGCGCCGCCGCGATCTTGGCCTGGTCTCGGGCGGAAGTTTCGCCTGAGAGGCTTGGCCCGTTTTGACTTCGGTGGCTCCCTTGGAGGGGAATGGCCGGGATGAACATCCATGGCGTCCGCTGTTGCGCAGGCCTTCCGTCCGCCTGCGAAGTGAGGAGGCCGCGCACGATGTGCCGCTTATTCATCAGCGCAGCGGACACGGAGCGCCATCATTCTGCCGCACCGTCCGGAAAAGTGCCTTTGTGCGGATGTAACCGATTGGGTTACATCCCGGCCGTGGGAGTCCACCGGGAGCGGTTGCTCTTGACGAAGGGGCGCGTGCCGTGGGGATCGAGCGGGTAGGCGGTGATCTGCCCGGAATTCCCGTCCTTGATGCCGACTCCGACCTGGACAACGGAGGGGTGCTTCCTTCGGGCGGATCATCGGCCCGCGCCACCGCGTTGACATCACGGCGCGTGCGGAGCTTCCTCGTCCACTCCATGTTTGAACAAGCCTTCCGCAACATCGACGATGCCCTCCGGAAGGAGGCCGGCTGGGCGACGGAACTCGACTACGCCGAGCAGACATCCTGGCTGCTCTTCCTGAAGCACCTCGACGGCCTCGAACAGGACAAAGCCGCCGAGGCCGCGCTGGAGGGGGAAAGCGCGGAGATCAGGGAGAAGATCGGGAGGTTGCCATGAAAGACGATGCGAAGAATGGGAGGAATGCGAGTGATGGGAATCATGGGTCCCGTTCTTCCCATGAGGAACATCCCATCATCCCCCCGCGCGGGGATTACCAGACTTTGCTCTCCTACCAGAAAGCCGAGGTCGTTTACGACCTCACCTTCCGCTTCGCCAACAAGTATCTCGGCAAGGGCGATCGCACCGTGGATCAGATGATCCAATCCGCCCGCTCCGGCAAACAGAACATCCTGGAAGGCAGCAAAGCCGCCCTCACCTCCAAGGAAACCGAACTCAAGCTCACCAACGTGGCACGCGCCAGTCTCGAAGAACTCCTTGCGGATTACCGGGACTACCTACGGGCGCGTGACCACGCCATCTGGGACAAGGATTCCAAAGAAGCGCAGTATATCCGGCGTCTCGGCCGCAAAACCCCGCACACCTATGAACTCTATCGTAAGTTCTTCGAGACCCGCCCGCCCGAGATCATCGCCAACATCGCCCTCTGCCTGATCCACCAGACCAACTACCTCCTCGACCGGCAACTCCGCCACCTCGAGAAAGAGTTCCTCGAACAAGGCGGCCTGCGCGAACGCATGTTCAAGGCGCGCCTCGACCATCGTCGGAAAAACCCACCCCAATAATGACCGTGGAATTCAGAATTCGCAACCTTCGCACAACGCGCACCCTGGGACGGATGGGAAGCATGGGAGCCACGAAACTGCTCCCGCCCCATCTCTCCCACACTTCCCATTCCGCCCATCTGGCGGGCTGTGCCTTGCGAGCACTCTACCGCCCCGCCAGGACCGCACCCAGCCGGGCGATGCCGGTGTCGATCTGCTCTTCGCTGGCGTTGCTGAAGTTGAGGCGCAGGGTGTTGGCCACGGGTTGTCCGACCCAGAACGGCGCGCCGGGTACGTAGGCGACCTTTCGGGCGATCGCGCGCGGCAGCAGTTGCTGCGTGTCAAGGCGGGGCGAAACCGTTGCCCACAGAAAGAGGCCTCCCTCGGGCTGTGTCCAGGTGCACTCGGGCGGAAAGGACCTGCGCAGCGCGGCGAGCATGGTATCGCGGCGACGGCCGTAGAGCTCGCGCAGGCGGGCAACGTGGTGGGGAAGAACGTTGTCCTGCCGGACGGTCTCCCAAACGAGCCGCTGGGTGAAGGTGGAGGTGTGCAGATCCGTGGCCTGCTTGGCCGTGACGATGCGTTCGAAAAAGGCGCGGTCGGGGGCGACCAGCCAGGCGACCCGCAGGCCGGGTGCGAGGATCTTGCTGGAGGTGCCGAGATAGATTGAAGTCTGGCCGGCTTCGACGGAGCTCAACGCCGGAGCCGCCACACCCGAGAAGCGCAGTTCGCCGTAGGGATCGTCCTCGATGATCGGCAGGCGGTGACGCGCGGCGATGCGCGCAATGGCCTCGCGGCGTTCGGGAGCGAGGGAGGTACCGGTGGGGTTTTGAAAATTCGGATTGAGGTACAGAAACTTCGGGATCACGGCGGACCGCCGCAGGTGGTCCTCCAGGGCGTCCGGCAGCAGTCCGTGTTGATCGGATTCGAGTCCGACGACCTGGGCCTGGTAGGAATTGAACGATTGCAGGGCGCCGAGGTAGGACGGGTTCTCGGTCAGGACGGTATCGCCGGGATCGAGCAGCACCTTGGCAATGAGATCGAGCCCCTGCTGGGAACCATGGAGCATGATGACGCGGTCGGGTGTCGCATTCAGACCTGCGGTGCGGGCGACATGATTGCAGACCCATTCGCGCAGGGGCAGAAAGCCCTCGCTGGCGCTGTACTGGAGTGCTGCGTTCCCTTGGGTGGCGAAGACCCGGTTGGCGGCGGCGGCGAGTACCTCGACCGGAAACAGCTCCGGTGCCGGCAGTCCACCGGCGAAGGAAATGATCCCGGGAGACTCGGCCACCTTGAGGATTTCGCGGATCGCACTGGGCCGGAAGAATCCTGTGCGCGCTGCGTATCGGAACGGCGCAGCTTCAGCCGCCACGGATGCGGGTGTCAATTCGGGGCCGGGAGCGTCCGGAGCAGGCGCGTTCACGGCAGGTCGATGTTGAAGATCGGCGCGTAGCGTTGGATCGCGCGATCGTCGGTGAGGTCCTCGCGGAGATTCATGATCAACAAGTCATGGTGCCGCGCAAATTCGCAGGCGTCGAGGAAGGGCAGCGGTTTCGCGGGACGCGGGAGGGGCCGGAGGCAGGCATCGTCCGGGAGGGCGATGTCGGGAGCCGGCGTTGACAGGCTGAGGAACGTATTCATGGGAGGGCGGCGGATGGTTGGTTTTGTTGCCGCCCCCTTCCGTTTCACACCGCCGGGGAAATAAAAAACCCCCTCCGGTGTGACACCGAAGGGGGCGAGAAAGTCAGAGGTGGTGACGTCAGCTCCCTTGCGGTGCGCGATGGATGGATACGAACACGACGACGGCGGCCACGGAGGCGTGGACGAAGGAACTGGAATGAAGCGTCGTGTGAACGAGGGACATTGACGTGACGGGCGGAAGTGAGCCGGGCATCCCGGGCGGTGTCAAGCGGTTTTCCGGAAACTCCGTGCAAGGAGCCGGATCTGCCGCCCGGGATCGATGGGATCAGGTTGCCGAGCGTTTCATGGCAACCCCGACGCCGACGAGGGCGAGGATGCCGCCGCCGACCATGTAAATCATGTGTTTGGGAACCCGGGAGCCGCCGTCCACCGCATTTGCCATCTTTGCGCCGGCTTCGGACGCGCTGCCTGCCATTGAATCCTTGCGGGTCCAGCCTTGGAAGAAGAGGAAACCGCCGACGACGATCAGGATGATACCGATAAGCTTATTCATTTTTGGGATTGTTTGTTGACTGATGTACCAAGGGACGGGACATGCATAGCCCTTGGTTTGAGGGAATAGCAACGCTGTTTCACCGGTCTGCGTAATGCCACCTATGCTTGTCGCCACGGGCTGTGTTCTGGAAGTCATGTCCCTGCAATCGAGCGTTGCCGGGGTGAACCGTGACATGCATGCCGACGACGTGAAACCGGGTATCCCTTGTCCGGTTTTCATCGGCCTGCGGATTGCCGCGAAGTCCCGCGGCCGTTGGCAAGTGGCAATACCCTGACAGTGCGTTCCGGGTTCGCGCCGCGTGGTTTCTCTCGTTCAGGTGCGAAGGCAGATTCCGGTGGCATGCCCGGATTTGCTGGAATGAATGTTGCGGTCGCTTGCAAAGGATTCCGGGGATGATACCCCTCTGTGGCATGAGGGGAAAGCAGTGTGTGCGTGCGATCCGGGGTCTCGGGGTGACACTGCGCACGGCTGTCGTCGCCCTCTTCCTCGCGAATGCGCTCTCCGGGGCGGAACCGTGGGAGGATGCCAGGAGGAAACTGCTCCGGGGAGAATATGAGGACGTGGTGCGCATCGCCGGACGCGCCTCGCTGGCCAAGGATGCGGGCGAGGACTGGCCGTTGATCCACGCGGAGGCATTGCAGGCGCTGGGGCGCCATGCGGAGGCGGAATCCGCGCTCCACCAGGCGCTGCTGAAGGAAACGCAGAGCATCCGGTTGCGGTGGAAGGCGCGCCAGGTCGCCCTGGCATTGGGTCACGCCGCGCAGGCCGAGGCCCTGTTGCACGAGATGGCGGAACGAATTACGCGTCGCCGCGGGGCGTACCGGCTGGCGCCGGACCTGGTGGTGTTCGGCCGGATGGCGCTGGATCTGGGGGCGGATCCGAAGGACGTGCTCGAGCGGGTCTACGCGGAGGCGCAGAAGAGTGACCCGAAGGCCCGTGACGTCTATCTGGCGCGCGGCGACCTGGCATTGGACAAGCACGACTTTCCCCTGGCCGCGAAGGCATTTTCGGAAGGCCTCGAAAAGGATCCGACGGATCCCGATCTGCTTTACGGCGCGGCCCGGGCCTATGAGGAAGGCGACCGGAAGGCGATGCTCACGTCGCTGGAGGCGGCGCTCGCCGCCAATCCCCGGCACGTTCCCAGCCTGCTGCTCCTCGTGGATCACGAGGTGGATGCCGAGAACTACGGCGAGGCTGAACAACTCCTCGAGCGCTGCGACCAGATCCATCCCGCCCATCCGGATGTTGCGGCCTATCGTGCCGTGATCGCCCTGCTGGCCAATCGGCCGGCGGAGGCGCAGGTGGATCGGGCGAAGGGACTCGTCAACTGGGCCGAAAACCCGCGGGTGGATCACCTCATCGGCCGGAAGCTTTCCCAGAAGTATCGTTTTGCCGAGGGCGCCGCCGCCCAGAGGCGCGCGCTGGCGTTCGACCAAAGTTACCTGCCGGCCAAGGCCCAACTGGCGAACGATCTGCTGCGGCTGGGGGACGAGAACGAGGGATGGACGCTGGCGCAGGCGGTGCACGAAAGGGACGGCTATGATGTCGAAGCGTACAACCTGATCACCCTCCGCGATACGCTGGCGAAATATGCGTCGCTCGAGAACGAGCATTTCATTGTCCGGATGACTTCCCGCGAAAGCGCGGTCTACGGTGCCCAGGTCATGGGGTTGCTGGCGCGGGCACGCGAGGCGCTGGTGACGCGCTACGGCGTGCAGTTGAGCGAGCCGACGCGGGTGGACATCTTTGGCGATCAGAAGGACTTCGCCGTGCGTACCTTCGGCATGCCCGACGTGCAGGGCTTTCTCGGCGTGTGCTTCGGACGGGTGATCACCGCCAACAGTCCGGTGGCCCTGGGCGGGAAGGGCGCCAATTGGGAATCCGTGCTGTGGCACGAGTTCTGTCACGTGGTGACCCTTCAGTTTACGAAAAACCGGATGCCGCGCTGGCTGAGCGAGGGAATCTCCGTTTACGAGGAGGGCCGGGCGGATCCGGCCTGGGGCATGCAGATGACCCCCCGGTATCGGCAGATGATCCGCGATGGCAAACTCACGCCGATCGTGAGGCTGAGCTCGGTCTTCCTGACCGCACCGAGCCAGGAAGCGGTCCAGTTCGCCTATTTCCAGTCCTCGCTGGTCGTGGAATTCATCGTCGAGCGGTACGGGATCGATGCGTTGAAAGCCGTACTGGAGAGCTTGCGCGACGGTGCCGACAGCCTTGATGCACTGGCCCGCCATGCGGCACCGCTGGGTGAACTGGACAAGGAGTTCGCGGTGTTCGCCCAGCGAAAGGCCAACGCGTTCGCCAGCGACGCCGCCATGGAGGATCCGCCGGCACCGCTGCTGAAGCCCGGCGGCGAGGCCGGTCTTGCCGATTGGGTGAAACGGAATCCGGGGAATTTCTGGGGTGCGCTGAGCCTGGCACGTCAACTGGCCCGTGAGGAAAAGTGGGCGGAACTCGTTCCCCTGCTTGTCGAGCATGTCAGGCGCTTCCCGGCTCACGCGGAGGCTGACAGTGCCTATGCCTACCTTGCCGCTGCCTACCGCCACCTCGACAAGCCAACGGAAAAAAAACAAATACTAACAACCTGAACAACAACAAATAATGAAACCACCAATGCCTTTCTGCGTCTCATGACGCTGG
>CAZOXB010000183.1:0-8073 GCA_964583635.1 uncultured Opitutaceae bacterium | reverse complement strand
TCCGGGGGGGGGGGGCGACAATCATGGGGTAAATCCGATTCCCCAAGGATGAATCAGGGAAAAAATTTCGGGAAATCGGAGCGCCTTCAGGTCGAGCCGAACGCGCGCGCGATGACAAGGGGAAAATTCCGCGCAATGTGCCGTTGCTGGGAAAGGGTTATCCCAAATACGGTTCATTTAGCCCGGGGTCGTCGGTTTGGGGAATCGGTGGAACGGTGTCAGAGAAGAGATTGTTTTCGACGACGAGTCGTCGCTGCGCCCGAGCTAGCGATCGTGTCATTGCCAGCCGACCTCGAGCTGCGCCTGCCCAAGGGACTCCGGGATCGTGGCTGACGTCGTGCCAGAATTATCCCATCAAACGCGCAACGTGTTGTGAATCATCATACCTGTCCCGTGAACTGCCGAACCGGGCTAGTTCCCGCCGCGGACAAGGCCGCTGATGTTGATGCGGTGAGCTTGGGGTCTGCCGTCGACGGGCTTGTTGAAATACACATACCGGCTGTCGCGTGAAAACGCCGGGTTCACGTGCGTGCCGTTCTTCCAGATGGGACCTTGCGGGACATTCATGAGTACCGCGACCGCCTCGATGTTGCCGGTGCGATAGAGCCTCATGATCACGGGATCGGTCTCGTAGATCGTCTCCGAAACCAGATACTTCCGATCCGGCGAGATGCCCAGGTGATTTCCCGGTCCGGCGAGTGTCTGAATGAAGGTGCCGTCCCGCTCCCAACGCTGCGCCTTCAGCTGGTCCGGCCCGCCGCCCCGCAGGTGGCCGAAGAGCGTCGAATCGTCATACCATTGCTGGTGCAGCGGCTTCACCCGGGACTTGAACGCCTTGACATCCGAGCCGTCGATCCGGCACGTGACGAGATTCTCGAGCCCTTTCCCCGTGTCGAGCCGGATGCTGATGTAGGTGCCCTTGGGGCTGAGTTGGGCGTGGGCGATCATCCAATCTGCCGGTGCGTCCGTGGTCTTGAGCTGGATCTTCACCTGCGCCAGATCCCTTTCGAGATCCACGACCTGCCTCACCGCACCGGCTTTGTAAAGATACAGGCCGCTTCGTCCGAGGTTGCTGCCATTGGGATATTTCTTCCTATCCACAATCAGGAGCACCGATGCGTTGGGGACGTCGCCATGTCCGATCTGGCCCTCCAAGGGACCGAGCACCAAGTCACCATTCTTTCGGACGATGTAAGTCCCATATACCTTCTTTTCGGGCAGATAGTCGGTGTAGGCCAGCGTGTCGTCGTCCAGCCAGATCTGCATGGCACCGTCATGCCAGCGTGCCCGGGTAAGATCCCGGATCTTCATATGATTCTTCAGATTGGCGTCACACACGTACAGTGCGCCCGGCGAGAAACCGGACTTCTTCGCATTGCTGTCGAGAGTGACGCCCGCCTTCCAGTCAAAGGCGACGTACACGATCTGGCGGCCATCAGGACTTTCCGGGCTGGTTCCGAACGCGCCAATCTCCGTGCCCTTCCCGGAGGGCGGAGCAATCTGCTCGTACACCACACCTGCGGTCACTTCCGGAGCCGCCGGTGGCGCGGCGTCGGCGGACGCGAAGGCCAGCGGGAGAGTCAGGGCGAGTGCGTGACCAAGCTGAAGGGCGCGCAGGGGACGTGGCAGGCAGAGGAGTTGATTCATGGGAAACAGACCAATCCGGTGGAGATTCGCCGGCGGGGCCGGCCTCGGCAACAGGCCTTTTACTTGTTCTGTAAAGTATGCTTGGCACGCTTGGATCTCTCGACATCAGCGCGTCGAGGGAGGTCCGTACGCAGCCGTGCGAACTTGGCTTGCGTTTGTCGGTCACAGCTTTGAAAAGCCAGGGAACCCTCCTACGTTTTGAATGACTCCCAACCCATGAAAATCTCCCCCACCCATCGGCTCGAAGAACGGTTCTGCGGGAGCTGGGTGCGTGTGACGGTGACGACCCTTTGCATGGTGGCAGGCAGCGCGGCTTTGATGGGCGCCCGGGCCGAACCGGCCGATTCAAGGCCACAATTGCTATCAACCACCGGTGGTGGAGGTGGCGGCGGCCCGTGGTCCAGCATCAAGGAGCTGGAAACGGCCGCGGCGAAGGGCAATCCCCGCGCTTGGGCGGACTTGGGTGAACTCAAACTCAAGGGCGAGCATACGCCCAAGGACGTGCCCGGCGGCCTTGAGTTGCTGGAAAAGGCGGCGCGGGCGGGCCAGGCGGCGGCGGCTTTCAGCCTCGGCAAGGCCTACAACGAAGGCACCGGAGTGACTATGGACCGCGCCAAGGCACTCGACTATTTCCGAGCGGCGGCGGCCGGGCACATTCCCGAGGCGTTTTACAATCTCGGGGCGTCCTACGCCAGTGGCCGCGGGACCAAGCGTGACTATGCGGAAGGATTGGCTTGGATGATTCTGGCCGGAAAGGCGGGCCTGGAGAGCAATGGAGAGAGCGTTTTACGCGAACGACTGGTCAAGATGAGGCGCAAGGATCTCGTCGAAAAGGCCGCCAAGCGGGTGCCCGCAATCGAAGCGGAGTTGGCCGGGCGTTCAGTGGCGAGCTTTCTGCCTGATGCCCCGGCGGAAATGGCATCTCCAGCGCCCACTCCCTCCCCCACCCGGCCGCGCGAACGGCTGGCACCACCGCCCTCAGCCACCGGGAATACGATTTCCGAAGTTACCGTGGATCTTGGCGCGCCTGCGGGACCTGTGCGGATGATGGCGCCTCCGCCTCCGCCGGTGCCCGTTCGCTGACGACGTCAGATGCGGACGCAACTGCTGCCCGCGTTTTAGCGGTTGCGGCAGACGGGCGAGGCGATTGCCTGCGGACGGTGTCGGACTCACCTGCCACAGAAACCATTGTCGCCCTGGCCACGCCGACCGGGACCTCAGCCATCGCGGTCGTGCGTGTGAGCGGCCCGCTGGCCGCGGACTTCGCCCGCGGGATGTTCGAAGAGCCGCTGCAGCCGCGATGTGCGCGGCGGGTCCGTTACCCGACGATCGAAGGTAATGCGATTTTGGATACAATGGTGGCGACCTGTTATCAGGCGCCCGCCAGCTACACTGGCGAGGATGTCCTTGAGTTGTCGTGTCACGGCAACCCCTATATTGCACGGCGGCTGATCGATGACCTTTGCGCGCGGGGCTGCCGGTTGGCACAGCCGGGCGAGTTCACGCAGCGTGCATTTCTTTCCGGCAAACTCGACCTCAGCCAGGCGGAGGCGGTGATGGATGTCATCCGGGCGCGCAGTGACCGGGCGCTCGCCGCTGCCCAGCAGCAGTTGGAGGGGTCGCTGGGACGGCACCTGTCCCGGCTCAACGGCGGGCTGCTGGACGCGCTTGCGCGGGTCGAGGCATACATTGATTTTCCCGATGAGGATTTGCCGGCGGAGGATCGGACCCTCGTGCGAGCGGTGGTGGGAAAGGTCCTGGAAGGCACGCAGCAGCTTCTGGCGACGCAGCGTTACGGGGAAATCCTGCGTCAGGGTGTTCGGACGGTGATTGTCGGTGCGCCGAACGCCGGCAAGAGCTCGCTGCTGAACCGGCTGCTGGGTTACGAGCGGGCGATCGTATCCCCCGATCCGGGGACGACCCGCGATTTCATCGAGGACACCGTGATGGTGGGCGCGCATGCGGTGCGCCTTGTTGACACGGCGGGATTGAATCGTGCGCCGGGGGAGCTCGAGCGCATGGGTATCGAGAAGACCTTCGAGCGTGTGCGGGCGGCGGATCTCGTGTTATGGGTGATTGACCTGAGCGGGACGGGCATCCCTCCCCTGCCCCTCGAGATCAGAACGGCGCTGGCCGGGCCAACCCTCCTGATCGTGGGCAACAAGGCCGATCTCGTTTCAACAGGCCGCGCGCAGGAGATACTGGCGCCTGACTCCCTCCGCGCCGCCGGTCTTGCGGGGAGCCGGGCTGACGATACGCCAAGCTTTGTGGTTTCGGCCACCACCGGCGACGGCATGGCGGCGCTCATGAAGGGAATCGAAAATGCCGCCGACGGATTTCAGGTGCAGGTGGGCGATGAAATCATTGCCGTGAATGCCCGCCATGCCCAGGCGTTGGAGCAGGCTAAGGCCAGTTTGGAAACCGCCCGGCATTTGCTGCGCGAGGATGCTGCCCCGCCCTCCCCTCCCGAGCTGATTTCGAGTGACCTGCGGGAGGCCCTGCATGCCTTCGGTGAAATCCAGGGCAAGTTCGACAACGAACGCATGCTGGATCGCCTGTTTGCGACGTTCTGCATCGGAAAGTGAGGGATGGGCTATCACTCACGTTGATTGAATGGAAAGGGCATCATGGAGGATGCGGAGACTCATTCCTTGGCCGATTCGCTACGTTGGCCGATTAGAATGAGTAAGATGTTTATATCAGCTGGGTTAACACCACTGATACGGCTCGCCTGCCCTAGCGTTTGCGGTTTTATCGCCTCCAACTTCAGGCTGCTTTCGCGGCGTAAACCTTTTATGGTTATGTAGTTAATGTTTTCCGGAATCCTGACTCTCTCAATCTGCAGTAATTTGGCAATCTGGCGCTCTTCGCGTTGCAGGTAGCCGGCGTAGCTGATGCGATAGAGAACCTCGGCGCGCGTGGCCGTTGGCAGGGTTAGGAATGGCGCTGGATATTCTACGGCAGGCCCATTTCCGGTGATTGCCCGGCGAATTGCATCTCCCCAAGTCCCCTGCCCGTGCGGCAGACGTGTCTTCTCAAAGAAATCGCGCCAAGTCTGGACCTCCGCGATCTTCGCCCCGATGCGTTCAAGCCGGGTGCTTGAGATCAATCCGTGCCGACGCGCATGTTCCTGCAGGCGGAACTCAGCACTGCCATGATTGAAAAGCAGACGATGCTCGGCCCGACTCGTGAACATGCGGTAGGGCTCGTCGGTTCCTTTCGTCACGAGGTCGTCCACCAAGACGCCGATATACCCCTCATGACGTCCGATCACCAAAGGCGCTGCGCCCCTGACTTTGTTGGCGGCATTGACTCCGGCGAGAAGTCCCTGGCAGGCGGCCTCTTCATAGCCGGAGGTTCCATTGATTTGCCCGGCAAAGAACAGGTTCGCAACCTTCTTGGACTCCAATGAGGGCAAGAGCTGCGTTGGTGGCGCAAAATCATATTCCACTGCGTAGGCGGGACGCAACAGCACCGCGTTCTCCAGTCCCGGGACGCTGTGCACCATTTCCTGCTGCACTTCGAACGGCAGCGATGTCGAGAGACCATTGACGTAGTACTCGTTGGTAGACCGACCCTCAGGCTCGAGGAAAAGCAGATGGCGTGGCTTGTCGGCAAAGCGGACAAACTTGTCCTCGATGCTTGGGCAATACCGTGGACCGATGCCCTCGATTTCCCCTGAGTACATTGCCGAGCGGTGGAGATTGGACCGTACCAATTCAGCCGTGCGGTCCGTGGTGTAAGTCATCCAGCACGAGACTTGATTGGTGCCCGGCTGCCAGCCCAACCGCTGCTCGCCGGATTGTTCCACGTGGAACATGGGCTCAGGGTCGCGCGTATCGTAAAACGCAAAGGGAGTGACGATTTCATCGCCCTTCTGCTCAGTCATTCTTGAAAAATCAAGACTGCGGCCGAGCAGGCGGGGTGGGGTGCCGGTCTTCAGGCGCTGGAGCTCGATACCCGCATCCAGGAAACTCTTCGAGAGAGTCTTCGCGCTGAAATCGCCCAACCGTCCGCCTTCATTCTTGTTCTGGCCGATATGCATGAGGCCGCGCAGGAACGTGCCGGTGGTTACCACCACAGTTTTGCCTCGAAACTCCAGATCCAGATTGGTGCGCACGCCCACGACGGCGTCTGCATCGAAAATCAGTCCCGTGACGGTGGCCTGAAAGATGCGCAGGTCGGGCTGGAGCTCGAGGGTGTGTTTGAGACGAAATTGATAGGCCTTTTTGTCGCACTGCGCACGGGGCGATTGAACGGCCAGTCCCTTCGACTCATTCAAGAGGCGAAACTGGATGGCGGTGAAATCGGTGTTGATCGCCATTTCGCCACCGAGGGCATCGATTTCACGCACGATCTGGCCCTTGGCCTGACCACCAATGGCCGGATTGCAGCTCATCTGCGCAATCGTGTCGAGATTTCCGGTAAGCAGCAGGGTGGAGGCACCCATGCGTGCAGCCGCCAGCGCAGCCTCGCAACCCGCATGGCCGGCACCGCAGACGATAACATCCCATTCCTCCTGACTTCGCATATTCATCGATCGCAATCTGATCGCCCAAGGTAAGCCACACGGAACGCCGGGCAACATCGTTGCGTGATGGCGGGCTTGAATTCCGGGTCGAAGCCTACGAAATAACATAATAAGTCATTGTTATCAAATTCGTTACATGAGACAAGGCCCCGCTCGAGACCCGTTCTGCAGCGAGCGGGGTGGGGGAGCAGGCCGTCGTTCAGTTTGACCTCGAATTATATAGCTAACACACGTTCATTGACTTACGAAATAATATCCCTCGGGCCGATTCATCCACGAGGTGAAACGCCATGGACTTCGAAATCCTTTGGAAATCCGTGTTCATCCCGATATCCGCGGTTTCAACTGCGCCCTTTTCATCATTTCAGCCGTCGACCAGTTCGCCATTGGTTCGAGGCCGCGATCCTTCCACAGTCCCGGGGATGCGTCCGGTTACCACCCCCTCGCCAAGCTCTGCCAACGATGAGGTCACGCTCGCCGCCATCGGTGCTGCGGCACGTCGGATTGCGGATGGCGTGATCGTGTCGCCCTGCCCGGAATCGATCTCGCTCAGCGAAATCACCGGGGCGCGCATCTTCTGCAAGCTCGACAACATGCAGCGCACGGGCTCGTTCAAGGAACGTGGCGCCCGGAATGCCCTGCTGACCCTTTCCGGCGCAGCCCGCGCGCGAGGGGTCGTCGCCGCCAGCGCCGGCAACCACGCCCTCGGTCTGGCCTATCATGGGAGGCTCTTGAAGATTCGGGTCACCGTGGTGATGCCGGAGTACGCACCCCTCATCAAACGAACGACCTGTGAACGGTTGGGGGCGAGGGTCGTGATCGAGGGACGCGACTTTGCCGAGGCGCGGGCGGTGGCGGATAGCATCGTGGCGAAGGACGGGGCGACGTACATCCATGGCTTTGACGATCCTGCCATCATTGCAGGGCAGGGGACCGCCGGGCTGGAAATCCTGCGCCAGGTGAAGAATCTCGACGCCATCGTGTGTCCGATCGGTGGTGCGGGATTGATCGCCGGGATTGCCGTGGCGGTAAAGGCGATCAGGCCGAAAGTTCAGATCATCGGCGTCGAGAGTGTCGCGACCTGCAGTTTCTCCGCCGCACTGGCCGCCGGTCATCCGGTCGCCATCCCCCGCCAGTCGACACTCGCCGACGGGCTCGCGGTGCTGAAAGTCGGTGCGCGCGCATTCGACCTTGCGCGGAACCGAGTCGACCGGGTGATCACGGTGCGCGAGGATGCCATCGCACTTGCCATCCTGCGCATGGCGGAGCTGGAAAAGACCGTGGTCGAGGGAGCGGCGGCCGCGCCGCTGGCCGCATTTCTCGCAGGAAAGCTGCCGGACCTCGCCGGCAAACGCGTCGCCCTCACCGTGTGTGGCGGCAACATTGATCCCGCCGTGTTAAGCCGAGTGATCGAGCTGGGACTCGTGGCCGACGGGCGGATCGCCCGCATCACGGCAGTGATCAGCGACCGTCCCGGCGGGCTCGCCGCCTTGGCACGGGTCATCGCCCAGGCGGGGGCGAGCATCAAGGACATCGTGCACGACCGTGCGTTCAGCGGGCCGGATGTGAGCGCGGTCACGTGTAGTTGTACCGTGGAGACGCGCGATCACGCGCATGTCGCCGCCCTCCGCCGCGCGCTCCGCAAGGCGGGCTTTCAGCTCAAGTCCGGGCCCACGGCCCGCTGACGCACCGCTTCGAAGAGGGTGATGATGGTCGCCATGGCAACGTTGAGGGAATCGGCCTGGCCCGCCATCGGGATGCGGACGGGCAGGTCCGCCTCGCGCAGCCAGAAATCACTCAAGCCATACTGCTCGCTCCCCATGATCACCGCCAGCGGGCCGCGCAGGTCGCTGTCGGTGTAGAGAACCGTGGCGGCCGGCGTCGTCGCGACCGTG
>CAZOXB010000182.1:0-8078 GCA_964583635.1 uncultured Opitutaceae bacterium | reverse complement strand
GACCCGCAAACCGCAACGGCTTGGTGACCAGTTCGCCGCCCTTCATCGGCGCCTGTACGGAAACGAAGCCGTCGAGGCGCAACGTATAGCGGCGCACCTCGCTGCTGTTTCCCGTCCAGCAGCTTTCCGGCGCGTAGAAGGACAGCTCGTTGGGCGCGCCTTCCAGTGCCGACTGGTATCTAGCGGATGCCACCGCACAGCCGCCTCGCACCACGTTGACGAACCGTTGGCTTGCGACCATGGTGCCCGTGGGCAACCTGCATGAAGTCAGCCGTAAAGTCGCGGCCTGCAGCCGCCAACCCTCCCCGTCCTGCCATGGAAACACACAGGAGTTCCAAGCCCGGTGATCTGGATCCATCCGGTCCCCCGATCGAATCGGACGTTTCCCCGCCGCCACGAAAGACCGGGATTCTACGGGCGGTCCGGGGCAAGGCTCTGCTGGGGTTTGCCCTCGCTATAGCCTCGGCCGCGATGGTCTGGGGAACATCTTCCGCATCTCTTCCGCCACGACTTGATCGAGCCAATCTCCTTGTTTATCGCTCAGGCGACGGCACGGTCCGGCCGGTGCGTTCCATCGGGGACTGGCAGGAGCGGCGCGAAGAGATCGTTCGCGGCATGCTGGCCGTCATGGGGCCAATTCCTGACCGCGCCAAGCGCGTTCCCCTCGACGTGAAAATTGAGGAGGAAACCGATGCCGGCAGCTATATCCGGCGACGAATCACCTATCAGTCGGAGCCAGGTTCACGTGCGCAGGCCTATCTGCTCCTTCCCAAGTCGGCTCTTTCCGGCGGGCACTCCGCACCCGGGGTGCTCTGTCTCATGTCGACGGACAACCAACGTGGCAACAAGCAGACCGTCGGTCTGCTCGAAGGAAAACCGGGCCGTGCCTACGCCGCCGAACTCGCTGAGCGGGGGTATGTGGCCATCGCTCCCGCCTATCCCCTTCTGGCCGATTATCAGCCGGATCTTGCGGCTCTCGGCTACCGGAGTGGCACCATGAAGGCAATTTGGGACAACATGCGGGCCCTCGATCTGCTGGAAACGTTACCCTGCGTCCGTGGCAATGGATTCGGTGCCATCGGGCATTCACTCGGCGGACACAATGCCATCTTCACGGCGGTTCTCGATGCACGGATCCGAGTGATAGTCTCCAGTTGTGGATTCGATTCGTATTTGGATTACTATGACGGCAACAATGATGTCTGGCGGCCTGGGAGAGGCTGGACGCAGGCGCGGTACATGCCCCGTTTGCTGGACTACCCCCGCAGCGGGATTCCCTTTGATTTTCATGAGCTCGTCGCGGCACTCGCGCCGCGTCCCGTCTATGTCAACGCCCCGGTGAATGATTCCAACTTCAGGTGGCAGAGCGTTGACCGAATTGCCGCCGCCGCCGGTCAAATCTACCGGCTCCACGCTGTTCCTTCTCGTCTACGAGTCGACCATCCGGATTGTGGGCATGACTTCCCCGACGAACAGCGGGAGATCGCCTACCGCTGGCTCGACCAGGTGCTGCGATAGGTTATTCGACAGACTTGGGTCACGGTGATCCTACGAACATCAGTAAGCCTCAAGAAGCGCAGATGCCCTCGAAGGAAGCGTTACCCAAGGAGAGGCGGATTAAATTCGCGGCAAGAGCCCGCCGCCCGATCGCCGGTCAGTAACCGGTGTTTGGATACCAGGGACTGTATTCGTTTTCCCCCAGGCGGGTGAGCAGCCGGTTGGCTGGCAGGGGCACGCCATGCTGGGCCCAGTAGGCCAGCAGCTCCCGGTGATTGAGATAGGCCAGCAGCTCGAAGGGCTGTCCCTGGTGGGCATTGTCTCCGTATCCGATTTCGGGATGCGGATCCCAGACGCAGATGCCATCGGCTCCCTCCTTGTACCACTGAAGCACGAGCTTGCAGAGGCCGGTTGGATTGAGCTCGCTCCACAGCTTGGTGCTCCACGCGACCACGTAGGGGAGGACCTTGACCTTCGAACCTGCAACGACGCGCCGGTAGTACAGCATGTCCGGTGGCGCAAACGCCTGCCCCGGCACGGGAGTGTAGAAGGCGGCCATGATGCTCAATTGGTCCACCAGCCCCTTGTCCACCCAGGTTTTCACATCCAGACCAAAGCGCATGTTGAAACGCTCGGCCGCCAGGGTCGATGCCGAGATCTTATAGCGCCGCCCGCCCTTCGCGGCACCGACCTCATCCAGCATCGCGCGCAAATCCGCCATGAACTCGGTCATGATCTTCCCGCGTAACGCGTGAATGCGTCGGTCCTCCGCGTCCACCTTCATGATGTTCACGCCATACTCCTGCTGAAAGCGGTCGCTGAAGGCCTTCTCCCAGAGCATCAGCGGCATCCCCCGGTTGAAGAAGATTCCGACGCCGTCGGGATCGGACATCTCCACCGCTTCGCGGAACACCGCCAGCACATGTTGGCGCACCTCGGGCACCGCCCAGCTCATGTGCAGGGTGTGACGTCCTTCCCTGTCCACGCAGCGCCACTCGGGATGGTCACGGAAGAATTTGCTGTCAAAGGTCTCCTCAAAGGGAATCGATGCCCCCCATGCCTGCGGTCGGATGAAGACATGGAACTCCCTCCCCTGCGCTCGCGCCGCATCCCGGGCGACCAGCAGGGGGTTCACCCCGTTGGCGATCAGTTTCTGAAGCGAGCGGGTATACTCGGCGTGCGCTTCCGTCGGAAAATCCTTCGTGGTGGCTCCGGCGATCGTGCCGACCTTCGACGGATAAACGACCAGATCCGCTCCGGTGATGCCAAACCACCACTGGCTGTAATCGGTGCGCTCGAATCCGCGAAACACCCCCTGAAGATCGGCCGCCGTGCGCGGCTGATAGGGCCAGATCCACGAGTGCCCGTCAAAGGTGGCGACCGCCGTCCGACGCGCCACATCGTTTCCATCGGCATCCCACGCCTGACGCTCCTCATCGCCGATCGGTATCATGCGAACATACAGGACCGTCGCCGCAAGGTTGGGAAACGGCTTGATCTCGAGGAACTCCTCCGGATCGAGATTCGCCACGGACAGAAAAATTTCCTGCGCCACATCCCCCCGAATCGACGTCAGGCGCATGTTGTTCTTCATCCTGCGATACACCGGTTCCCGACCGAGCTTGGCCATGATGCCACTGGCCTGAGCCGTGGTGATCCCCCCGGAGACGGTGGAAAGTCCCACATAGACGGCATGCCAGCCCCGTTGCCCGAGCCGGACCTTCACGGGAGGCGGATTCGTGGACGAATACACGGAAAGCGCCCGACCCTTCACCTTGCCAATCTCATAGGGCAATACTTTCCATTTGCCCTTCTCCCGCTGGCCGGTGACGAGCGCGTCACGCTCCAAGACCTGCGCCAGGTCCGTCAGCACCAGTGAACGGTTGTATTGGCTCCATTGCCGTGGGTCGTCGGGCAGCCATTCCGGATTGATCGATCGTTTGAATCCGTAATCCGTCTTTCCGTGGAGTACGCTGCCTGCCATGAGCAGTGCCATTAGCGCAAAGCTCGTCAATCGTTGGGTCGCATGTGTCATAGAGTTCCTCGGTATTCTCTCCCGCCATCGTGTTTCCGCGTGGCGCCGCGGCGTTGCCTCCAGATTCATCATGGAAGTTTTCCGGCGGTGGCGATCTTTTGCCGGATCCCCGAGCGAAGGATGAAGAGAATCGCCAGCGAAAGAAAGAAGCTCAGGCCTCCGAACTGGAACACACGCACGACATTCACGTTGGCATCCCGCAAAACTCCGCCGGCGTAGATGGCCGCACCGCCGACCACGCAGGCACAGAGATTCAGCAGGCCGTATCCGGTCGCTCGGTACCGGGAATCGGCGATGATCGTCAGGATCGGCATCATGTTCGCATCGACGAACGATTTCGTCAGTCCAAACATCACCAGGCCGCCGAGAGCGATGACCAGCGTGTTTGTCACCGACACCAGGAGGATGCTGGGTCCGGCGATGGCGATCCCCACCATGACGACGTAGATCGGCCCCAGCGGGTGCCTGCGGCTCCAGCGGTCGGCCCAGATGCCACCGAAGATGACACCCACCAGCGCCGCGGTTTGGTAGTACCCGGTGGCTGAAAGACCCGCGACCCCCTGGCCGAGCTTGAACTGCTCGTTCAGGTAGGTCGGCATCCAGCCAACCACCGCCCAGGAGCTCGCGCCCATCAGTCCCCAGTAAAGCAGCGCGAGGATGAAATTCCGGCTGCCCAACAGACTTCCCAGGGCCTCACCAAGGCGCACCGTTGACGCCGGCTTGGCGAGGGGCTGAGTGCCGGACGTTTCCACGCCCTTGTCTGCCGGCCGGTCCCTCAGGAAGAAAATCAACACCACTGCCAGGCCGATGCCGATCTGTCCGAAGAGCATGAAGGCATGTCCCCAGCCATGCCGTTCGGCGATCCACCCGCCCAGCCCGCCGAGTCCGCTTCCGACCAGCACGCCACTGAGGTGCAGGCCGTTCGCGAAGGATCGCGTCGTGGTGCGGTGGTAATCCGCGATCAGCGCAAGCGCCGCCGGAATGTAGCAGGCCTCGCTGATGCCCATCAACGCACGCGTCGCCAGCAGTTGCTCATAGGTCTTTGCATGCGCGGTCAGCCATGTCACCACCGACCAGGTGATGAAACTCACGATGATCACCTTGCTCCGGTTGAAGCGGTCGGCGATGAAACCTGCGAACGGACTGCACACGGCATAGACCAGCAGGAAGAGGGTCGTAAGCAGCCCGAACTGCGCGTCCGACATCGGAATCTCCGCGAGGATCGATTCGCGCATGGTGGTGATCATGACGCGGTCGAGATAATTGAGGCAGCCGACAAACCAAAGGAGGCCGACCACCAGCCACGCCCGTCGCGGCAGTGATTCCGAAGCGATCATGGCGACACCTCCTCTACGGAAATGCGCCAACGCCAGGCGTGCGGCGTTCGCACGCCAGCCATGATCTCGCCGGAAATGAATACCCAGGAGTCACCGGACTTCACCGCCGGCGTCGTCACTACCGGATCAGGCCAGCGCTCCGCCGATTCATGCCACGCGCCCGTCGTCACATCGAACACAAGGATGCCGTCGGGCACACGGGTGTCACGCGGCTGTTTGCCGGCAAGGCGGTTGTCCACGCCGCCGAGCAGGAAAATTCTCCGTCCATCCGGTGACACCGGCGCCGGTGAAGGGGCGCCCAAGGCGGAGTGAGGCATGTCCGCGAGTTTTTCCCATCCGGTGGCGGGCCGGAAACGATAGGCATCCAGGAGATAGGTCAGCCGGCTCTTCCCGTCCCCGCCGAGGGAAAACTCGCCGCCCGTGAACAGGTAAAGGCTCCCTTCCGTCGCGGCCATCACGGCCATGCCGCGCGGCGGCCCGGGCCAGGGCGTCAACTCAACCCAGCCGTCGGATGGACGGCGCGGATCCCATCGCCAGAATGCCGCACGGCTCAAACGGGGTGTTCCTTCCGCATGGCCCGCCGCCACGTAGACGCATCCATCCAATAGCGACGCCACCGCGCTGGTGGTCGGCGCCGGCAGTCTTGGTCCGGGCGCCACGACGACATTGCCGGACTCCCAGCGAAGCCAAAGCGAATCGGCAAACACCCGGTTCGCATTCTCTCCCCCGATCAGAAGCACTCCATCCGGCAGGGACGCCACGGCTGAGTATCCGCGCGCTTCCGGCAGATGCCCCGCGGATCTCCACTCCTTCGCGCCGGGCAACAGCACATGGATGTCGTCGTGATAGGCCTTCGTGCCTCCCTCCCATGGCGGCCGTTCGGGAAAATTTGCCCCGCCTGCCGCGATCAGGACATTACGATGCTCGCCGGCGAGAATGCCCGCGACACCGAGCGAGCGTGGGTACGACGGCAATTGTTCCCAGGCGGATGCGTGGGTTGGTCGCTCGGAGTCTGCGGGAGAGGGCATGTGGCGGGGGAGTGAATCGGGGGGTTGTCCCGGAAGGAGTGGAAGATTGAACTCCAACGCCGTGGCCATCGCGATTGCGAGGAGCCAAGCGCGGCGGCGGAGTGAAGCAGGCAAGCGGATCACGTCGGCAGGGGAAAGTCAGCCAATCATGGTATGAGCATTTCCGGATGGGCCAGAATCACGTCGGCGAGCACGTGTGCAACGAGGTCGTGGGCACGCTGGCCGGGATGCATTCCATCCGGCAGCAAGGCATCCACGGTTTCGGGCGGCAGGGCGGCATAAATTCGCGCCACGTCGATCAGAGGCGCCTTCAATTCCGCCGCCAGGTCGCGCATGGTCTCAACATAGGCACCCAATGTCAGGTTGAAACCGTCGGGCCGGCCGGGATCGTACGGCGGCTTGCCATACATCTCCAACGTCTTGGGCGCCCATCGCAGCGGATTCGGAGTCATGAGAATCACCCGTGCGCCGGCCGAACGTGAGGTCTCCACGAAATGACGGAGGTTTCCCCGATATTCCTCGAGCGACACCCGCGCCCTGGTTGCCGGCGGGTTTTTCCACACATCAAATGCCGAGTCGTTGATCCCGAACTGAATGATCACCAGCGCCGGCTTGACCCGGAGCACATCGCTTTCAAAGCGCTTCCGTGCCATCGCAGTGGTGTCGCCGGGCTTGCCGGCATTGACGACCTGGCACGGTGCGGTGCGATGGGCATTCAAGGCCCTTTCCAACAGGGTTGAATAGACCGTCAGGGATCCTCTGGGCGCAGTAGTTGAATCCCCGAAGGCCACGATCCGCACTGGTTGGGACGACTGGGCGTGTGCGGCGATATGGCCGATGAGAAACAGTAGGGTAAAAAATCGCATTTCCGGGTGCAGGGGCGGGTCAACCCCGTCTGGCACCAGCATGAAGCACGGTCGCCGCGCCACACAAACCTGCAAAACTGGTCAAATTTGGTTACCAAAACCCGCCCGTGGCTTTGGTTTCCACAGCGGCCACGAGGGACCGTGCTTCCCGAGCGGTGGTTCGAGAACTGGTCACGTCACTTTCCCAAAGCTTATGGGTGTCATCCGCAGGATTGTTCGTTCAACTGGGCACCGTCCGTTCCGATTTTCCTCCATGCGTACCTCCCTCACCCGCGCCCGCCTTCGCCAGAATCTCGCCGCCCGCATTGCCTGCATGTATTATCCCAGTGCGATGATGCCCGCCCATGCTGCCAAGGCCGGCTATGATGCCATCTGGCTGGACTCCGAGCACAACACGTGGGATCGCCGCGAGCTCCAGCGTCTCATCGCGCTGCATCATCTGGCCAATATCGACTGCATCGTCCGGACCGGAAGCCGCAATGCCACGGATCTTTACCACCTGCTTGAGGATGGAGCGACGGGGCTGATGATCCCGCTGGTGGATACGCCGGAGGACGCCGCCCTCCTCGCCCGGGCCGTCAAGTTTCCCCCGCTCGGACAGCGAGGTCTCGATGGCGCGGGGATCGACAACGATTTCTATCTGCAGGGCACGGCCACCTACCCGCCTGTCGCGAACCAGGAAACGCTGCTCATCCTCCAGATCGAATCTCCCGAAGCCATTGCCAACCTCGACGCCATCGCGGGCACCCGCGGCGTGGACGGGCTCTTCATCGGCCCGGGCGACCTGGCGCTGCGACTGGAATGCCCGCTCGATTGGAATCATCCCAAGATGATCGCGGCCGAAGACGCCGTCGCCGCCGCCGCCGCCAGACACGGCCTCGCCTGGGGCCGTCCCGGCGGCAACGCCGAACAGATTGCGCGCATTGCTGCGAAAGGCGGGCGTCTCATCGCCCATGGGAGTGACTTCGGTGCCTTGATGACCATGCTCTCGGCCTACGGAAAAACCTTCCGCGATACACTGGGTTCCTGACCTCCGATCCAGCTCACGCGAAGCCGCGAAGGCGCGAAGAAGAGGAACGGTCCGGTCTCTTTTCTCATCCTTTTCCCATTCTGTGTATTCCGTGTACTCTGGTGCGCCAAAATTCCGGAAATGAGCCACAGAGTGCAGAAAGACCGGAAGAACCGGAAGAGTTTATCCGCAGATTTCGCAGATGAATACCGGATTGAAGACCTCCGAGCCGATCGTTCCGCTGCCTTTTATCCGTGATTAAATCGGTTTGGAAGAATCCACCTTGGAATCGACCGAGGTCGCCTT
>CAZOXB010000181.1:0-8078 GCA_964583635.1 uncultured Opitutaceae bacterium | reverse complement strand
GGATTCCCTTTCCAATGGGAAAGTACCACGGTCATCATTTCCCAGCACCCACTGGTCGGTTGTGCTGAAGGTCGGAGGGACCAATGCCGACGACGCGGATTCGGCCTTGGAGACGCTCTGCCGGTTGTATTGGTATCCCCTTTACAGCTACGTGAGGCGAACGGGACGCGCCCATCATGAGGCGGAGGATCAGGTGCAGGCGTTCTTTGCCCATCTGCTCGACAATGCCGGTCTCGTCCGGGCGAGTCCGGAACGCGGGCGGTTCCGGACTTTCTTGCTCACGGCGCTGCGGAATTTCCTCACCACCCAGTGGCATCGAGCCAACACGATCCGTCGGGGTGGAGGCGCGCCATCGGAGCCGTTGTTTCCCTCGCGAGGCGACGAACGTTTCTCTCGGGAAGCGGTGGATGGGAGCCTGACACCCGAGCAAGCGTTTGACCGCCAGTGGACGCTGGAGATGATCGAGCATGTGCTGGAGGGGCTGCGCGGGGAGTATGAGTCCAGTGGGCGGGGTGAGCTGTACCGCGCCTTGGCGCCACTCCTGTGGGGAGGGGGGCCAAGTCTGTCGCTATCGGCTCGGGCCTTGTCCCTCGGGCTGTCCGAATCCGCGCTGAAGGTCGCTCTGCATCGGTTGAGAAAACGGCTGCGAGACAGGGTTCGTCTGCAAGTCGCCGCCACGGTGGCTGCGGAGGCGGAGGTGGACGACGAGATGCGTCACTTGCTCGCAGTCGTGGGCGTGAAGCCATTGCCGTACTGACTGCGCCAATCCTCCTTTCCCATTTTGGTCATGAATTCAAACCCTGCCGATGAACGCCCCCGTCCGCCGGTTTGCCAGACGTGTGGCGGCGTGATAACCCTGTCCGGAGCACAGCCGCTTTGTCCCTGCTGCCTTCTCAAGATGGCTTCCAATGAGGAGGGAGGGCATGACACGGACGATGCACCGTCATCCTTTGTTCCCCGGGAGTTTGGCGGCTACACGCTGCTCGGAGAACTGGGCCGTGGCGGGATGGGCCTGGTGTATCGAGCGCACCAGCACAGTCTGGACCGGGTGGTGGCGCTCAAGGTGCTGCTGTTGGGACCGTTTGCGGACGAGGCGGCGCGACGGCGCTTCCAGCGGGAGGCAGAGGCGGCCGCGGCGCTCCAGCATCCCAACATCGTTTCCATCTACGAGGTGGGAGAGGCGGAAGGATATGCCTACCTGACGATGGAGCTGATCGAAGGGGACAGCCTGGCCGAGGCGGGGAACGGACGTCCCCTGCCTGCCGAGGTGGCGGCGCGTTACGTGCGGGACGTCGCCCGCGCGGTGCAGTGTGCGCACGATGCCGGAGTGATTCATCGTGACTTGAAACCGTCCAATATTCTGGTCGGGGCGGATGGGCGCCCGCGGGTGAGTGATTTTGGACTGGCGCGGCACGTCTGCGACAACGAACAGTCCACGCTCACAGGCCAGATGCTGGGTTCGCCCAACTTCACGTCACCCGAGCAAGCTTCGGGTGATGGCGTTGCCGTCGGACCGTCGGCCGACATCTGGGGGCTGGGCTCAGTTCTGTATTTTCTGCTTACCGGACGGCCACCGTTCAACGGCGAGAGCGCCGCCGTCACCCTGCGGCTGGTCGTTGAAAATGAGCCTCCGTCTCCGCGTCTGCTCAATCCCTCGCTTCCCCGTGATCTCGAGACGGTGTGTTTGCGATGCCTGCAAAAGGACCCGTTGAACCGGTACGTTCGCGCCTCGGATGTCGCGGAAGAGCTCGACCGGTTTCTCAACGGACGCCCGGTTCAGGCACGTCCGGTCTCCGCCGCAGAACACGCTTGGCGCTGGTGCCGGCGGAAGCCCGCGGTGGCCGCGCTGACGGCAACAGTGGCGCTGGCACTCGTGCTCACCGCCGTCGTTTCCGCGCTCTCGGCGAGGCGCATCGACCGCGCGCTTGCCGCGGAACGTGTGGCGCGACTCGCACAGGAGGAGGATGTTTACGCGCTCAATATCGGACTCGCTTCCGTCGCCATGGACGCAGTGACGACCGATCTTCGCGATGTGCGTTCACGACTGGAGAAAACCCGTCCGTCCCCGGGGGGGCGCGATCTGCGCGGTTTTGGCTGGCGTTACCTCTGGACGCGCAGCCGCGGGGACGCCGAAGCCACCTTGCCGGGCCATTCCCACGTCGTGGACTGGACTGGCTTTTCCCCGGATGGCGGTTCCTTGGCGACTCGGAGTCTGGACGGGACACTGATTGTTTGGGCGGTGTCGACACGGGAGAAACGACGGGTGATTACGGAAGTCGAGTCGGTGGCCGGTTTTTCCGCCGACGGGCGGCGTCTGGCCTTCGTGCGCACCGATGGCGCGGTCATGCAGCTCGATATCGATTCGGGCAAGTCGGAGCAGATTCACGCGACCAACAACTGGGTGATCGGTCTGCGACCGAAGACCGGTCAGCTTCTTTCGCTTGGGGCGGATTTTTTGCCTGCCGTGGAGGATCTGCAAACAGGCCGATCGCACGGAGGCAGGGTGCGTCCGCCTCCGGGGACTTTGGCGGTGGTTTCAGCTGACGGCGAGCGTGTGGCGGTTGCCGGCCGGCCCTATCCGGCGATCCTGGTTTGCGATCCCGTCAATCGAAAGGAGATTCAGCGGATCATCGATCCACGTCCGGTGATCGCTTTGGCGCTCTCACCTGATGGCCGGCAATTGGCCAGTGCCGGATTTGATGGAGTGGTCAACATTTGGCAGCTCGAAAAGCCCGGACCACCGCAACATTTGCGTGCCTTCCCGGATTCGGTGTGGGCGCTGGCGTTCTCTCCCGATGGCAGCCAATTGGCCGCGGCGGGCAACAATCGGACGGTCCGGCTTTGGCGGATTCAGGATGCGCAGGAAGTCGGGGAATGGATGGGGCATGAGAGCACGGTGAAGACTCTGGCTTTCTCTCCTGACGGCCGACACCTCGCGAGCGGAAGTGAGGATGAAGGGGTGCTCCTTTGGTCGAATCCCCGGACGGGACTCCCGCAGGGACAGCGTCGACTCCTCCGAGGTCCGGCCTGGATCGATCGAACGCCTGATCTCGCGTTTTCTCCCGACGGGCGTCTTTTTGCCGGCACGGCGGCCGATGGCACGGTCAAGGTGTGGGACAGCGATCATTTCAACCTGGTGGCGAGCTTCCCGGTTGAAGCCCGGACCGTGACGTTTGCGCCGGATGGCCGCAGCGTGCGGACCGCGGATTTCAACGCTATGGAGCAGGAATGGAGACTGGATGGATCGGGGTCACCGGTCGCTTCGTCCGGGAGAGTGCCCCAAATGGACGATTGGCAGACCGCGCCGCTGTCCATTTTGGATCGGGTCGAATTGATGGCGGCCAGGCGCGCGGAAACAGGGGAATGCAGCCTTTGTGCGATCCCGAGTGCGCGCGATCTCTTCAATCAAGGTTCTCCCAGCGAATGCACGACCCTGGCGACGATGCCGGGAGGGGAGCAGGTCGTGATGGGATTGATCTCGGGCGAGGTTGAGATCTGGAGTGTTTCCGGAAAGAGGAAACGATTGACGCTGAAGGGGCACAAGCTGCCGGTGACGTCGGTGGCGATTTCGAACAGCGGCCGTTACATCGCGAGCGGGAGTCTGGACAACACCACCCGACTGTGGGATGCGGCGACGGGGGAACTTCTGGCGAGTTTTGGCATGCACAACCGGCCGGTCTGGGCGTTGGCATTTTCTCCCGACGATCAGACACTTGCCTCCGGCAGCTGCGACAAGTCCATTTTTCTCTGCAGCGTGCCTTTGAGGCGGTACCTCGCCCACCTCTGGTTATATCAAGGCCTGCCACAGGGCTATGAGCAGGAGGTGCGTCTGTTGCGGTTTTCCCCGGACAACACGGTGCTGGCGGCGGCGCTGGGCGATGGATCGGTTCGTTTTTTTCGAGCGGATCCCTTTTCCGTCACCGATGGATCCGGACGGCTGTAAGGGAAGCGGGGGCGAAGACGACGCAGAAAGTGGGAGCTGAATCTGTGTCTAGGTTGACAGCCTGACGCCTTTGGCGGTGACGTAGGTGATGCCGTTCCGTTTACCTCAAGGAGTCAACGCATGAGCAGTGCCCTTTCCGCAGAATCGAAAACGCCGGTGGGCAAGGTCCTGCGTGTGCTGGGTTGGTCCGCAGTCGCCTTGACGGGAGCCGTGGCCATGGGAGTACTTGCGTGGTCGCGCCATGAACCGGTGAATGCCCTTTGGATGGTGGTGGCATCGCTCTGCGTATTCGCAATTGCGTACCGCTTTCATTCCGCGTGGCTGATGGCGAAGGTCCTCACCTTGGATGACAAGCGCCTGACGCCGGCGGTGGTGAAGGAGGACGGCAAGGATTTCGTAAAGACCAACCGATGGATTGTGTTCGGACATCATTTTGCCGCCATCGCAGGTCCCGGCCCCTTGGTCGGGCCGGTGTTGGCAGCGCAGTTTGGTTTCATGCCGGGCCTGCTGTGGATCCTCATTGGCGCAACTCTGGGTGGAGCGGTGCACGACTCGATCATCCTCTTCTGTTCCACCCGTCGTGGTGGAAAGTCACTTGGCCAGATGGTGCGCGATGAAGTCGGTCCCTTTGCGGGGTTGCTGGCGCTGATCAGCATTGTCGCGATCATGATCATCATTTTGGCGGTGCTTGGCCTCGTGGTGGTGCGGGCTCTGGCGGAGAGTCCGTGGGGCCTGTTCACGATCGTGGCCACGATTCCCATTGCGCTGGCGATGGGGGTTGGGCTCCGGTACGGCAGGCTCAGCGTGGGATTGGTCAGCATTGGCGGGGTCGTCGGCCTGCTGCTGGCCGTGGTCGGCGGGCAGTGGATCCAAGGCACCCCGCTCGAGGATTTTATGACGGTGGAGAAGGACACGCTGGCGATCTGGATCATGGTTTACGGATTCCTGGCGAGCGTCCTTCCCGTCTGGCTGTTGCTGGCACCAAGGGATTACCTCAGCACCTTCATGAAGATCGGTGCCGTGGCCCTGCTCGGCATTGCGATCATCATCGTGGCGCCCGTACTGAAGATGCCGGCGTTCACCAAGTTCATCGACGGAACCGGACCGGTGTTCGCCGGAGCGGTGTTCCCCTTCTGTTTCATCACGATCGCCTGCGCGGCCGTCTCCGGATTTCATTCCATCATCGCCTCGGGGACGACACCGAAGCTCATTTCCAGTGAACGTGACATCCGGATCATCGGTTATGGCGCGATGGTGACGGAGATGCTGGTCGGCGTGATTGCGCTGATTGCGGCCTGCGTCATGGAACCCGGCGAGTATTTCGCCATCAACATGGTGGGCGAACCGGCCGCCGTGACGGCGAAGGTGAGCGAGCTCGGTTTTCCCGTGACCGTCGCGCAGATGGAGACACTCGCCGCGGATGTGGGCGAGAAGAACATGGTCGGCCGTGCCGGTGGTGCGCCGACCTTTGCAGTCGGCATGGCGCACATGTTTGCCGGAGTGGTCGGCAGCAAGGAGGCCCTTGCCCTCTGGTATCACTTCGCGATCATGTTCGAGGCGCTGTTCATCCTCACGACGATCGATGCCGGCACCCGGGTTGGGCGGTTTCTCGTGCAGGATTTGCTCGGCTACGTATGGAAGCCGCTGGGACGCACGCATTCCACCGTGGGCAACTGGCTGGCCAGCGGGGCCTTTGTGCTCTGCTGGGGATGGTTCCTCTACCAGGGCACCATTGATCCCACGGGGGGCATCAATTCACTCTGGCCGATCTTCGGCGTCGCCAACCAACTGCTCGCGGTGATCGCGCTTTCGCTGGGGACCACGGTGTTGATCAAGATGGGTCGGCAACGTTACATCTGGGTGTCGCTGCTGCCGCTGGCCTGGCTGTTGTCGGTGACCATGACCGCGGGCTGGCAGAAAATTTTCGCGGCGGATCCGCGGCTGGGCTTCCTCAGCGCGGCGGCCAGGCTGCGCACGCAACTGGGCGCCGGCGGCGCCCCCGAAACCGTGGCGGTCTGGCAGAACCAGTTGATGAACCAATACATCAACGTCGCGGTGACCGGCAGCTTTCTGGTGCTGGTGTTGCTCGTGGTGGCGACCTGTGCACGCCAGTGGGTGCTCCTGCTGAACGGCCGCAAGCCGTCCGTCCTGCACGAGGAGCCCTACGTTGCCGAAGTTCCCGCGCAGGCCTAGCGCTCTGGGGTTGCCGGTCGGAGGGCGACCTGTTTCGATTTTTCCTTTCCCACCTCCACCCATATGACCCTGAAGCCCATCCCGTTTGCCATCGTGCTCGCCGTGTTTGCGCTGACGCGCCTCACCGCTGCGCCACAGAACACCCTGACCCCGGCCGAGAAAAAAGCCGGCTGGCAGCTTCTCTTCGACGGCAAGTCGCTTGCCGGCTGGGCGGCATCGGAGGAGAGCCCTTCGACCTTTTCGGTCAAGGACGGCGAACTCGTCGTCTTCGGCCCGCGCTCCCATCTCTTCTATGACGGTCCGGTGCAGAATCACGATTTCCGGAATTTCGAGCTCAAGCTCGACGTGAAGACATTCCCCAAGGGCAATTCGGGCGTCTATTTCCATACGAAATGGCAGGCCAAGGGCTGGCCGGAGAAAGGCTACGAAATCCAGGTCAACAATTCGCACAAGGATCCGAAGCGCACCGCGGGCATCTATGCCATCAAGGACAACCTCGTGCCGCCGGCGAAGGATGGAGAATGGTTCACACTGCGGATCAGGGTGCAGGGCAAGACCATCGAGACCTTCGTCAACGACCGCCCGATTGCGCAATACACCGAGGAGCCAAACCCCGTGCGCCCGCCGAATATGGCGGGTCGTCTGATTGACCATGGAACCCTTGCAATTCAGGGGCATGATCCGGAGAGCAGGACGCTCTACCGCAACATCAAGGTGCGCCCGCTGCCCTGATCCTGCCAGGGCGGCGACGCGCATCCTGCGGCGTTGAGCCATGGGATGGCGGCGATATCCAAGGAACCGATACGGGTGAAAACGTTCAGAGGGAAGGGAGGATGCCACGCTGATGAAGGGGCTTCGATTTTCGGAGTTGCCATCGCCGGCGGGCTGCTGCCGTCGGCGGATTCCCTCCGTCTGCTGCCGATGGCCGAAGCTTGGTTGCGACCTGTATTCCTGCGATTGCTGAAGGGCAGCGTTGCCTGCGCGCTGGCCTGCGCCTGCCTGTACTCCCAGGAGCCGCCCCGGTCGGATGCACCGCCATTGCCGCTGGCGGAGACGCTGTTCCCCCAGCTGGCGCCGCTCCTCCAGAAGGCCATCCAGCAGTCGCCGCAGACGATCCAGTCGAACCTTGAATTCCTGATCGCGCAGGAAAATGTTCAGATCGCCAGATCCCGCCAGCGTCCGCAGGCGGGCGGGTATCTGACCTACAGCTACGGCCAGGATCGGCGCGCGGATCGCGTCGACCCGCTGAACGTGGACAAGCTGTTCTATCATTTTTCGGTGACGCAGCCGGTCTACCACTGGGGGGCGCTGCGGGCGGGGATCCAGCTCAGCAAGGTTGCGGCGCAGCTGGCGGAAAACAATTTCGCCGAGGGATGCCGCCTGCTTCTGCTGGAGGTGCGCGCCGCCTACCTGCGGCTCGTTGTCCTGAAGGCGACGCGTGACCGCGCCGCCTTTGCGCTCCGCCTGGCCGTGCAGGAGGAACGGGTCGCAGAGGAGCAGTTGCAGGCGGGAGCGATTGCGCCCGCGGAAATGACTGCGCCGCGGACCAAGGTGACGCAACTGACGCTCGATGCCGAACGCGCGGAGGAGGAGTACCGCCTGGCCCTGCTCTCGCTCGAGCGGCTGGCCGGCGGCGGGCGTTTGGACGAGACGTCGATTCCGGGCTTGGTGCCCGACGTTCCGTACTCGCCCGAGCAGATCAAGGCGTGGGCCGGGCGTTACCGGGAGGATCCGGAGCAGGGAAATTTCCGCCTGGCTTCCGTGCAGCTCCGGCTCGACCAGGAGAAGCTCAATTACCAGATCATCGACAAGAACCTGCGCCCCAAGCTCAACCTGGTAACGGGCGTTTCCCAGGACGAGGTGAGCTATACGGGAAGCCCGGCCGACCGCGCCAACACCCAGTCGATCTATGCCGGCGTGAACGTCACCTGGAACATCTTCG
>CAZOXB010000180.1:271-8103 GCA_964583635.1 uncultured Opitutaceae bacterium | reverse complement strand
GCCGCCGACCGTTTCACTCGATGTCGTCCCGCCCAAGGCCCCTGTGCCGGCATCGGCGACCGGCACGGCCACAACAGACCATGCGGTTCCTTCACCCGTTGCCATGGCAGTCAATGTCGTGCCGCCACCCACAGCTCAAGCGGGTGTCACCGCATCAAGCGGAAATGTGCCCGGCACTGCCCAGGGTGCCGAAGGAATCGCGTCGCCTTCATCAGGTGTCGCCGCGGCTTCACCGCCGGTCCCGACTCCAACCGAAATCATTCAGATCACCGCTGCAGACCTGAAACATGCGGCCACTCCGGATCCCAAGGTGCTCGCCGTCGTGGATACGTTCAAGGTCTCCGGAATTCGGGCATCTCCATCGGACCCCAAGGTTCTGATGAACGATCGTGTCTTTCGTCTGAACGACATCGTTGAGCGCACCTATGGCTTGCGACTTACGGAAGTGCATCCCGACCGCCTGACCTTTGTCGACGATGTAGGTGCGGTTTACACGAAGACTTTCTGATTTGGCGAGACTCGCTGCTAATACGTCGGTTCGACAAGCGGCGGACTCCGTGAAAATTTCCGACAGCCGTGCCAATGCCCCTGTGAGTTCTTCGTCTCAAAAGGGATTCGTCTTCCCGCCTGAGGTCGAATCGCTTCTCCTTGGCGGGGATATCAATCCGTGATCCCCGTGCCGTACGATCGAAAGTGGCGCAGCCGTAGGGAGTCGAACCCCAAACCTTCTGATCCGTAGTCAGATGCTCTATCCAATTGAGCTACGGCTGCGTAACGGAAGGGAGGAAGAAGCAAAGTCGGGCGGCAGAGTGCAAGCGCAATTTTTACCGGCGGACGCGCGACCGCCTTTGCCAATCTGAAGCGTTTGCCCTGCTGTAAGGGAAACCCCGTTGCCATCGGCACCGGCCTGACCCATCGTCAGAAACCCCTTCTGAAGCGGATCGGGGGCGAAGACTCGATTGAAGAGCCGCGGGACTCACTGCGATCTCCAGTCGATCAGCTCGAGTTGCAGGAGTTTCCGATCGTTGAAATGATTCCAGGCGACTTCAACGGCGAGGTCGATGGGCACGCCCAATGGTGGCAGTCGGTGCGCCATTTTCCAGGCAACCCCAAACAGGCGGCGACCGCGCGAGTCTTCGATCGAAAAGCGAAAATGCTGCCCCTTGAACACTTCAGGTCGCTGCCGGAGAATGACACTGCGAATGCCGAAAACGGGCTCGGGATTGCCCTGGCCGAACGGATGCAGCTCCTCGAGTTCGTCCATGAGCTGTTCGCGTATTTGATCGGGCATCAGCCAGGCGGAAATCGCGAGGGATGCCTCCCCCACCTCGCCGCCGACGTGGGTGCGGACCGCATCGGCAAAGCGGTCCCTGAACTCCTCGACGCGGCCTTTGTGCACCGCCACTCCAACTGCCATGGGATGCCCGCCCCACCCCGAAAGAAGGTCGGCGCACGTGCCAAGGACCTCCACCAGGTTCACCCCTTCCACGCTACGGCCTGAGCCCTTCGCCAGTTCCCCTTCGTTGCCGAGAACGACACAAGGACGGTTGTACTTTCGACTGACCCGTCCGGCCACGATTCCGACCACCCCGGGATGCCAGTTCTCCCCATAGAGCACAATGCCCGGCAGATCCGAGTACCGGGTCTCGATGGTTTGCTCCGCTTCCTCCGTGATTGCCCGCTCGATGTCCTGCCGTTCCCGATTGAACGCGTCGAGCTGACGGGCCGTCTGTGAACAAAACGATTCGTCTTCGCTCAAGAGGAGTTCGACCGACAACGCGGCGTCGGCCAGCCGCCCCGATGCATTGATGCGGGGTCCCAGGCGGAAGGAAATGTCCACGGGCATCAGACCGAGCTCAGGACGCACGCCGGCGATCGACATCAGGGCACGCAGGCCAGGGCGTTCCGCCCCCTGGAGGATGCGCAGTCCGAATCGCGCCAGGATGCGGTTTTCCCCGTGCAGCGGCACCAGATCCGCCACCGTGCCCATGGCGACCAGATCCAGATAGTCGCGCAACTTGATCTGATGGGCGGTGGCATGATTTTCGGCGCGCAGGTGCTTGATCAGCCCGTGGCAAAGCTTGAAGACCAATCCCACCGTGCAGAGATGGCGCCACGCCTGATCGTCTTCCGCACCGTGCACGTGGGGGTTGATGAGCAGCACATGCTCCAGCGCCTTTTCCTTCGACCGGTGGTGGTCAATCACCAGGACGTCGACCTGCCGTGATTTCAGGTACGCCACTTCCTCATGCGAATTGGTTCCGCAGTCCAGGGCGATGAAGAGCTGCGGGACCCCCTGCTCGAGGGCGCGGTCGATTGCGCTGCGTGAAAGCCCATAACCGTCCTCCATGCGCCGCGGCACGACAAAACGCGGATTCAGGCCGAAGCGCCGCAGGATGCTGACGAGCAGGGCCGTGCTGCTCACGCCGTCGACATCGTAGTCGCCGAGGACGACAATCTCCTCGCTGCGGGCGATGGCCTGGCGCAGGCGCTCCACGGCCAGAGTCAGGTTTCGCAGGAGAAACGGATCCTGCAGCTCGGCGAGCGCCGGACGCAGGAACTTGCCGGCCAGGGCAGGCTCGTTCAGCCCCGCACGCAGCAAGAGCTCCGCCAGCACGGGGCTCACCCCCGCCGCGCGGCCCAATTCAGCGACCTCATCGGCCGGAAATGGCGTGTAGGTCCAACGCATCGTGACACAGGAGGCGCAAACGCTGCGGACCTGGCAGAAGCGACGGATACCGCCGCGTCTGCCTGCCGCGCCGCCCACTGCCGGCCCAGGTCGCCGGCGGGGCGCGCCTGCCAATTATTGGGACGCCTTGCTGGCTCCCGTCCACTCGTAGGTTGGTTTCACGTCCTGATGTTTCTCCACCTGTTTCCGGTCGCCCCGGTGCCACCAGTAGAAAACCTGGGCAGCAATGAACACCGCGGAGAATGTGGAGGTGAGAATGCCCACGAGGAAGGTGAACGAAATGTCGCGAAGCACGCCCCCACCGAAGAGGAACAGCGAGAGTGCCGCGAGGAAGGTCGTCGTCGCGGTCATGATCGTGCGTGCGAAAACCTTGTTGATGGCGGAATTCACCACCGTGCGCAGGGAGCCGGTCGGGCTGTCCCTCAATTCTTCGCGAATACGGTCGAATACGACCACTGTCTCGTTGATCGAATAGCCGGCGATACACAGAATGGCCGCCACCATGGGTGCGGAGAACTGGTGACCGAACAGCACGAAGATGCCGATGGTCATGAGGATGTCATGCAGCGACGAGAACATCGCACCGATGCCGAAGCCGAATTCGAAACGGAACGCGATGTAGACCAGGATGGTCATCATGGAAACCCCCACCGCCATCAGCGCCGTCCATTGGATTTCCTTTCCGATCGAGGCGCCGATATGGCTTTCGCCGATCTTCTGGATGCCGGCGGAGGGAAATGCCTTCTGAAGCGCTTCGACTACAATCGCGGATTTGCCCTCCGGGGTCTCCAGCTTGAGCGTTTCCTTGCCGGTTTTCTGTTCGCCGATGGAGCTGATGGTGGTGACATTGATGTCCGTCACACCCACGCTGTGTGCCGCTGCGCGCACCTTGGCGACGTCGGGTTTCTGATTGAACTGCAGGGTGATCAGGTCGCCCCCTGCGAAGTCGATTCCGTAGATGCGGTTGCCCTTGTAGATCACCACCGCGATGCCGAGGATGACGATTATCCATGAGCCGATGAAGGCGGGGCGGCCGTACTTCACCCAGTCGACATGGATGTCCTTCAGCATCCTCCGCATCCTGATCTTCTTCAGGAATCCGGACTCGACCAGCATTTCCATGACGAGGTGTCCGGTGATCAGGACGGAGAAGAGAGTCGAAACCACGCCGATGGCCAGCGTGACACCGAAGCCCTTGATCGGCCCCGTGCCGAGCCAGATCATGATCGCGCAGATGATCAGTTGGACCAAATGCGCATCCATGATCGTCGTCAGTGCCTTGATGAAACCCTGGTTGTTTGCCGTGACCATGTTCTTGCCGACGGCGATCTCCTCGCGCATGCGTTCGAAAATCAGGATGTTGGCGTCCACCGCCATGCCGATGGTCAGCACGATGCCGGCCAGTCCGGGAAGGGTCATGGTGGCGCCGAAACTGGCCATGATGCCGAGGATGATGATGACGTTGATCGCAAGGGAGAACACCGCGACCAATCCGCCCGTGGCATAGAAGGTGATCATGAAGGCCGCCACGGCGGCCGCGCCGATGATGGAGGCACGAATGCCGCTGGAGACCGCGTCCTCGGCCAGCGACGGTCCGACTTCGAGCTGTTCCTTGATCTGCAGGGGAAGATCGAGCGGGTTGTTCAGGACGTTCGCGAGATCCTCGGCGTCACGCTGGGTGAAGTTTCCGGAGATTTCCGCGGAGTCGCTGTTGATCTCCTCACGCACGGTCGGCGCCGACTGGAGCTTGCCGTCGAGCACAATGGCAAGCTGTCCGGTGTGGCCGCTGCGCTGGTTGTTTTCGGCGATCGTGCGGGTGACTGCGGCGAAACGGCGCCGCCCTTCCTCGGTGAAACGGAGGATGATCTTGAAGCGGCCGTATTCATCCATGACCGTGTACGCATTGGCCATGCTTTCGCCGGTCATCTCGGGGATGCGTTTGACGAAGAGCTCGTAGGAGTTGATGTCACCGTTCCTGGTTTCGTTGCTCAGGGTGAGGATCTCGTAACCAAGGGGCGTTTCCACTCCGGGTCCCGGTATCGCCGTGGGATGCACGATGCGGAATTCGAGGCGGGCGGGCTTCTTGACGCTGTCGACAACCTCCGGGTTGTCCTTGGTGCTCACGCCGGGGAGCTGCACCTCGATGCGGTTGTCGCCCACCGGCCGGATGATCGGCTCGGCCACGCCGAGGCCGTCGATGCGTTGATGGAGGATGTCGACCGCCTTCGACAGCTTCTCCTGGCGTTCGTCGGGGCGAACTTCGGAAAGCGCCTTGTCGTCGACCTCGAGGGTGAAGGCAACACCGCCGGCGAGGTCGAGTCCCGCCTGGAGTTTCGCCTTCGAGCGTTTCAGGAGCTCATCGAGCAGCAAGCTGTTGCGGCGGTCGATATTGCGGACATCACCCAGATTGACTTTCGGGAAATACAGCTTCGCCAGGTCGAGCTTGCGCTCCTTGGCAATTTGCTTGAGCGCAACGAACGGCGGCTGCACGGGCTGCGCCTTGGCGCCACGGGCGCGCGCCTCGTCCATCAGCGCGGCGAATTCCGTTTCCTTGGCCGTGGCCGCCGATTTGGCATATTCGACGAAGTCACGACTCTTCAGCGGCAAAAGCGTGACAAGAGCCCACGCCAGGATGGCGAGGCTCAGCACGATCTTCCAGATTTTGCGTTTGATCATGGGGGGCTTGGTTAAAGTCTCGCCGTCCTCATGCGACGGCAGGAGGTCAGCGCGCGATCCAATCGGGCACGGCTCGCGCCGCAGATTTATGCCTTCAGGTCGGAGGAACTGTTGTCCCCCTTCTTCACGACGGCGTGCACGAAGTTCTTGCCGAGCTCAATCTTGGTCGAATCGGCCACCCGCACGATAAAGCGGTCTTCCTTCACGGCCGTCACCGTCCCGTAAAAACCGCCCGACGTCACGATTTCGTCTCCCGGCGCCAGCGCCTTCAGCATCTTGTCGTGCTCCTTCTGCTTCTTCCTCTGCGGTGCGATCATGAAGAAGTACATCGCGCCGAAGATAAGGATGATCGGCAGGAACTGCATCAGCGGATTGCCGGCGGGAGCGGCCGGGGCTTGGGCGAAAAACGACTGAACGGAGTCGGTCAGGAGTGGCATTGAGCGATTTGCGTATTGAAGGTTTCGGAAAATGAAACACGCATTAATCCCGGCTTCGATCTTCAAACGCAAGCCATAACCCGCCGCGTCATTTCCCGCCTTGAAAAGCAAAACCTCCTCCACCTGGACCGCCGCACACTCGGAAGAACTTTACGGTTTCAAACGCTGGGGCGCCGGGCACTTCAGCGTGGACTCCGCCGGATTCGTGAACATCCAGCCATGCTCTGACGAGCGCTCCATCCGCATCATGGATGTGGTGGACGAGGCGCTCGGCATGGGGCTCCGGGCACCCGTGGTCATCCGTTTCCAGGATCTCCTGCGACACCGGGTGCTGCAGCTTAATGAGCTGTTTCGCAAGGCGATCAAGGAGGAGGGCTACAAGGGCGAGTATCGCGGTGTCTTCCCCATCAAGGTCAATCAGTTGCGCGAGGTGGTCGACGAAATCATGGCCGCCGGCAAGGACTACCATTATGGCTTGGAAGCCGGGTCCAAGCCGGAGCTCATGATCGTGCTGGCGCTGCACGATAACAACAACCGGCTGATCGTCTGCAACGGCTACAAGGACCACGACTACATCCGGCTCGCCCTGCTGGGGCGCAAGCTGGGCAAAAAGATCATCCTCGTCGTCGAGCAACTGTCGGAAATCGACGATATCATCCGCATCTCCGCCGAAACGGGTGTGAAGCCGATGATTGGCTTTCGCGTCAAATTGCAGACGCGCGGCGAAGGCAAGTGGGCCATGTCGAGTGGCGACAACGCCAAATTCGGTCTGAATACCGCCGAGATTATTTTCGCCAGTGAGAAGCTCAAGGCTGCCAAGCTCACCCAATCCCTGCGCCTGCTCCATTTCCACATCGGTTCCCAGGTTCCGAATATCATCACCGTAAAGAACGCGGTGACGGAAGCCTCACGCTTCTACTGCCAGCTCACCAAGATGGGCTTTCCCATGGGCTACCTCGATGTCGGCGGCGGCCTGGGTATCGACTACGACGGCTCGCGTACCAACTTCGAAAGCTCGATGAACTACTCCGTCGAGGAGTACGCACGCGACGTCGTCCATAACATCAAGGAAATCTGTCAGGGAGCCGGTGTTGCCGTTCCCGACATCGTCAGCGAATCCGGACGGGCAGTGGTCGCTCCGCATTCGTTGTTGGTCTTCGAGGTTTTCGAACGCATCAACAAACGGGAATCCCTCGGCCAGCAACACCAGCCCAAGGAAAAGCACAAGGTCGTGACCGACCTGGAGGTCCTGCTGAAGAACAAGCAGAAGCAGGGGCGCCTCGAACGTTACCACAACGCCGTCCAGAAAAAGGAGGAGGCGATCTCCCTCTTCAACCTCGGCTACCTCGACCTCGGCAACCGCGCCGCTGCGGAACAACTGTTCTGGCGCATCTGCGAGCAACTCGCCAAGGAAAGCCGGGATACCGGCTACCAGCCGGAGGAGCTTCGCGACCTGCACCAGTTGCTCGCCGATCAGTACGTGTGCAACTTCTCCGTCTTCCAGTCGCTCCTCGACCACTGGGCGCTCGGCCAGCTCTTTCCGATCACACCGCTCCATCGACTCAACGAGAAGCCGACCGTCAATGCCATCCTGGTCGACATCACCTGCGACTCTGACGGAGAAATCAGCCGGTTCATCGATCTGCAGGACACCAAAGACTACCTCAATCTCCATCCCCTCAATGGCAGGCCGTATTATCTCGGTGTCTTTCTGACCGGAGCCTACCAGGACATCATGGGCGACCTGCACAACCTGTTCGGCCGGGTCAACGAAGTGCACGTGTTCCTCGAGGCCGATGAGCCGAACGGATTCTACATCGAGGAAGCCCTGAGCGGCAGCCGGATCGCCGACGTCATCGAGGGCGTGCAATATCAACAGGAGGAGCTTTGCCGCCGCATGAAGGCCCAGATCGACGCCGCGACCCGCAAGGACATGGTGAAGCCCCGGGAAGGCGTCCGCCTGCTCGAGCTCTACGAGAGCCAGATGCTCAACAAGACCTACCTGAACATCGAACCGAAGAGCGGGCGGA
>CAZOXB010000180.1:0-261 GCA_964583635.1 uncultured Opitutaceae bacterium | reverse complement strand
ACCGACAGCCTGGATCGGTATTGAAGATTGCGGGCACGCCGTGCTCGCCATCGTCGGGTTCCTGGAAAACGACGCGCACCGCGTTCACTATATTCGCCAACCTTTCCGGCGCGAACGGGACTTCGGCGTCACCAGCGTGAACTACGACTACGCGGAACTGCTCGCCCAAGCCACGGCCCCCTCCTGATTCCTTGACGTGGCGGTTTCCTTGATTCATTTTATTTCCATGACAACGACCATCACAGGGAAAAACCAAGTCAC
>CAZOXB010000179.1:0-8132 GCA_964583635.1 uncultured Opitutaceae bacterium | reverse complement strand
GTCACGTTTTTGCTCATCTCCCGGAGTGAGATCGGCTCCACCCCGTGAACGCACGGCAAGCGGGCATCCGTGCCAGATGGCCTGATGACCCATTGCCCTGCCACTCGACACCGTTCGGCTTCACTCCGCCGGCCGCCGCCGGGCAACGCGTTTGGCCCTGGCGAACGAGCGCCGGGCGTCGTTGAAAATCCTGTCCGCATGCACCCGTACGGATCCCGGGCCAAATCGCAGGCGTTCCAGATCGGCGCGGTTGCGGAGGAGCTCGCCATTCTCCCGGATGGCGGGAGGCGCAACGCGGATTCGCTGCAGCCAGCGTGCGGCCTCACGCCGCACCGGATCACCGCCGCGACGGCCCCGCCGCCACATCAATAATGTTCGCCACCCCCACGACCTGCGGGCCGCCGACACGAGCCAGAGCGCAAGCACCGCCAAGATCAGGAGGGCCACATGAATCATCAGTCGCCGCATGCTCCAAGGCTCCAGAAGCCAGTCTCGAATGCGTTCGAGGATTGTTCGGGATGTCTTGGCCAGCCACGTGACGGCACGATCGAGACTCCGGCGGGTCTCGGCCGCTATCCCCACCTGCGAATCCTGATCAAAGCTGACAATATGGCGGTACCAGAACACCCGCAGGCCGTCGAATCGGGCCCGCCAACCGGTGTCGACCGTGCGCTCCCGCACCTCGGCATCGGCAATTTCCCGGGTCGGCTCGCCCACCGCCGCCGCCGTGCCCGGCGTGGGATCGACCCGGATCCAGGCATCACGTCCGTTCCAAAGCTCGCACCAGGCATGCGCATGGGTGTGGCGCACAATCAGGCTGTTGCTGAAGGCATTCCAGCCCCCTCCCTTGAAGCCCGTGACAATCCGCACGGGAAAGCCCGCCGCATGGGCCAGCAGGGCAAACGATCCCGCGAAGTACTCGCAGTGCCCCGGCGTGGCGGATTGCAGCCACCGCACCAGCGGGGCGAGATCTCCCGGCGGCAGGGTCGAGTGAAGGGAATATTGGTGCCGGGCCCACAGCCACTCGCACGCACGGCGGGCAAAGTCCTCCGCATTCAGCGCGTTGTCCCCGGAGAATTGACGCACCATGCCGTGAAGTATCGCCGCAGTCCGCGCATCCGTGCCCATCTTTCGAAAATCGGGAATGCGTTTGTCCCCCGATTTTCGTGCCGCATAATCGGGATCGGCCAGAACCGCGCTCATGCGCAGGTTGTGAATCTGGAATCCAATCAGCTCGGACGGTTCGGATTTCAGCGCGATCATGCGCAGGCTGTTGTTGATGGAAAAGGAGACCGGCCTGCTGAAAATGATCTGATCGAACGCCCCTCCCAGCGGGAGATACCGGCTCACACCCGGTTCGAAGAAGAAGTTCCATATCCCGCCCGTTCCCGCCTCAGGCTCCCGCGGCGCGCCACGTGCACTGCCGGCCTGCTCCCGCGTCGATGCCGACAGATAGCGGTTCAACTCCGCGGACGCCCTGAATCCACTCTCCGAATACTCGTCCAGCACCACCATCCGCCAATACGGCACCCCGGGAAGAAGTCCCGGGTCGCTCACATCGACTGTCATGGCAATGCCGTCATCCTCCTGGATGTCGGCGACATCGCCAAACGTCACATTGTCCGAAAATCCCGTGTAGGTCTTCTTGTTGATGAGGCCATCCAGAAACAGGCTGCTGCCGATCTCAAATCGGGGGATCAGCATGAACAGGAACGCCGACGCGCCCAGGACCCCGCCAAACAGGATGCCTCCGAGCACCACGATCCGCCAGTCCAGCACCCCGCGGACCCGCTTCGCCAGTCTGCGCCAATCGGCCTGCGCCACCCAGGCCGGTGGCATCGCCGGCGGGGACACCGGGCCGTCCGCTATAGCCGGTGCCGCCACCTTCGATGATACCTCCGCGGCATCGACCAGGGTCGTCAGAAGAAGCACACCCAGGGCGCAGCCGGTGAAGGCCAGCAACTGCACCGCGAACAAGGGGGAGGCTGTGTACACTCCCATCACGACGAGCAGCAACAGGCCCAGAATGATCAGCTGGAGATCGTCCCGCCGGCGGCGATAGGAGATCAACCGGAAAAACAGGAGCATCAGTTCCAGGCGCACGAGTGAGGGCAGCGGCTGCCGATGCGAATGGAAGTCGGCGACGAAGAGCGCCATGATCGCGGGAAACGCCAGGCGATGCACAACCGGGGGGATCCGCGACGGAAGCGCAGGCCAGAGGGTCACCCCCAGCGCCGTGAACGAAACGAGCGAGATCAGGAAGAGCGCATCGATCTCGAGATAAAACACACCCCACGCGGCAATCGCCGCCATCAGGGAACCCAGGGCCCACTTCAGCTGATGGAGCTCGTCGAGCTCAAGTTGCGGCCGCTTTTTGGTCATCGAGAAAAGCCGCCACGCCCCGCAAGCCATCGGGAGCAAAGGTCAGCAGGTTTCTGCGGCCGCCGCGGCTGCGCCGCGGTTCGGCGGCTCCGCCCTCGCCTTCGGCCTCCGGAATGCCCGCAGGCCGGGGTTGCAAGACCGCCAGTTCGTCAAGGAATGCCTCCACATCGCTCAGGCGGCGAACCGCCTTGCCCGGCCGGTTTCCAATCGCGACCGACTCCAGCCGGCCCGCCCGGAAAAGATCCTCGGCCAGTGAAGCGGCAAAACGCAACAGCAGCTCGAACTGCTCGGCGCGAAACCAATGCTCCGCCGCCGGATCCAATCGGAGCGAAAAACCCTCCTCGCTCTCCGCGGCAAATTGCCTGACCAGCAACTGCCCCGCCCGCGCACTCGCCTTCCAGTGGATCAGGCGGTAGGAATCCCCGCGGGCATACGACCTCAGCGCATGGAGGTCCTCACCCTGCCCCACCCGGGCAAGCCGTCGTCCATCGGGGGCGCGCGATTGGGATTCCACGGTGAAGCGCCGGTAGGTGACCGGCGCCGGCCAGACGATGACGTCGCGACGCAGTCCTCCGGGGAACCGCTTCTTCAGAAACCCAAACGGGAACAGCGAGGCCACGCTGGCGAGTTCAACCGGCACCGCGCCGCGCTGCTCCGGACGCCACACCCACTCCAGTCGCGCTCGTCCTCCCGCCGGATCAAGCCGCTCCCTGAGTGCCAGCACCACCGGTTCACGCGCGTTTGCACCCGCCCGGATCTCGAATGACAGTCCGTACGTTGGCAGCACCCGCTTCCGGTTGCGAACCTCGAGGGCGACCAACGTTTCCACCCCGACACGCAGGACCGGTTCGATGCGCAGCCGCCAGGCCACCTTTGCAAGGTTCATCCAGGACAGCAATCCGCTGAGCAGCAGACACGAAAGGAGCAGCGAGAGCGTGATGAACAGGATGTTGTTTGACGTATTGTACGCCGCGAATCCAATGCCAAGGGAAAATCCGATCAGCACGGTGCCCGACAACGTGGGGGACACCCGTTGATCCCGGGGCGGATAAACCATCTGCCACAGGAGCCGCTTCCAGCTGAATCGCGGCCTCCCCAATCCCACCGAATCCGGTCCGTGCCACACCCTGCCCTCGCGACGGGCATTCGTCATCTCGCGGATGCTCGGGGTCGCGCCGGTGGGACGGGGACTGATGGCTGGCATGGCGCTGCGGGGACACCTTCGCGATGATTGCCATCACACGTGCAGACACGTGCGGGCGGGTGAATCATCAAATAACGGTCGCTTGAGAGGAAAAGTCACGGGTCAGACCGGCATGGGCAGCGTCGCGAGGATGCGTTTCAGGATGGCCGTCACAGCCCGCCGTTCCTCGAGTGCGTCGCTCGATTGGCGCCCGAGGGCAAGCCGGTGGCCAAGCACGGGAAGCACGAGCGAGAGCACGTCGTCGGGAAGGACGAAGTCACGTCCAAGGATCAACGCGCGGGCCTGGGCTGCCGCCTTCAGGGCAAGCCCCCCGCGCACGCTGATCCCGGCCTTGAATTCGGTTTCGGTCCGCGTCGCCGCGACGATCCTGAGCAGATATTCCAGCACGCTCTCCTCCACAAAAATCTGGCTGCACAGGGATTGGAGTTCGAGGATCTCCCCGCGGGTGGCGACCTGGTTGAGGCGGATGTTGTCGTAGGAACCGTGCGCCATGCGCAGGATTTCAAGTTCGTCCGCAGCTTGCGGGTACCCCATGTGGATCCGCATGAGAAACCGGTCCATCTGGCTTTCGGGCAACGGGAACGTACCCTCATAATCCACCGGATTCTGGGTGGCGAACACCATGAACGGCGTGCCCACCGGATGCGACTCGCCGTCTACCGTGACCCGGGCGCGGTCCATCACCTCGAGCAGGGCCGATTGGGTCTTCGGTGTCGCCCGGTTGATTTCATCCGCCAGCACGATGTTCGCAAAGACGGGCCCTCGCTTGAAGACAAACTCCCTGACGGTCTCGTCGTAGATTGCCACCCCGGTCACGTCACTCGGCAGGAGATCGCTGGTGAACTGCACACGGGAGAACTCACCGTCCATTGAACGCGCAAGGGAGTAGGCCAGCGTGGTCTTCCCGAGCCCCGGCAGATCCTCGATCAGCAAGTGTCCCCCGGCCACCAGGCAAACCAGCACCTGCTGGATGACGTCGTCCTTGCCCTTGATCGTCAGTCGCATGTTCGTGCGGATGCGGTCGAGTACGACCCTCGCGTCGGAAAGGGCGCGATTGGAAACGAAGTCACTCATGAGGGGGTGGATACAAGAAGGTCCTGCCAGAACGCGGTCAATGATCACACGCCGATCCATCGCCTGCGAGGGAGGTCTTTACGTTCTCTTCGCAATTCAAACGGGATGGCATTGAATGGGGGCCTGGCATCGGCGTGGATTCGGCTGGCAAAGGATCGCACGTCGACACGGTGCGGGCCGGCTAGGCGAGGAGCTCGATCAGCTTCGTGAAGATTCGATTCACCTTCTGCTGGTTTTGCTTCACCAGGTCCTTGAACGCGGCAAAGTCGATTGACGTGCCTTCCAGGCCGTTGGCGTAGTTGTCGATGATGGCGAGGCTGTTGTAGCGGAGGCCCAGTTCGGCGCAGAGGTCGGCCTCGTGCGCGGCGGTCATTCCCACCACGTCACCCCAATGCCGGATGACGGCAATCTCCGCCTTGGTCTCGAAACGCGGGCCCCGCATCTGCACGTAGGTCTTGCCGGCCTGAACGGCGAACTCCGGCGCGAGGGCTGCCGTGATCGACGGCATGAGGTTGTTGGCGATGCCCGGGGTTCCCCCTTTGAGCTCCTCGTCAAAGAACGTCTGCGGGGGGCTCTGCAGGTTCACGTAATCATGGCACGACACCAGCGTGCCGGGAGGGAGCTCGGGCTTGAGCGAGCCGACGGAGTTGAAGGACAGCACGTCCTCATATCCCAGGTCGGCCAGCGCCCTGATATTGGCGCGATAATTGATCGCGTGTGGCGGGAGTGGATGGCCATAGCCGTGGCGATTGATGAGGACAAGGTCGCCGTTCATCCGGTACGTCACAATTCCATGGCCCGTTTTCACCGTGCCCACCTTCCAGGCCGAAAAAAGGGCCGAATTCACGATGCTGGTCCCGCTGATGAACGCAACTTTCACCACCGGATTAAAACCGGCTGCATCCCATGGGTCAATGGCCACGATCTCCGTAGAAATCCACCCGCAGACGCACGGGTGGATACGTAAGATTTCACTGGATACTGCATATCCGCGGCTGTGCCGTTGGGCCGCTCAGCTCGATGGGGCACCGCCACCCCTGCCCTTTTCACCTAAGCCTCCTCAAGGTACGACGATCAATCCGATGGCCGCCAGCATCAGGATGGCGCCCACGAGACGATTGCGCAGCAATCCCGCGGGCAGCGCGCGTTCCTCGTTCCCAAACCAATGCCCGATGAACCACACCGCGACCACGCTCCATAGTCCACGTGACGAATAGACGATGTTCACCACCGTTGCGTCTCCATAGGCGGCCAGGGCATAGGCCACGCTTGCGGCCTGAATCGCCAGAAGGATTGCCCCCGGCAGCAGCCAGGGCCAGGTCGCGCGGGGAATGGCCGTCAGCGGAGCCTGAAACCGGGGAATGATGCCCAGGGAGTAGATAGCCAGGGAGCCGAACATGATCGGGAGGAAAATACCCGGCCCCCAGGCCGGCGCCCATTTCTGAACCAGCACGTCCGTCAGCGCATAGGCCCCGGCCGCCAGCGCCGCCCATGTCGCCGTCGCCCCGATACGGCGATGCGGCACGCGTCCTGATCCGTAATTCAGCATCACGATCGCCAGGGTGCTGAGGAACGCCGCCACCCACCACTTGAGTGGGATGGGATCGGCCAGAAGGACCGCGCTGAACAGGGCGACCAGCAGTATCTTCAACCCGAGCACGGGTGTGGCAATGGAAACGTCACCCTCCAGCGCGAGAAAGGTCGCAATCTGTCCGCTGAAAAAGAGGAACGATGCCAGGGCCGGCTGCCACAACATGCCCGGAGGCTGGCCCGGACCTCCCAGGAAAAGCAGCGGCAGGAAACAGACCGCCATGGAGACATTGGCGATGAACGTGGTGCGCCAGAGGCCGACGCCAAAGGCCGACGCCCGCTTCACCAGCAGCACGGCGAGCACATAGCTGAAGCTGCTCGCCAGCGGAAACAACAGATGGAACGGCAGGTTCATCCGATCAGCATCCCGCGCCTGCGCCCGCTGCGCCGCCGGCGAACCGCGCCCGCCACCAAACGCCGGGAGTTCATGGACCTGTGGGCGCCCAAGGGCATCCTCAGAGGAAGGATTCGATCAGCTTTTCAAAATCGGCCGGCCGGGAGATCGCTCCGACCTTCGAGTGGAGAATCCTCCCGTCGCGGCTGACGACAAACGTCGAGGGAATGGCCTGGATGCCATAAGCCGCAGCCACCTCGTCGTCACCCATCACGATCGGATAGGTGATTCCCATGGAATCGACGAACTTCCTGACCACGCCCGGGCCCTGGGCATCGAGTGAAATGCCCACGATGACCAGGCCGCGATCCGCGAATTTCTTGTACAAATTCACGTAGACGGGCATCTCGGCCCGACAGGGCGGGCACCACGTGGCCCAGAAATCCACAATGACAACCTTGCCCTTGTACTGCTCCAGCGTGACCTCCCTCCCCTCCAGATCCTTCAACTGCCACGCCGGAGCCGCGGACTGCCCCGCCGCGACGGACACGCCGGAAACCGGCGACGCTTTCGCGCCGGATGCCCCGGCGCCCTCCCGGCAGCCCGATGCGACCATCAGGATGCCTGGAAGGGCAAACAAGCTCAGAACCCGACGCCATGCCAAAGGGAAACTCATCATGCAGTGAAGGAATAGGAAACGCCACAGGGCGTCAAATCCATGACGCGAACGATTGGGATCACGACTCACGCGCTTCGGGCAGATCCATCCCGAGCGTTTCCACAAACTTCTTCATGGCCGGCGTGAGCACCCGTCCCTTGCGGAAGAGAATGGCAAGGGGTCGGCTGAATTCCTTGTCCTTGAATTTCAGGAGCGTGAGCGAGCCCTGCCGGCATTCCTGAAGAACCGTCGCCTGGGGCACGATGGCAATTCCGTGGTCGATTTCCACCGCGCGTTTCACGGTCTCAATGTTGTCGAACTCCATGACCGGCTCGATCTCGAGCTTGTTGTCCCGGAAGATCTGGTCCACCGCCTTGCGGGTCGGAATATCCGGGTCGAAACCGATGAATTTCTGGGTGGCCAGATCGCGCAGGTCCACCTCTCCCCCCTGCCGGGCCAGGGGATGGTTGGGATGCGTAATCAGGACTAGTTTGTCGTTCCTGAAGGGAAGCACCTCGATCTGCCGCTGCTTCACGGGAAAGGCAACGAGGCCGAAATCGACCGAGTTGTGAAGGATGTCCTCGTAAACCAGATTGGACCGCCGGTACTCGACGCGCACATTCACCGAGGGAAAGTCGTTCAGGAAGCGCTTGATGTAGGGCGGAAGCTCGTGCAGCCCGATCGAATAGATGGTGGAAATGCGGATCATCCCGCTGATCACCTTCTTCATCTCCTGCAGCTCGGACATCAGTTTGTCATAGGTGTGCAGCACCTCCTTCGCGGATTCGTAGACCCGCAGCCCCTCCCGGGTGAGCTGAAATTGCTTCTGGCTCCGGTCGATCAACAGGGTCTTGAAATGCCGCTCCATTGCGCGCGCCTGCTGGCTGACT